>SXON01000013.1 GCA_005778355.1 Pseudomonadota bacterium | reverse complement strand
GAAGAGCGTGCTGCCCACGAGGCGGTCGCTGGCGTCGTAGGTGAGCACCTCGATGGTGCCGTCCGTCGGCTCGCCGGGGTCGCGCCAGTCCATCACCAGGCTCGACCGCTGGTTGGTGCCGTACTCCCAGGCGCGCGTGCGAGCGCGGGTGACCGTGATGGGCGACCCGTTGTCGAAGGGCACGGTCGCGCCCATCGGCGTGACCACCGCCGAGGGCAGGCTGCCCTCGACGGCAGGCGTCGCGCCCGCGAAGCCGAGGGAGGGGCCGGGTCCAGCCCAGTCGCAGCCCGCGTCGCAGCCGTAGGCCACGGATGGGGCCTCCAGGTCGGCGCTCGACTCGAGCGTCCACGCCTGCGCCTGGAAGCCCACGGCCACGGCGGTGCTGTAGGTGCCGAAGGTCCAGCCCATCGCGTCCTGGTAGCGACCGTCGGTCGCGACCGCGCCCACGATGCCCTCCTCCTCGCAGCGAGCCACCAGCTCCTCGACCGCCACCGACTGCGACACCGGCCAGCCGCCGCCGGGGCCCACCTCCACGCTGCACTGGTGGGCAAGCGGGTTCCAGAAGGGCGCGTCGACGTCCCAGCTCTGGGCGGACCAGGACTCGGCCGCGTAGCGGTGGTGCACGAGCCCGGCGAGGGTGCTGTCGGCCCGGTAGGTGGCACGGTAGGCGAGCTTCCCTCGGCCCCAGGGCGCCTGCACGAAGCGGGCCACCACGGAGAGCCCGGGCTCGCGCGACACCCGGGCGTCGCGGAAGCCCATGAAGCGGCCCTCCGCGCCCCAGGTGAGGCCGCCCTCGTAGCTGAACTCGGCCCGCCCGGCCTGATCTTCCACGGCGGCGATGACGTCGACCGCGCGCGCCAGGCGCGGGTGGTCCTCGACCGCCTCGGTGGTGACCGAGTACTCGAGCCGCGTGACCCCGCCCCAGGGGCCGTGGATGGCGGTGGGTCGCCAGCGGGCGCTGTCGAGGCTGCCGAGGTGCAGCCCTTCCTCGGGGGGCACCGGTGCGCCGGGGCGGCCGACCACGAGCGAGTCGGTGAAACCATCGCCATCCCAGTCGCCGAGAAGCTGGTCGTAGGCATCCGTCGCGAGCGAGAGCGAGAGCACCGCCGCCGGCAGGCTCGCGCCGCTCCCGGCGTGGCCAAGAGGGAGACCGAGGTAGGCCCGTTCTTCCACGCCGCTGTAGCTCCCGGTGCCATCAGCGAGCAAGAGCCCGCCCCGACCGCTCCGCGCGAGGTCGGCGGCCCCGAAGGCAGAGGCGGTCTGCGCCGGTTGGTTGCCGACGAACCAGTCGGCCTGCTCTTCCTCCGACCACGTGGGGAGGGCGTCGCTGTACCAGGACAAGAACGGCGCGCCGAGGGTGGTGCCCGAGTCGAGGAACCCCCCCTGCCCGTCGCCGTGGAACACGGCGGAGTAGGCGTCGCCGATGGGGGAGGCGTCGGCGTCCAGCACGCTCGGGACGTTCCAGCAACCCCAGAGCGCGTAGGCCACGTCGGCCACGCCGTCGCCATTGTAGTCGCCCCAGCGGGCCTGCCCGGCCACGTACTCGGCGTGGCTGGCATACTCGAGGCCGGTGTAGCGCATCGACGTCACCGCCGCCTCGAGGCAAGCCAGCCAGCCCTCGGGGTCCAGGAGCGGATCCGGGCAGCTCTCCACGCCCGGCCCGAAGGCCGCGGGTGGCACCGTGCTCGCGTCGCCGGTGCTGTCGTCGCAGGCGGCGAGCACCGCCTGCCAGTCCGCGGGCAGCGCCGCCTCCTCGGCCTCCAGGGGCGTGGAGAGGGGCATCCACTCCGCCACGTCGAGGTAGGGCGCCTCGCCGGTGTTGCGCACCCAAGTGGTGATGCCCTCGGCGCCGTCGAGGAGCTCGAGCGCGGAGAGGTGCTCGTGCGGTGGCAGCACCAGGTCGACGAGGCCGTCGCCATCGATGTCGGCCCACTGGCCGTGTCGCAACAGCTCACCGCCGGCGCCCTCGTCGAGGGGATCGAGGTCGAGCGCCTCGTCTTCCAGCCACGCCAGGTAGGCATCGGCGGAGAGGATCACGCCGTCGGCGCGGTCGTCGCCCACGGCGGTCGTCGCGACGATCGCGTCGTCGATGCCGTCACGACCGAGGTCGAGCATGACCCACGCGCCGCCGTCGTCCAGGAAGGAACCGTCCACGTTGGCGGCGAGCCAGCCGGCCGCGGCCGGGGTGGACGGGTCGCTGGTGGCCTCGGTGAACAGGCCCCCGTCGTTGCGGAAGTACTGCCACTCCGCCGCGCAGCCGCTCACCTGTTCGCGCGCGCCGGGGGCACCACCGCCCTGGCACTGGCTCGAGAAGTGGAGCAGGTCGGCGAGCGCGTCGCCGTCGAGGCTGGCGGCGAGGTGGGTGCTCGAGGGCCACGTGGGGGAGGAGGCGTGGCGGTGGGAAAATAGCGTGGGCGCGTAGACGTGCGCCCCGGAGAAGGGGCTGGCGGTCGCGAGCGCGAAGCTGGCCTCGCTGCTGGATCGCTCGATGCAACGCAGCGCGCGCCCGTTGCTCCCGGTCCACTCGGCGCCATCGGGCAGGCGGATCACCCGGTGGACGAGGCTCAGCCCCGAGGCGGACGCCGCCGCGAGCTCCAACGCGCTCTCGCCCTCGCAGGCCACCGCGTCGGCGTCGGCGTAGGCGATGGCGTAGCTCGCGCCCGCCGCGTCAGCGTCGCGACCGGCCTCGATGCCGCCCACGTTGCTGGTGATGTCGATGCCTGCGAGGCGGAGGGGCGAGGCGCGCAGCACGCCCGAGCGTGCCGACGTGGGCGTGTCGGGACGGGCCTCCCAGCCGAAATCGACACGGTGGTAGCCGGCCGCGTAGAGGATGCTCGCCGGCACGTGCTCCAGGGCGTGGGTGGCCGCGCCCTCGTAGAAGCTCGCCACGCTGCCGCTGCCCGTGGTGTACGCGTACTCGATGGTGTTGCCGAAGGGGTCTTCCACGCGCGACAGGAGCCACGCCGTCGTCTCGTCGGCCGCGAGGTCGTCACCGCCGAAGTCGGTGGCACAGTCCCAGCTCGCGTCCTCGTCCTGCCGCTCCACGGCGCAGGTGGTCGCCGACGTGCTGCCCCAGGTCCAGGTCCAGCCGTCGCGCGTGGCCGTCCAGGTGTTGGTGGACGCGTCGAAGGTGAAGTCCCGGCGGTCGTCCTGCTCGGCGCGGTAGACCGTCCACGAGGCCGAGGCGAGGGTGTCGTAGAGGCGTTGCCCGTCGACGTAGGCGTCGTCACTCCCGTCCATCCAGGGCACGCCGCCGGTGGGCGAGCGCAGTTCGAGCCGCGAGAAACCGCCGAGCGCCATGGAGTGACCGAGCCAGCCGTCGGGCGCCTGGAAGTCGATGACGATCGCTAGCTCGGGGACGAGCCCGCGAGGCGCCGGGGGGAGCTCCAGCGGGATGGCGTCGCTCCAGCCGCCGCCGGAGAGGCCGCCGGGGAGATCGGGGCCGAGCGTGGTGGCGTCGCCGAAGTCGCCGGGGTCGGCCAGCGCCGGTGTCGCGACAGCGAGGAGCGAGGCGACGACCAGCATCGCGGCGGAACTTACGCTAGCGAGCGGCGAGCGGCGAGCGGCGAGCGCTTCGACATCGGGAACCCCTGCTGGGCTGGGATGTATCGCCGCGCGCGCGGGGTGCAATACGTCTTGCTACGGAGGTCGCGACGAGGCGCGGTGGCTCTGGGCAGCACCCCGTTGCTGGCCTGTCGCGACACCGCTGGGCCCGGCCCGAAGTGCCAAACCTCGCCGGAGGATCGGCACTTCGGGCCCCACTCGCGACGGTTTCGCGCTCGGAGGGCGACCCCAGAGGCTCTCCGAGCCACAGGATCGTCACTCCGGGCCCCGAAAGCGTCACTTTTCGGTGGTCGGGGCGGCCCGAAGTGGCAAACCTCGACCGAGGTTCGGCACTTTGGGCCGGTGAGCTGTCGGGGCGACACCGACACCGACACCGACAGCGACAGCGACAGCGACAGCCACACCGGGGCCGAGACCCGAGACCGACACCCGAGACCGAGACCGATCTGCGGACCCCGTCGACCCCGCCTACTTCTTCTTCTTCGCCTTGGCCGGCAGCCCCGCCGTGAACTCCAGCGCCTCGCGCGCGAGCGTCGCGAGAGCCGCGTCGTCAAGCGACCCCGCCGGCACCTGGACGTACTCCTTCCAAGGCTTCCCGGGCATCGGCTCGAACAACCGCAAGTCGCCGCTGGCCACGGCCGCGGAACGGGCCTCCCCGAGACGCACGATCAGCGTCTGCGCGAAGGTGCCGAAGAACATGTTTCCGTTGACGAAGGCGCAGGGGTGACCAAACATCTGGCCTTTCACGGCGCGCGCGTCGGCAGGGATCGAACGGTCGTACCACGCGACAGTGGACGCACTGGGTTTCTCCATCGACTAGCCCTCCACAGAAAAGACAAACGGCAGGGTGTACACAAGGCCCGGCGTGCTCGATCGCGTGAACTGCACCCACATCTTGTAGGCGCCCCCCGTCGGGAAAACGTAGCGAAAATCGACGAAAGGCCCCGGGTAGAGATGCGGCATGTCCATCGACGGCGACATCGTTTCCATGCCCGGCACGTAGGCGTGCGTGTGACTCACCCAGTCCAGCGTGGTGTTGACCAGGGCCGCGTGCGCGTCGGCACCGAGGTACTGCTCGATGTCGGTCACGTCGTTGCCCTCGGCGTCGCGCAGGGTGACGGTCCAGGTGGACGAGTAGCCGGCCATCGGGGTGGACGCCCACGAGAGCGTGCCGGTGACGCCCTCGTCGCTCGATTCTGACACCGGGGTGGTGTCGGGCGACGCGGCCATGGGAGGCTCGCCGGTGGCCTCGAACTCGGCCTCGTGGCTGAGCCACTGGTTGTCGTGCGCGAAGTTCAGCGCCACGAGGTAGCGCCCAGCCAGTGGCGGCGTCACCGGGGCGTGCAGGGTGCCGGACTTCAGGTCGTCGACCGTCACCTCGTAGTAGTCCTCGTGGTGCACGTGCGCGTAGAAGGACCAGTCCGCGCTGATGAGCACGTTGTGCACCAGGCGCTCGTGGTTCTGTTGCAGGTCCTCGATGGGACGGCCGTCCTGGTCGGTCACCTGCACGTAGAGCTCGCCCGTGCTCCCCGCGACGAGCGGGTCGGGATCGGTCCAGGTGGTCACGACGTAGTCGGTGATCTCGGTGTCTTCGACGACGGCGCTGTCGCCGGTGTCGATCGGCGACGCGTCGCAAGCCATGAGGACGAGCATCATTCGCAGACCTCGTTGTCGACGGTGATGTAGACGAACTGCCCCGCGTAGGGCTCTACCGGCGTGTGGTCGGCGTAGGAGAGCTCCACCTTCAGCTGCCAGGCCCCATCGACGACGCCGTACACGTCGATCTGCTCTTCCCACGCCATCGCCGCGTCTTGCCCGTTGAGCATCACGTCGATGTGACCGGTGCCGGGCTCGGCCTCTTCCCCTGAGTCGACCGGCTCGACGAGCCCGAAGTTTTCGACCTGCACGACGACCGCGAGCGGTTCACCACAGGCGACGGCCCCCTCGGTTGGCGAGACGAGCCGAATCGTCGGTGATCCGCCCGAGTCGGGCGTGCTGTCGCCAGTGCAGGCCAGGAGGAAGATCATTCGACGGTGAGGCTCACGCTGTCGGAGGCGGGCTCGTCGAGCGCGTCGCCGTCGTCGTACATCAACTCGACGGCCACCTCGCGCTCCCCCGCTAGAAGCTGGACGCTGAACTGGGTGAGCGCCACCTTGTCCACCTCGGTGCCGTCGAGCGACACGCTGATGTAGCCGGTGGCCGTCTCGCCCTCGTCCGAGTGTTTCGGATCGACGAGCGTGAAGTTCTCGACGACGACGGAGAAGTCCACGGCACCCGGGGCGACAGGCTCATCACCCGTGGGCGAAAGGATCTCGACGGTGGGATCGACATCCGCCGAGTCGGCGGTATCGGTCGCGGGGTCGCAAGCGAAGAGGAGCAGCAACATCGGCAGGCTCTATACCCCTGGCGCGAGCGAGTGGATCGGTCGGAGGGCTGTCCCGCAGCGGGCTCTGCGACTACGATGGCGCATGGCCCTCGCCGACGAGCTGCGCGCCGCACTGGAGCACGAGCCCGGCGTGGTGACCGCGCTCCTGGACGGGAGCGAGGCCCGGGGGACGTCGCACGCCGACAGCGACGTGGACCTGGCGGTGGTGTTGGACGACCCGAGCTGGGAGGCCCGCGCCGACATGGAGACCCGGCTCTGCCTCGCGCTGCACCGTGACGTGCATCTGGTCGACTTCGAGCGGATCCCTGCCGACCTCGCGTTCCGAGTGATCCGCGACGGCGTCTTGCTGGTGGACCGCGACCGCGCGCGCCGCGTGGCGCTGACCGTGCGCCACTGGAAGGTGTACTGGGACATGACGCCCGCCTGGCGAATGATACGACGCCTGCCACCGGGGATGTTCCCGTGACCGACTTCCCACTCGTGGCCAACATCACCTCGGCGAGCCGGCCGACAGCCACGCCCTCCTCGAACTGATGGCCCGCGATGAATGGTTACCCGCCGACCCGGTGGCCACCTAGCATCGCGTCGTCGGATTCGTGGCCACCATACAGACACGGCTGGGCGGTCGATACAGGCGCGTGGGACGTTCGCGTCGCGACGAAGTATCGACGGAATCCTCGCGACCCCTCCACGGCGCGACGCCGTGCCGCCTCCTGACGCGGCAAGGTTGACTCCCGACACCAGCGGCGAGTATCGTCCCATCGCCACCCCCTGAGGCCGTCGGATGCGCACCCCCCCCCGCGACAAATTGTCGCAGCCCTCCTTCTCGGCTTGACCGGGCCCGCCCGTTCGTGGGCGTGTGACCCCTACGCCGCCGAGGTACCGGGCAACGACACCGACGAGGATTGCGACGGCCGCATCACCGCTCGACGCGCCCTGGTGTCGGCCTTCTCTTCCGCCGACGCGCCGGAGTGGACCGCGTACGCCGGGGCGAGCTTCGACGGTGACGCCCTCGTGCTCGACGCCTCCGGCGGCCTGGCCGTGGCGGACTACGCGACGCCGATTGCCTGGGGGGTCGGGCAAGCCCACGCCCACGTCGATGTCGAGCTCTCGGGGAACTACTGCGAGTTGCAATGGCAGCAGGACATGGGCACCCCGGCGAGCGCGCCGCTGGTGGATGGCCTGAATGACATACCGCTCGGTCTCGATCCACTGCTCCCGGTCCCCTGGTTGTCCATCGCGTGCATGGGCGCCAGCACCACCCGCGTGGACTGGCTCACCCTCGGCAACAGCGACTACGCCTGGGCGCCCGCGCAAGACATCGAGCTCACCTACAGCGACGCCCAGTTTCCGGGCGGGGGCACGCTCGCGACGGTCACTATCGACGTGAACACCACCAGCGAGACGCTCTACGCCGGGGCTGACACCGGCGGCTTCGCCGTGTCATACGACGGCTTCACCTGGGAAACCCGCAACGGCCGTTTCGACGACCTCGTCAACGAGACCGACCTCGCCATCTGGGGCATCGCGCACCAACCCGTGCCCCCGGTCGATCCCGGCAATCCGATGCCCCACGTTCCGCTCGACCCCGTGTACATCCTCACCGGCGACACGTCTGGCGGCGCCCTGTTGCGCACCGAGGACGATGGTCTCGACTGGGAAGTCGTGAGTCGTGACGTCGGGGGCGCCCAGTACACGACCCCGTCGGGCACTCGATCGATGGCGGCGGGGCATCTGCTCCACGCCGACCAGGACAATCTCTACATCGCCAGCCAACTCGCAAGCGGCTTCACCATCGCTGGCGACCGGCATGGCGTCTACGTGCTCGACTCCAACGGCCAACTCTGCGAGCCCTACTCTGGCCTCCCGCAGGCCACCGATGTTGCCAACCGAGCGCGCTACATCCCCACGGCGCTGGCCGAGCTCACCATCGAGGTCTTTGGCGTGCCCTGGCGCCAGCTGCTGGTCGGTTACCGCGAGGCGATCGACCCCACGATGGCGGTTTCCGGGGGCGCAGCCCTGTACCGCTGCCCGATGGTGGCGCCCGCGAGCGCGTGCAGCATGCCGCCGCTGACCTGCGCGCCCATCGCCGGCACCGAGGGCTGGGACGTCCGTGACATCGCGACGTACAGCGACCCCGGCATGCCCGACGGCGACCGCGCCTACGTGGTGGACGGGGGGTGGCGCTGGTACTACGCGGGCGTCGATAGCAGCGGCCAGCCGGTCCACGCGGCGGATGACAGCGCCGATGGGACCGTGCACGTGGTGGCGTTCGACGGCGGCGGCAATCCGCACCCGTGGGACAGCGATGGCGACGCCCTCGCCGAGCCCGACTGGCTCGCCAGCACGGGCGCGCTCTTCAGCGACCAGTGCAACACGGACCACGCCGGCAACCTGACCCCCGCCTCCTGGACAACCTCGCCGAGCCAGCTCGCGGGGGTCGCCGTCTCCGCCGCAGGCGAGGGCTTATTTGCTTTCTACCACGTGCCCAGTGGACAGGCCAACTACGGCTGCCCGCGTGTTTACCACGCCGATCCTCAGGTTTCCGTCTCGGGCGAGTTCCCCACGTGGGCCGCGGAAGATGACCTGTACTGGGAACCCTTCCAGGGCGAGCAGAGCGGCACCGACTACGACTGCGCCGACGGCACCTGCAACAACATCGAGCGCCGCGCGATGGTCGATGCGGCAGGGCACTGGATCGACGACCAGCCCGTCCGGGAGGTGTTCGCTCCCTCCTACGCGCTCGATGGCACCTTCGTGGAGCTCGACTTCGGCTACGGCAAGATGGAGTCGATGCTGGTGAACGACGGGCGGTCGATGTGGGTGGTGCCGCCGGAGGTGACCTTCTGGCCCACCCCGCCCCTCTGGCCCGGCTGGTCGAGCTGGGACAACATCGACGCCGTCGATCTCGACGACGTGAGCTGGTACGGCGCCTTCGACGGCAACGCCACCTTCGAGACCACCGTGGTCAACGACATCGCGGTGTGTCACGGCTGCGGCAACTCTGCCACCGAGGGCACCGTGCACGCCGCGCTCTACGACCTGGGCGGCGCGCGACTGTTTACCGACGACCCCGCAGGCTACCACGAGCGTGCCGAGGTGGACTGCCACTGGGACGGCTGGGGCGCTCTCGGCAGCGCCATCGACGTGGGCGAGGGGAGCATCGAAGGGCTTGAGATGTCGGTGATCGTCCAGGGCACGCGCAGCACGGAGTCGATCGAGAGCGCGAACGTGGCCGGCACCTACCTCAGCCGTTCTCCCAGCCGTGGGCTGCACTGGTCGCTCGACGAGGGAGCGACGTTCTGCCACGACGGCGCGGAGCTGAACGACCGCGACGGCTACACCCTGAGCGCGCTCGGGGACGAGCTCTTCTGCGAGGACTGGCACCTCGGCGAGCCCACCTGGGTGACGCCCTGGTCGGCGTGCGACCCCCTCGCAGCATTGGGCCTGTTCGAAACCATGGGGGTCCCGCGCGACATCGCGGTGGTGGAACCGGCGCTCAGCGGCAACGACATCGTGTTCCGCGCCCTGGTGACCGCCACCGCCGTGGACGAGTGGCCCGCGCCCGGCGGCAACGGCGAGTTCGACGTTGTGGACCTCGACCTGGCGGGGCTCTTCGTGGCCACCTACGACCCCGCCGCGCCGGACACCAGCTACACGAAGGTGGGCAACTGGACGGACTTCACCGACGCCAGCGGCTACACCTGCGAGGAGTGGGAGTTCTTCGACGGCGCCGTGGAGATCGCGCTCCTGCCCGACAGCCAGGGCGATCATTTCCACGTGGTGCTCGCCGGTCCCAGCCCCCGCGAGGCGAGCTACGCCGCCGACCAGCCATTCCTGGGCTACGTGCCGGAGGAGGGCGAGCCCTGTGGGGTGCGCGAGGTGGAGTGGGACGCGGGCAACGAGGCGGCCGCCACCTGGCGCTACATCGACCTCGACGACGCGGTGTGCGCCCTCGCGCCCTATCGCACCGGGGGGGTGACGGTGGCCACGGCCGAGTGGCAGGTGATGGTGTACGGCCGTTACGGCACCACGGGCGGGGCATACATGGCCGGTGGCATCTGTGCCGTCGATCTCGCCGGCACCTACGACCCGGTCGCGATGACCTACCCGCACCAGCAGATCGTGAGCGCCGACGCCGCGCGGATCACGGTCACCGACGTGATGCCACACCCGCACGTGGCCGACACCTGGTTCTACGGGGGCTACATCAACGGCGGCGACCCGGACACCGCCTGCTACGTCATCGGCGTGGGCTACACCACCTGCACGACCCCCACGCTCACGATCCTCCAGCGCCGCCCTGCCGCCTCGGGGGCCACCTGGGACCGGGTGCCCATCGAGGAAGACAGCATCCTGCACAAGCGCACCACCGACCTCGACTGGGCCGGCGAGGATCCCTGGGGCGGGCCGGCCGTCGACGACATCTGGGTGGCGACGGCGGGGGGCGGCGTGTTCGAGGGCACGGTGAGCTGGTGATCCCCCTCGTCCTCCTCGGGTGCACCGGCGTGGCCGACGTCGCGAAGGAGAGCACGCCTGGCGACAGCCACGACACGGACAGCGGGACACCCGCCGACAGCGGCGAGACGGGAGACCCGTTCGATAGTGGCGACACCGGCGACACCGGCGACACCGGCGACACCGCCGACCCCTGCGACGCCGACGCCGACGGCTTCGTGGCCAGCACCTGCGGAGGCGACGACTGCCACGACGGCGACGAGTCGATCCACCCCGGCGCCACTGAGCTGTGCGACCCGGTGGACCACGATTGCGACGGCGAGGCCCTCGCGCCCGGTGTCTGCGGGGCGGCGCAGGACGGCAACGCGCTGATGAGCGTGGTCGTGGCGATGTGCCCCGAGGGCGACACGTCGTGGTGCACGAGCTGGGGGCGCCTCACGCCCGACGTGACCGGCGACGGCGCCGCCGAGGTGCTCGTGGCCTGCAAGGGCGGCTGCGAGGGCTGGGTGGCCGGCTACGGCCTGCTCGACGTCACGACCCTCGACCGCCGCCAGCCCGACCGGGGCAGGTGGTTCCAGCTCTGGTACGACTACTACGGCGACGCCTACGCGGGGTCCATCCCCTTCCGGGGCGGCGACATCGACGGCGACGGGACCAACGACGTGGCCTTCGCCTCCTCGATGTGGGTGTTCCCCGAGCTCGGCCCCTTCAGCGCGGACCCCGTTCCCCAGGCCTACCACGAGCCCGGGAGCGACTACGCCAACAGCGGCTGGCCCGAGGTTGGCTACGGCCTGAGCGCCGTCACCGCCACCGGCGACATGGACGGCGACGGCGATAGCGAGATTGCCTGGGGCGTCGGGGGCGACGCGAGCGACGCCGAGTCGCAGACCGGCGCCGGCATCTACATCGTCGGCATGGGCGGGCGCGCGCCCCTGGGGGAGACCTGGCCGAAGATCCAGGTGCTCGGATGGGACATGCAGGAGGGGCTCGGCAGCGCCTGGCTCACCTCGCCCGGCGACCTCGACGGCGACGGCCTCGACGACCTGATCACCTACACCGGCAACGCCGTGATGCCCGCGGCGAACCTGCATGATGCCGACGGCGCCACCCTCGACGAGGTCGTGACCGAGACGTGGTGGGACGAGGGCGACAACCACGTCCGCTACCTCGAGGTCGCCCCCACCCGGCCCGGCGACATCGACGGCGACGGCCTCGACGACTGGCTCCTCGTGGCCGGCGAGAGCACCCGCTACGGCGACCCGGTGGGCGAGCTCTTCTTCGTCGCCGGGGGGCAACGCCCGACGGGCGACTACCAACCGGACGACGCCAACGGCTCGTACGTGTTTACCGCGGAGGACCACCTCAACGCCGCAGTGGCCGCAGATCTCGACGGCGACGGTGCACGAGAAGTGCTCGCCCAGACGCGAGCCCTGTTGACGGTCGTCCGGGGCGGCTCTGGTTTCCCCGCCATGGCAACTGAGCCGGCCGAGCGCATCCTCGTCGACTTCGCCTACGGATCTTCGGCCTACTGGTACCTGTACGAAGGTGGAATGGACGTCGATGGCGACGGCAGCGAGGATGTGCTCTTCGACAGCTTCGAGTCCACGCTCGAGGCGGACGTCGGCCTCCTCCTCGGCTGGGAGATCCCCTGGGACGACCCGCAATACTGGTGATCGCCCTCGCCCTGCTCGGGTGCACCGGCGTCGCGGACGTCGCCGGAGAGAGCACGCCTGGCGACAGCCACGACACGGACAGCGGGACACCCGCCGACAGCGGCGAAACGGGCGACAGTGGCGACACCGGCGACACCGCCGACCCCTGCGACGCCGACGCCGACGGCTTCGTGGCCAGCACCTGCGGTGGCGACGACTGCCACGACGGCGACGAGTCGATCCACCCCGGCGCCACCGAGCTGTGCGACCCCGTCGACCACGACTGCGACGGCGAGGCCCTCGCGCCCGGTGTCTGCGGGGCGGCGCAGGACGGCAACGCGCTGATGAGCGTGGTGGTGGCCATGTGCCCCGAGGGCGACACTTCCTGGTGCACGAGCTGGGGACGCCTCACGCCCGACGTGACCGGCGACGGCGCCGCCGAGGTGCTGGTGGCCTGCAAGGGCGGCTGCGAGGGCTGGGTGGCCGGCTACGGCCTGCTCGACGTCACCACGCTCGACCGCCGCCAGCCCGACCGGGGCAGGTGGTTCCAGCTCTGGTACGACTACTACGGCGACGCCTACGCCGGGTCCGTCCCCTTCCGGGGCGGCGACATCGACGGCGACGGCATCAACGACGTGGCCTTCGCCTCCTCGATGTGGGTGTTCCCCGTGCCCGGCCCCTTCAGCGCGGACCCCGTTCCGCAGGCCTACCACGAGCCAGGCAGCGACTACGCCAACAGCGGCTGGCCCGAGGTTGGTTTCGGCCTGAGCGGCGTCACCGCCACGGGCGACATGGATGGCGACGGCGACGCCGAGATCGCCTGGGGCGTGTCCGGCACCGGCAGCGACACCGAGTCGCAGACGGGCGCCGGCATCTACATCGTCGGCATGGGCGGTCGCGCGCCCCTGGGGGAGACCTGGCCGAAGATCCAGGTGCTGGGGCTGGAGATGGCCGATGGCATCGGCAGCGGGCGGCTGGCGTCGCCGGGCGACCTCGACGGCGACGGCCTCGAGGACTTGCTGCTCTGCAACGGCCCGACTGTCATCCCCGCGGCCGACCTCGCCAGCGCCGACGGCGCCCGCCTCGAGGACGTGATGACCGAGACGTGGTGGGACGAGGGCGACAACCACGTCCGCTACCTCGAGGTCGCCCCCACCCGGCCCGGCGACATCGACGGCGACGGCCTCGACGACTGGCTCCTCGCCGCCGGCGAGAGCACCCGCTACGGCGACCCGGTCGGCGAGCTCTTCTTCGTCGCCGGGGGGCAACGCCCGCCGGGCGACTACCACCCGGACGACGCCAACGGCTCCTATGTCATCCCCGAGGCCGAGCTCCTGTCGCTCGCCCGGGCCGCCGACCTCGACGGCGACGGCGCTCGCGAGATCGTATTCCAGGGCCACGATCTCATGTGGATTGTCCGCGGTCGCACGGGGTTCCCTGGCTTCGCGGAGGACCCCTCGCAGCGGCTCCACGTCGCGAACTCGTCGACCTGGAACCCGAACGACCGGGCGTGGGACGTGATCGACGGGGGTAGCGACGTCAGCGGTGACGGGCTGGAAGACGTGCTCTTCAGCCGGGGTGATGCCGAACCCCTCGGCGACGTCGGCCTCCTCCTCGGCTGGGAGATCCCCTGGGACGACCCCGCCTACTGGTAGGCGCCTACAGCGCCCCCTTCAGTCGCTCGATCTCGATCACCGCCAGCACCCAGTCGATGCGCGCCTTCTCGGCGTCGGCACGGGCCTGGTCGAGGTCCTTCTGGGCGGTGATGAGGTCCTTGTTGAGCGAGCGTCCCTCGGCGAGCCGCGCGCGCTCGGCGGCGAGGGTCTCCTCCGCGAGACGAAGGTTCAAGTCGGCGAGTTCTACATTGCGACGCGCGGAGCGTACGGTCCGCACCGCCGCACGGGCCGCCTGCTCGGTGGCGGATCGGAGCGCGGCGAGGTCGGCCTCGGCGCGAGCGAGCGAACCCTCGGCCTGGCCCAGCGCGCCGCGGTCGGCACGGTTGAGCAGCGGCAGCGACAGCGAGCCGCCGAGGCTCCACTCGGGCAAGTCCCCAGCGGCCAGCTCGTCGACAGAGGCGGAGAAGCTCTCCTCGTAGCCCCGCAACGCGAGGCCAGCGGTGGCGGAGAGCTCGGGGAGCAAGGCGTGGCGCGCGTTTCGGACCGCCAGCTCCCGCGTGTCGAGTGCCACCTTCGCGGCGCGGATCTCCGGGTTGGTGTCGAGCACAGCGGCGGCCACCGCGTCTTCATCGGCAGGAATGTTCGGTGGCACCGGCGGCGCGGTGGCCAGCACGATGTGCTCCGAGAGCGGGAGCCCCACCAGGGCGGCGAGGCTGTCTTCCGCGGCCATCGCGGCAGCCTCGGCGTCGATCTTCGCGCGTTCTACCTGCGCGAGCGCGGCCTCCGTCCGCGTGCGCTCCACGGGCGCGAGCTTCCCGGCCTCGACCAGCGCCGTCACCACGCGGGCCTGCTCGGCGGTGGCCTCTCGCGACTGCTCGGCGATGTCGACCAGGGCACGCTGGTAGTGCAGGGTCCAGTAGGCGGTCGCCGCGTCGCCCACCGCCCGCTGCCGGGCCGCCACCGCCGTCCACTCCGCCCCGGCCAGGGCCGCGCCGGCGCTCCGCACCCCCTGCAGGTTGTAGGCGAGGCGGTGGCCCTGCAAGAGCGCTTGGGACAGCGTGAAGGCGAGCTTGCTGTCCCACGCGGGGTCGCCGAACTCCTGGTCGAGCTCGGAGATCTTGAACTGCGTGTCGGACTGGTTGGCGGTGAAACCGAGGCCGAGCGCCGTGCCCGTGGCCATCGGCACGGAGAGCGCCGCGTCGGTCGAGATCCCCGTCGTCTCGCTCGTGTACTCGCCAAACTGGAACTGCCCCTCGCCGGCCGAGCTGAAGTAGGAGCCGGTGAGCGACAAGCTCGGCTCGAAGCTCGCCCGAGCCGCGAGCAGCGAGCCCTCCGCGCCCTGCACGTCGGCACGGGCCGAGAGCACCGACGGCGCCTCGGCCCCGGCGCGGGTGAGCGCCTCGTCGAAGCTGAGAGAGGTCTCGGTGGCGTGGGCGAGAGCAAGGCCGAGGATCATTTCGTCTCCGGGCCACGACGCGGCCAGCCGAAGGCCAGCCAACGGGCGCTGCTGGCGCGCAGGTCGTCGAGGAAAGCGTAGAGGTAAGGCACGAAGAAGAGGGTGAGCACCGTGGCGGTGGCCATGCCGAAGCCGACCACGCGCCCGAGGGGGGCGTAGGGGATGCCCACGAAGGTGTCGTCGCCCGTGGCCATCGGAATCACCCCCACGATGGCGGTGAGCGCGGTCATGAGGATCGGGCGGAGGCGCTGGCGCACGGCCTCTTGCAGGGCCTCGTCGCGAGCCCAGCCCTCTCCGCGAAGCTCGGTGATCCGGTCGATAAGCACAATGCCGTTGTTCACCACGATGCCGATGAGGATGACCATGCCGACGCCGCCCATCGAGTCGAACGGCGTGTCGGTGAGCCAGAGTCCCCAGTACACGCCGAAGACCGCCATCGGGACGGTGGTGATCACGGTGATGGGCAAGAGGAAACTCTCAAAAAGCACGCCCATGATGAGAAACACGAAGGTCAAGCTCAAGAGCAGCGCGAGGTTGCGCGCGGTGTCGCTCTCCTGCTGCTCCTCGAAGAAGTCGCCCTCGGTGGGGCCGTAGCCGAGCGGCCAGTCGATCTCGCGCAGGGCGCCCATGGCTCGCTCGTGCATGCCCATCTTGTCGACACCATCAGCGAGATCGAGGGTGAGCCCGAGGGAAGTCTTCCGGTCGCGACGGTCGATGCGTCCCCAGCCGGAACCGGGCTCGGGATCCACCAGCGCGCGGAGCTTCACCGCGCCCGCCGTGGGCGAACCCACCTGGAAGTCGAGCAGGCGCTCCACGTCTTCCCGATCGTCCTGCCCGAAGCGCGCGAACATCCGCACCTCGCGCTCGCCGAGCACCCAGGGCGTGAGCGGCACCCCACGCATCGCGAATGAAACCACGCGCCCGATCATCGAGGCGGACACGTTGTAGCGAGCCGCCGCCTCGCGATCGACGCGCAGGCGGATCTCCTCGTTGCCCTCTTCCTCGGTGTCGCTGTAGGCCGACAGCACGCCCTCGAGCGACCGGAGCCGTCGCAAGGCCTCTTGGGACAGGGCGGTGAGCTGCTCGCTGTCTTCGCCCTGGAGCGTCACCCCGATGCGGTTCCCGCGCCCCGACTCGCCCTCGCCCCAGCCGATCGTCGCCTTCACGCCGGGCAAATCAGGGAGCTTCCCTTTCACATCGTCGAGGATCTCCTGCCGGGTCATGCCCTCGGGGTGCTCCTCCAGGTACACGAACATGCGCCCGCCGGTGCTCGTGCCGCCGAGGCGACTCCGGTAGGTGCGCACCGCCCAGTTGTCCCGGTTCTCATCCACCATCTTCTCGAAGGCTTCCACGGTGTGGAGGCGCTCGTAGTACGTGAAGTTGCGCGGGATCTCGAAACGAACGGTGAAGTCGTCGAGATTGCCCTCCGACTCATCGGAGCAGCCCACCGCGCGCGCCGGGAGCACCAGCGTGAGCACCACCACCGCGAGCATGCCCACGAAGGTGTCGACCGGCCGTCGCAACATCCCGCCGAGGAGGCGCACCGTCCAGTCCGACATCCGGGTCATCCAGCGCGCGTCGCCCTTCACCTCCGCCGTGCCGAGCCACACCGTCGACAAGGGCGTGAACAGCAGCGTGATCAGGAGCGACCCCACCTGGATGAACACCACCGGCAGGCCGAGCGCCGACATGAAGAAGCTGAAGTCGGCATCCGCGCTCATCAGGATCACCGGCAAGAAGACGACGATCGACGTGAGCGTGGAGAGCACGATGGGGAGGAGCACTTCGCTCGTGCCGTGAATCGCGGCGGGAACCGGCAATTCCCCGAGCTGTCGTCGCCGGTAGATGGCCTCCACCACGACCACGGCGTTGTCGACCACCATGCCCACCGCGATCATGAGCCCAAGCATCGAGAGCAGGTTGAGCGAGTCGCCCCGGAAGTACATCACCGTCAGCGTGAGGAGCAGCGAGGCGGGGATCGTCGCCGCGATGAGCGCGGTGATGCGCCACTCGCGCAAGAAGAGGATGAGCACCAGCACCGCGAGGATGCCGCCCTCCAGCGCGCTCTGCTGCAAGGCGCCCATGCTGTCTTCGATGAGGACGCCCTGGTCGAAGAAACTGTGGAACTTGTACCCCTTGAGTCGCGGGTCGGCCTCCAGCTCCTTCATCGCTGCGCGGATGTCGTTGCACACCTGCACGGTGTTCGCGCCCGACTCCTTGTTGATGCCGAGGGCGGCCGCTTCCTGTCCCTCGATGCGGTTGATGTCGGTCGAGGCCGCCGGGGCATAGCGGATCTCGGCGATGTCCTCGAGAACCAGCCCGTTGCCGACGGGCCACGCCCGCAGCTCGTCGAGCGTCGCAAAGCGGGCGAGCGCGCGCACATAGCGAACCTCGCCCCGGTCTTCCACGCGGCCCGTCCCCACCTGGATGTTGTCGCCCTGGAGGCGGCCGAGCACGTCGACGAGATCCACCTGGTGGCTCATCAGGCGCTCGCGGTCGAAGTCGATCCACACCACCGGCTCGGGCACGCCCCACACGTCGACCCGGGCCACGCCCTCGAGGCGCTCGAGCCGGGGCTTGATGATGCGCTCGCTGTTGAAGAACTGGTCTTCCGGGCCCACTTCCAGCGGCGACTGGATGCCTGCCCAGATCACCGGCTCGTCGGTAGGATCGAAGCGCCACACCCACACCCGCTCCACGTCGTCGGGCAAGTCGGGCATGGCCCGCTCGATGCGATCGCCCACGGCGTTGTAGGCCTCGTCCATGTCGGTGTCGGCCGAGAACTCGATGGAGAGCTCGGCGTTGTCGTTCTTCGACTCCGACTCGATGTGCTTGATGCCGGCCACGGTGGAGAGCTGCTCCTCCAGGGGCTTGACGATGCGCGCCTCGGTTTCGAGCGGCGTGCTGTCGTCGTAGGGGATCCACAGCCACAGGTGCGGCGGCGACCAGCCCCCGGGCATCATCTGCACGGGAATGCGCAGCGTGGCGATGATGCCCACGACCATCACCACGCAAAAGAGCGTCACGACGGTGACCGGCCGTCCCACCGAGAAGCGGGGGACGAGGTCGGTCAGCTTCACGGCGTCGTCTCCGGCGCGCGCTCGGTCAGCCGCGCCGCGATCCGGTACACCACGGGCACCACCACCAGCGTGAGGAAGGTGCTGCTCGCGAGCCCGAAGATGATGGTGATGGCCATCGGCCGCTGCATCTCCTGCCCCTCGCCGAGGCCGAGCGCCAGCGGAGCGAGGCCGAGCACCGAGTTGAGCGCGGTGATGAGGATGGGGCGCAAGCGGGTAGCGGCCGCCTTGCTGATCGCCTCGTCGAGCCCGAGGCCCTCCTGGCGCAAGCGCGAGATCGCGTCGACGAGCACGATGGCGTTGGCCACCACCACGCCGGCGAGCACGATGAGCCCGATGAACACGACCACGGACACCGCGTTGCCGGTGAGCCAGAGGCCGAGCGCCACGCCCACCAGCGACAGGGGGACGGAGAACAGGATGACCAGCGGGTCGCGTAGCGACTCGAACGTGCTCGCCATGATCACGTAGACAAGGAAGATCGCGAGCGCGAGCGCGAGCTTCAAGGAGCCGAGCGAGGTTTCCAGCTCCCGGTTCTGCCCCGCCACTTCGAGCTCCACGCCCTTCGGCAAGGCGGTGCCGATGACCGCAGCGGCGGCAGCCTCGCTGGCACCGGCGAGATCGAGGCCCCGGATGTCGGCCGAGAGCACCACCGCGCGGCGCTGGTCGATGCGGCGCACCTCGGAGGGGCCCTCGTCCTCGCTCAGCGTGGCCACCGCGTCGAGCCGCACCGGGGGCACGATCCGGGGGTTGACGTTGATCGCGGCCAGCGCGGCGAGCGAGTCGCGGTCGGCCTCGCCGAGACGGACAAGGAGATCCACCCGCCGCTCACCCTCGGCGATGCGCGTGGGGCGCTCACCCTGCACCTTGGCGCGCACCGCCCGCGCCACGTCGCCCACGCCGATGCCGAGCGCCGCGAGCCGGTCGCGGTCGTAGACGACCCGCACCTCGGGGTAGCCGGCGCCCAGCGAGGAGCGGACCTCGGCCAGGGCGGGCAACTCCCGCATCGCCAGGGCGCTGCGGTCGGCCGCCTCGCGCAGGGTGCGGAGGTCTTGCCCGAAGAGCACCAGCTCCACCGGGGTGTGGAAGGAAAAGAGCGCCGGGCGGGCGAAGCGGGCGGTGAATCCTGGGAAGCCGTCGAGCACCTGGCGGATCGCGTCGATGGTGACGGCCTCGCGCAGCTCGAGATCGCCGCCGGGCGAGAGCTCCACCAGCAAGCGCGCGGTGTTCTCGCCCTCGTCGGCCTTGCTGTCGGCCCGGCGCTCGGTGCCCACCACCGCGTAGACGGTCTCGATGCCGCTGATGCCGCGCACCTCGGCCTCGAGCTGGTGCACGAGGCCATCAGTGCGCTCGAGCGGCGTGCCCACCGGCAACGCCACCTCCACGGTGAAGCGCCCCTGGTGCACGTCGGGGATGAGCTCGGCGCCCACGCGGTTGAGCAATACGAAGCTCGAGAGGAAGATCGCTGTCGCGACGAGGAGCACCCGCCCGGGACGCCGCAAGGACCCGAGCAAGACCCGCGCGAACAAGGCCTCCGCCGCGACGTAGAATACGAGGAAGCGGTCGGCGAGCCAGACGGTCACGCGGTTGAACAGGCCGAAGGACCACGCGAGCGAGCGCAGGCCGAGGCGCAAGGCCCACCCGCTCAAGACCGCGAACAGGTTGGCCACCGTCGCGAGCGCGCCGTGGATCAAGAACCGGGCGATGGCCCAGGGCCAGAGCCAGAACCGGCGGCGTTGCGCGAGCGTTTGCCAGGCGAAGCGCGGTGAGCTGTCGGCGATGTCGCGGGCCCGCGCCGGGGGCAGGGGCAGCGCGATGGTGCGCGCGGCGAGCATCGGGATGAACAAGAGCGCCACGGCGAGCGAGGCGAGGAGGCTGAACACCACGGTGAGCGCGAGGTCGCCGAAGATCTGGCCGGCCACGCCCTCCACGAAGACGATCGGGAAGAAAACCGCGATGCCGGTGAGCACGCTGGCAAACACCGCCTGAGCCACCTCGGCCGTGCCGGCCACGGCGGCCTCCAGTCGCGACTTCCCATTGTCGATGTGGGTCTGCACCGCCTCCAGCACCACGGTGCCGCTGTCGATCACCATGCTCACGCCGAGCGCGAGTCCGCCGAGCGACATCAGGTTGAGCGAGAGGTCGCCCACGTACATCACGCCGAAGGTGGCGAAGAGGCAGATGGGGATGGCGGTGCTGATGATGAGCGTCGTCACCCAGTCGCGCAGGAAGACGAAGGTGACGAGGATGGCGAGCAGGCCGCCGAGCCAGGCGTCGCCGACGAGGTTGTCGAGGGCGGCTTCGACGAAGCGGGCCTGGTCGTCGAGCACCGCCGCGCTCACCCCGTCAGGGAGCACGCTGGCGACCGGCTCGGCCCCGGGCATGGCCGCGGGAGGTTCGAGCGCCCCCTTCACCCGCCGCGCCACCTGCACGAGGTTGGCGTCGGCCTCCTTGTACACCTCGATCTCCACGGCCGGCGCCCCGCCCAACCGCGCCACCACCTCGCGGTCGGCGCTGCCCTCCGTCACCTCGGCCACGTCGCCCACGCGCACCCGGGCGCCGTCGGGACGCACCAGGCGCAGCTCGCGCACGTCGTCGACCGAGCGGAACTCGTTGAGCGTGCGGATGAGGTACTCGTTCTCCCCCTCGCGAACCAGACCGCCGGCCACGTTGACGTTCTCGGCCTGCAAGGTGGATCGGAGCTGCTCGAGCGTCACCCCGCGCGCGGCGAGCCAGTCCTCGCGCGCCTCGACCAGCACTAGGCGCTCGAGACCGCCGCGGACGGTCACCGCCGCGACGCCGTCGAGCGCCTCCAGCCGCCGCTTGATGTCCTTCTCCGCCGCCTCACGCAGCGCCAGCTCGTCCATCTCGCCGGTGAGCGCCACGCGGAGGATCGGCGAGAGCGACGGGTCGTAGCGGAGGATCAAGGGGCGCGGCACGCCGTCGGGCAGAAACGTCGTCTGCAGGCGCTCGCGCACGTCTTGCATCGCGGCGCCCATCGACGAGTCCCAGTCGAACTCGAGCACCACGTCGGAGATGCCGGCGCGGCTGCGCGACTCGATGGAGACGACGCCCTCAACGGTCGACAGCGCCTCCTCGATGGGGCGACTCACCTGCGTTTCCACTTCTTCCGGCGCGGCGCCCTCGTACTCGGTGCGCACCGTGATGGTCGGATATGAAATATCCGGCATCAAATCAAGAGGAAGCTGGACGAGGGACACGTAGCCAAACACCACGATGGCCACCGTGCACATCCACACGGCGACGGGGTGATTGACCACCCACCGGTAGAAGGCCACGGGCTACCCCCCCTCTTTGGGCTCGGGCTCCTTCTCTGGGTCGGCCTTGGCCATCACCGGGTCGCTCGGCAGGCGCACGCGCGCGTCGTCACGCAGGGCCTGGTTGCCCACCGTCACCACCTGCTCACCTGCGGCCACGCCCTCGACGATCTCGGCGTTGGTGCCGTCTTCGAAGCCGAGCTTCACGCCCACGCGATGGGCGCGACGGTAGGGGCCGGGCACCTCGGGCTCCTTCTCTTCCTCTTCCTCCCCGCCGAAGTTGAAGGACCAGGCGCTCTTCTCCTCGGGCTTCTCTTCTTCCTTCTCCTCGGATTTTTCGTCGGGCGGCGGGCCCTCGAGCAGCGTGTAGACATAGGACTGGCCTTCCTCCCACACCACCGCGCGCCTGGGGACAGTGAGCACGTTCTCATGGCGCGCCACCTCGATGCGCACCGAGACGTACTGTCCAGGGCGAAGCACGGTTTGTCCCGGGTCGAGCGCCACCGTCACCCGCACGGTGCCCGTCTGCGTGTCGACCACCGGGGCGACGCGCACCACTCGTCCCGTCGCGCCCACGTTCTCGTCGTAGGCGCTCACGACGCTGGCCGGCTGCCCCACGCCCACCCGCACCAGGTCGCGCTCGGGCAACGACACCACCACCCGCAACTTGCCGGGATCGACAATGGTAAACGCCGGCGTTGGGCCCGCCGTCTCGCCGAAGCGGATGCCCCGCGTGGCCACCACGCCATCGATCGGACTCTCGAGCCGCGTGAAACCACGCGTCTGGCTCGCTTCCTGGTGGGCGGTCCGCGCCGCCGCGAGCGCGCGCTGCGCCGTTTCCAGCTCGGTGCGCGCGATGGCCCCCTGGGCGAACAGCCGCTCCGCCGCCTGCGCGTCGGCCGTGGCGCGTTCCAGCTCGGCGGTGGCGCGCTCGTAGGCCGCGTCGAGCTGCGGCGAGGCGATCACCGCGAGCAGCTGTCCCTTGCGGACGGCGTCTCCCTCCTCGGCGTAGATGCCGGTCACGACGCCGGTCGTCTCCGGCACCAGCGCCGCCTGGGCCTCCGACTCCACGGCCGCGCTCGCGACGACGTGATCGCCCACGACGCCCGGGGCGACGGCGGCCACATCCACCAGCGTTCTCGGGTCGACCGGAGGGCCTTTATCTTCCTTGTCCTTACCTTCTCCCTCGCCGTCGCCCTCGCTCGCGGACATGCTGCACGCGAGCGAGAAACCAAGGATGAGGGCAAGGGCGAGGCGCATGGGGGCCTGAGGCTAATCGCACCACGGGAGCCCCGCCGAGGGGTGACAGGGTTTGACAGGCGGTTGGCGACGCCGCGCAAACTGACCTGTCCCCCACCTCGCCGGGGCGGCCGGTCAAGCGAGGCGGAGCGCCCATGATCCTCTTCCTCCTTGCCTGCACCGGCGACGCAAGCACCGCCGACGCCGCCACCCTCGAAGACTGCACCGCCACCGTGGCTGACGATGTCCCTGCCTTCTTCGCGACCTACTTCGCCTGCACCGACATCTCGATGGAGGGCGAGAGCGTGGTGCTCGCGACGGAGTCATTGCCGCCGTACGCCACGTACTACTACGGCAGCGGTCACGACATGTACGCGGAGTGGGACGATCAAGGCGGCACGACGACGCCCAACCCCAACGTGATCGCCGCGCTGACGGTGCGCGTGGTGGTCCCGGCCGAGCCCGTGGCCAAGGGGCTCGACATCACCGCCGACCTGGTGGACTACCAGATGTCGACCAGCGGGGAAGAGTACCTTCCAGGCCCGGTGGGCGTGGCGCCCGACAGCGTGGCCAACTTCAACGCGACGGCCCTCACGGGCGACGACATCTTCGAGGAAGAACTGACCTTCGACCAGTGGGACGCCCACCCGACCCAGACCGGCGAGTACCACCACCACGGCGCGAACCGCGGCACGCTAGAAGCGCTCGACTTCCTCGGCGTTGACGAGACGGTCTACGGCATCCTGTGCGATGGCACGGTGCTCCTGGGTTGCGACGAGCTCGACGGCAGCGCCCTCGACGTCGACACGCTCGACGCGCAAGACGGTCACGTGGGCGACATCGTGGATCTTGACGGGACCGTCCACTTCACCGGGCGCTACCACGCGCACGTATGCTCGGACTACAACGGCTTCGGCCTTTACCCAGAGATCCAGTATTACGACGCCTGCGACTCGGGCCCGACGTTGCAGTGACCAACGCTTACAAGCGCGCCGCAATGAGACGGCTACACCAAGCGCTCTCATGGGCATGCTCCTCGCGTTTGCCATGGCCCTCGCGGTCAGCCCCGACCCCGAGTACGTCGCCCTCCGCGACGCGCTCGTGCGCGACGCGAGCGAGAGCCAGCTCAAGTCCTGGGAAACCGGCGACGACTGGGAGAAGCGGGTCACCGCGATGGACGTCCGCGCCTGGCAGTACGACCAGGTCGTGGCGAGCGTGGCATGGACCGTGGAGCCGGCCCAGACCCGCCTCCCGGCCTTCCGTTTCATGGACCCGCGGCTCGAGTCGCCGGCCGCCGCCGGGCCCTTGCTCGCGCGCCTCGTTCACGGCCGCGAGAGCGTCGACGTGCGCGTGGCGATCGTCGAGGCGTTGACGCGCACCGGAGGCGACTGGCCCGAGGTGCTCGCGGACATGCTTCCCGAGGAGACCGATGTCGCGACGCGCACGATGATGGTGGAGGCCGCCCGACGGGCCCCCATCGAGCACGCGGTCGACCTCTTGAAGCTCGGCTTCGCCGACAAGACCGCCTCCGTGCGAGCCGCTGCGGCGGAGACCTGCCCCTGGGTCGACGCGAATGGCGCTCTCGAGGGGCTGGTGCTGCTCGCGCTCGCCGACACCGACCCCATCGTGCGCGCCGAGGCTGCCCGCGCCGCCGGTTGGATGCGCATCGAAGACAGCTGGACACCCATCGTGAAGCTCCTCGGCGACCCCGACGCCCGGGTGCGCCTGCAGGCGGTGAAGGCCCTGCAACGCCTCGATCCGGCCGACACCGCCGGCCTCCCCGAGGTGGGCGCGCTCAAGCACGACGCGGACACCAAGGTGCAGCGCGCGGCGACCGAGGCGGCGGCACAGTAGGGAGCGACGCAGTAAACGACCGCGATGCTCAACGTCGCTGCCGACCAGCCCACCGGCCTTGCCGACCTCCGTGGCTCGCCGAAAGACGTGGCCCGCTGGCTCTTCTGGGTGAAGTTCCGCGGCGCCCTCGACCCCGACCGCCCCGAGAGGCTCGCGCGGCTCTACCCATTGTGGCGGGGCCAGTACGCCATGGCGCGTGGCCAGCGGGCCTTGATGGCCGATGAGTACCGCCGCTGGCTCGGCGAGGCGCCGGAGTCGCTGCTCCAGGACGCCTACCGAGTCACCTTCCGCGTGCACCTCGAAGAGCTGCTCCTCGGCAAGCTCACCGCAGGCAACTGGCAGGGCTGGATGCGGCTCGATGGACTGGACAACCTGCAATCTGCGCTGTCGCGACAGAAAGGAGCCGTGCTCCTGTTCCCGCACGCCGGGAACTTCATGTTCATGCACGCGATCATGGGGCTCATCGGCCACACCTACACGCAGTACGCCGCGCGGGGCATGGCGCCGCCCGAGGTGGCGGCCTCGCACGCGGAGGTGTTCGCCAACAACAAGTGGCGTCGCGAGGCGCGGGCCGCCCGGGAAGACAACGAGGATCGGCTCCCCATCAATTTCATCTCGCTCGACACGCCCGTGCGTCACCTCTACCGCTGTCTCGCCCGCAACGAGCTCGTCGGCATCGCCTTCGACGGCCGCATCGGCGGCAAGTGGGTGAAGGCACCCTACCTCGGCCGCACCGCGCTCCTCTCGCCGGGACCCTACCGCCTGGTGGCGTCGACCGGCGCAGCGCTCGTGCCGGTCTTCGTGTCCACCCCCGACGGCGGCCCCGGAGTGTGCACCTTCGGCGAGCCCTTCGACGGCAAGGACAGCGAGGCGCTCATGCGGCGTTTCCTCGCCGACAACGTGGAGCCCTGGCTGGGGCAGCACCCCGCCGAGTACGGCACCTGGCTGGCCCACTGCCGGGAGCGAGCGCACGTGGACGATCACCCCTTCTTCACCGACTACGCCCCCGACGATCGCTGGAAGGCCTGGGACTAAACTGGCTCGCGACTAGGCGCAGCCATCCTTGATGCGTCAATGGTAGCGTGGGCTATTGGTGCCTCGGAAGAGGATGTCGCGATGGCCCGCAGCCGGAACGGAGAGGCGATCCCCCCGGGAGCGGCGCACGCCCGAGGCGATCACCGCCCTGGAGGCATTCGCAGAGGATGCTCGGAACGCCGGGAAGGTGGATGTGTGGGTGCGCTCGCGCGCGATGCTCAACGACATGGCGGGCGAGCGAGTGGTGGACATCGCCCGAGACCTCGGGAAGGGTCGTGCGACCATCAACAACTGGCTGGCCTGGTACGCTCGGGAAGGGAATGGGGGGGACTCCGCAGCGCGCCCCGCGGCCGGTCGGTGTCAGGGCTTGACGCGAGCGAGCCTGCAGAACTCTCGGCGATCGTGGAGAAGGGACCGGTGGAGGCTGGACTGGCGAGCGCGATGCGGACAGGGAAGGCGCTCGCGGTGGTGACCCGGCAGCGCTTCGGCGTTTCCTACCACCCGCAGAGCGTCGCACGCCTGCTCCACGAGCTGGGCTTCTCGGTGCAGCGGCCGCGGAAACGCCTCTCCCGCGCCGACGCCGTGACGTCCGGAAAAGACGGCGGGTCGACATCCGGAAAAGACGGCGGGTTCTGACCCGTCAGCCGCTTTCGGCCTCCGGTAGCTCACGGGAGGTTCTCGGAGACCCTCCCGGTGTACGACGTGATGACCGGACTCTCCATCCACAACATGGCCCAGGGCGGCAGCGCCCAGGCCGACATCGCCAAGGCGACCGGGGTCGCGCTCCGTAGCGTCCAGCGCATCCTCACCGGACCGACGCCCACCCGGGCCGACGTGGTGGCCAGCGAACTCCCGGCGGGCCCCCGGCGGGGTCGACCGCCGAGGGCCGACGCGGTGATCGTCGAGCAGATCCGCGCTCTGCTGTCGGAGGAGAAGAACGCCCACCTCAGTTCGATGGAAGTGCTCCGCCGGGCCAAGGAGTGGGGCTACGAGGGCGGGCGGAACCAGAGGGCGGGTGCTGGTGAAGTCCCTGCGTCCCGAGCCGCGCAAGGAACCGGTGGTGCGCCTTGAGGGGGTGGCCGGGGAGTACGCCCAGTTCGACTTCGGCGAAGTGCGGCTGGAGCTGGAGGACGGTCGCGAACTCCGGGTCCAGTTCTTCGCCGGTCGGCTCAAGTACTCGCGCCTGATGCACGTCGAGGTCGTGCCGGATCAGGGGTCGGAGACGGTGGTGCACTCGCTGATCGCCTGCCTCGTGGTCTTCGCGGGCTCCCCCAAGGAGTAGGTGTTCGACAACGCGAAGTCGATGCGCGTCTCGCCGATCGGGGTCCAGCCGGTCGTGCTCCACCGCTACCTCGCGCAGCTCGTCGCCGAGTACAACGTCATCACGACGTTCTGCGCGCTGCGCTCGGGCAACCAGAAGGGCACGGTCGAGCGCCTGGTCGGCTTCGTGAAGAACAGCTTCTTCCGGCAGCGCAGCTTCAAGGACCTCGCCGACGTGCAGGTGCGGCTCGCCGGGTGGCTCCACGAGGTCAACCACCGCCGCGCGTGCGACGCGACCGGCGTGATCCCCGCCATCCGCGTCGAGAAGGAGCGTCGCTGGCTCAACGAGCGCCCCCTCCTGGTCACGCCGGACTCGTGGGCGATCGAGACCACCGCCACGGTCGCGCCGATGGGCACGGTGCAGGTGCTCGGCACGTCGTACTCGGCGACCGACTCCAAGCTCGGTGCGCCCGCGACGGTGCTGATCCGCGAGGACCGCCTGCTCCTCGACGTCCGTTGCGTTCCTGCAGCAGCTCGTTCACCGCGAGCCGTCCGGGCGCTGGGAGGGCCCCTGCGAGGAGCTGTTCGGCCTCCTCCGCGACCACGGCGACGAGCCCATGATCCGCGCGTTCGCGCGCTGCGAGGCCGACCGCCGCTACACCCCGGCCGACACCCGCGCCGCGCTCCGGGAGGCCGCATGAACCCCGGCGACATCGACCTGGACAAGCTGCTGAAGCGTCTCCACCTGCCGACGATGCGACGGTTGTACGCCGAGTACGCCGTCCGCGCCGCGGCGGAGGGCTGGACCCACCGCGACGACCTCGCGCTGCTCGTCGCCGAGGAGGTCGCGCACCGCAACGACACCCGCATCGAGAAGGCCGCCAGGAAGGCGCAGTTCCCCTTCACCAAGACGGTCGAGAACTTCGAGATCGTGTTCCAGTCCAGCCTGCGCCGGCAGCAACTCGGCCCGTACCTCGGTGCGGAGCTTGTGTCCGAGCGGCGGAACTTGATCCTGTCGGGGCGGCCCGGCCGCGGGAAGACCCACCTCGCCGTCGCGATCGCCTGCCGCGCCATCCAGAACGGCTTCACCGCCCGCTTCGTGCTCGCGAGCGAGCTGATCAACGACCTGGTCGCGGCCTCTCGCGCCAGCCGGCTCCGGGAGGCCGCCGCCGCCTGGGTGGAGCCGCACGTACTGGTGATCGACGAGGTCGGGTACCTCGACCACGCCGACGACGCCGCGAACGTCCTCTTCGGCGTCGTGGACGGCCGGTACATCGCCCGAAAGCCGATGATCTTCACCACCAACAAGAAGCTCCGCGACTGGGGCCAGGTGCTCCACGACCGCGACCTCGCCGGCGTGATCCTCGACCGCGTGCTCGAGCGCGGCGAGCAGGTCGTCCTCGGCGGGCGTTCGTGGCGCACCAGGCACCTCGATCCGGAAATCCTCGGCGACGACGGCGCCGATCCGGAAAGCGTCCGGAAAGTCGACTCTTGAACCCCCGTTCCTCGGGCCTACGAGGGGCGGCGGGCTGCGTGGAGGGTTCACAGAAGCGCGACAGCGCGACCCACCACGCAGACCGACGGCCCGGCGGTTAGCCTACCTACAACCTTGTCAACGGCACGGGCGCCTTGCCCCGACCTCGCCACCGTGTCACCTTCCCAAAGCCGCCATCTTTTCCGGACGAAACCCGCCAGAGTTTCCGGACGCCACACCCATGGTTTCGCCTGGAGGGCAAGGCGGACCCGCTGCTTCCGTTCGCGACCCTCCCTAGGCCCAATGCCGCCTCATGAAAGCGGCATTGGGCCTAGGTCTCGATCTCGCTAGTCGCCGCGTTGCTTACGATCTCGCGTGTCCCCGGCACGGGGCGTGTCGTCCCCCGGCCACTTCGAGAACACCGCCGCCTCCAGGTACACCCCGGCGTTCCCCGCCTGGTAGCTGGCCTCCGCCTTGAGCTTCACGATGTCGGCAATGGTCGACGAGGCGCCCACGGCCACGCCGAAGCCCTCCGACGCGAACTCCACGCGGGTCACCGGCGAGAAGAGCCCGTCGGGCCAGATCTCGCCTTGTAGCGACAGGGCGTGATCGTCGCGCAGGTCGGTGACGATCTCCGCCTCCGCGCCCACGATGAGCAAGTCGAGCCGCGCCCCGGCCTCCAGCCCGCCGAAGGGCGCGCCATTGATGCCACCGGCCCAGGCGCCGAGACCCAGCTCCACCACCTCGACGTCGAACTCGCCGCGGGCGCCCGCGAGGAAGGGCATGGGCCCGGCCTGGTCGAGGTCGAAGACGTTCGTCGTGTAGGGCTGCCCGCCGGCCACGAGGACCACGCTGGCCACGGGCCCGCCGAGGGTGAGCTCGCCGCCGAGCATGGCGCCGGGCACGCGTCGCGACACGAGCGAGGGCGTCACCAGCGCGTTGCGCCAGGGGTCGACCGACTCCATGCGGAAGGGCGCCTGGTACACGCCGCCGGCGAGGCGCCAGCCCTTGCCGAAGCCCTCGCCCACCAGCCGCTCCGGGCCGAGCGAGTAGATGAACAAGCCGTCGCCGGTGAGCACGGCGGCGGTGTCGAGCTGCAACTCAACCCCGACGTTCTCACCCTCCACGCGCAGGTCGCCCTCCACCTGGCGGAGGCCGAGGCCCACGCCGCTATCGCCCGCGAGATCGCTCCCGCCTGCGAGATCGATGGCGCCGCCGACTTGCACGTCGTCGGCGAGGGCGAGGGAGAGGAGGATGAGCATGGGGGTGAGACACCGGCGTGGTCGCGGAGTGCCCGCGAAGGAACAATCTCACCCCTTCTCTTGCCGCGTCAAGAATGAAATGCTGGGCGTCCGCGCTTGCGCCCCGTCGCGAGAAGTGCGATACTCGCACGGTGCGGTTGATGCCTTCAACCACGCCGTGCAAATAGTGGAGCTTATATGCCGCTGACCCCCCCGTGGGAACCGTGCTCGCCTGACGCTCACGTGGCTGGCGCTTGTTCTCGGGCTGGCGATCTTGCTCTTTCCCGGTCGTAGCCACGCGACCGTGCCGACGATCTCGGTGGGCACGATCACCAACCCCTACACGCCCGCCAACACGATGATGTACTCCGTGCCGGTGACCGTGGGCGACTACGCCGCGGACGCGGATCACGACGGGCGCGTCGGCTTCCGCATCTCGTCCGGCAACTGCGCCGTCGGCGGCGGCTGGCGCTTCACCGAAGTGCACCGGTTCGCCACCAGCACCACGCACACCTTCACGCTCTACAACTTCAACCCCGGTCAAACCTACCAGTACCGGGCGGAGGTGGGGCCGGTGGGCTCCACGAACTCCACGTGCGGCACTCTGGGCACGCCGTCGTTGCCCACCGACCTTGGATACCTGGATCTCGACTACGACGGTTCCGGGGGGTTTGCCACCGACTTCGTGCTCATCGACACCTCCGACTGCGGGGCCACCACGCAGCGTGACTACATCATCGCCATCGACGCCAACGGGCAGTTCATCTCGTGGTACCTCGACGTGGCCGCGATCGCGGGCTCCGGGGGCACGTCGCTGCAGGGCTGGCGTTTCCAGAAGGGCACCGGGCCCACCGACGACCGTTTCATGGCCATCCTCAACCGTCGATATCTCTACGAGTGGGACTGGACCGGGGCCACGCGGAACGTGCGGGACTTCGGCGACGTGTGCGCGAGCGCCGCCGGCGACGACGGCCCCTGCATCCATCACGACGCGTTCAAGCTCGCGGCCACGGGCACGAGCTACGTGCTCAGCAGCGCCATCAGCACCGAGGATCCTGCCGGGACGGGCTGGGACGGCGTGTGCAACGCGGGCGACCGCTTCGTGAACGACGGCTTCGACGAGCTGGACTCGAGCCTCTCCACCACCGACAGCCCCGACGCGATGACCGACTGGGGCTACGATCCCGAGGTGGATGGCGGCGAGAACGAGGGCGCGGCCAGCGCCTGCAACGCCGGGTACTGGGACCCGTATTTCGTCACCCGGCCTCTCGACTGGATGCACCCGAACTCGGTCACGGCGCACAAGCCGGGCTCCGATGTGCTCGTGGACCTGTCGTTCAAGGAGTGGAACCAGGTGATCCGGGTGAACGCGAGCACCAATGCGGTGGTGTGGCGCATGGCCAACGACTCCACCTGGAGCACGCTCACGCTGGCGATATCGGGGGGCATCACCGGCTCGGCGGGGTTCTCGGACCAGCACATGGTCCACGACATCGACGGCTTCGTGCAGATGTTCGACAACACCGGGGGACCCTCGGGCACGTCGCGGGTGCTGCGTTGGCAGCTCAGCGGGGGGCCGCCGGTCACCACCGCCACCATCGTGCGGAGCTGGGAGCTGGAGGAGGCAGACGGCACCGACCTGACCTGCCCCGGGCAGGGCTCCGGGATCACGGTTCTCGGCACCTCGGGCAACAGCGTGCTCGCCCTCTGCAACGAGCAGCGGCTGGTGGAGGAGCTGAACGACTACGACGGCGAGACCAGCGCCGAGCCGCCGCTCATCATCCAGCTCGCGACCGACCCTTGCACCTCCGAGGGCGGGCCCGACGCGCACAACGAGATGCGCGGCTGGTACCGCGCCTTCCCCGTCGAGCAGATTGGGCCGTTCTAATGGGCCCCTGGTTCCGCGCACTCTGGCTGGTGGCCGGGTGCGCCGGGGAGACGGGCGAGTCGGGGAAGGACGGCGACGCCGGTGGCGAGAGCGGCGGCCCGGGAGGACGGGACAGCGACGACAGCGTCGGCGACAGCGAGCCTGACAGTGCGGGTGGGATCGGTGACTCCGCCGCCGACACCGCCGAGTGCGTAGAGACAGCCTGGTACCGCGACAGCGATGGCGACGGCGTTGGCCGCGATGAGCCGCCGACCTGGGCCTGTGAACCACCGTCCGGTCACGTGGCCAACCACCTCGATTGCGACGACGAGCACGCCCTCGCGCGCCCCGGCGCCTTCGACCGGCCGCTGGACGGTGTGGACGGTGACTGCGACCGTCAGTTCGGGGTGACCGACATCCGCAGCGCGCCAACTTGGCGGTTCCGTGGCGAGGCGGACTCGGAGGAGTGGAGTTCCGGGCACGTCGGAAACTCTCTTGCCACGGGGGATTTTACGGGGGATGGGCGCGCCGATATCGTGGTGGGGACCGCAGGAAATTGGTACGGTGGCGACTCGCGCCAGTCCGGGGCCACGTTCGTGTTTTCAGGTCCGCTTCGAGCGGCGCGCGCTGCCCAATCTCGAGATGAGGCTGCAGCCAGCTTGCTGCTCGCCGACGACGACGAGGCGGAGTTCCTGTGTGCCGTTCCGGACGTCGATGGCGACGGGAATCCGGAACTGGCCGTGGCGAATCCGTACAATGGCGAGCACGTGAACGCTGGAGTGGTGTACGTGGTCGACACGCCGCTCTCCGGGTTCGTGGATGTCCCTGCGGTCGCCCGCACCTTCCGCGGCCACCACGATAATGCCAACCTCGGCCCCTGCGCGGCGGGCGACTTCGACGGCGACGGCCTCGGCGACTTGGTGCTTACGTCGATGTACGAGCACGTCGGCCAGGACACGCTCGGTCGCGTCTACCTGATGCTCGGCCCCATCCAGCATGACGACATCGACGAGGCCGAACTCATCCTCGAGGGTGCCTTCAACGACGAGGCGCTAGGGGCCTCGGTGGTGAACGCGGGCGACGTGGATGGCGACGGCGCCCCCGACTTCGTGCTCACCACCGCCGCGAACACTAAGGACGACAGCGACATGGTAGCCTACCTGCTCACCGACAAGCCGAGCGGCGTGGTGGAGGCCGCCTCTGTGGCCGCTGTGCTCGACTATACGACCGGCAGCGAAAGCGGCACGATGCAGCTTACAGCGGGCCAGGTGGGCGACATCAACGGCGACGGCTACGCCGACGTGGGGATCGGCGAGGACAGCGATGGCGAGAGCTTCTGGGTGCTCGCCGGGCCCATCTCCAGCGGCGCTACCCGCGTGGTCAGCGACGACTACCTGGCGCGCTTCTACTCGCTGAGCCTGGGTGAATCCAAGTTGACGACCGCCGCTCGCCTCGGCGACTGGAATGGCGACGGCGAGGCGGCCGACGACTTCGCGCTCGCCAACATGCATTTCGAGCCTGCCACGGCCCCCCCCGAGCGCGAGTGCGGCTCCCTTGACCACGCTTGCTGGGCGGGGGCGGTATTCATCGTCGCCGGGCCCGTCGCCCCGGGTACGTACGACCTCGAGCGCCAGGCTGACCGCCTGGAGATGCCTTACCTTTGGGCGGTTTTTGGACACGCGCTCGCCGGCGGCGCCGACCTCGACGCCGACGGCTCTCCCGACCTGGCGGTAGGCGCGCCGCAGCACGACGAGGGCGCGGCCTACGTCGTGTTCGGCGGGGGCGACGCGCTGCCTCCCGCGCACTGAGGCCCGGTCAGCGCCCCTACCCGCGCGGCCATCGCCCTGACCGCCGAGCCCCCAGCGCCGCGCGCCTACACCCACGCGGACGACCAGTGTCCGCGTAGGAACAATCTCACCCCTTCTCTTGCCGCGTCAAGGGCGCTATGCTGTCGATCCCGCCTTTCCCCGTCGCGCGCGGCCCCCATCGCGCCCGGAGTTCCCATGGAAGCCCTCGTCGACCCCTTCCACCCCGTCTTGCGCGTGCTCGAGCGTTACCGCGCCGACGTGCACTACCTGCGCCCCGGGGCCCCCGCCGGCACCGCCGACGCGGTCCAGGAGCACCTCGGGCGGGAGATTCCCGCCTCGCTCAAGGCCTTCTTGCTCCGCTGGAACGGGGCGACGCTGTTCCGCGGCGCGCTCCGCGTGCGCGGCGTGGCCGACCTCGCCCCACCCGACGCCGAGCACCCCGAGGTGGTGCTCTTCGCCGATGGCCCGCGCGACAGCGACCGCTGGGGCTTCGCGGAGACGGCGTTTGGCCACCACTTCGGCCGCTGGGACGGCGAGCGGCTCGTCCCCTTGCACGAGCACTTCAACCGCTGGCTCTTCGCCCAGACCCGCATCCTCGACGAGAACCTGCGGGACGAGCTCGACGAGCTGCGGGTGCGCCTCGACGTCGATCCCGCCTGCGGCCTCCTCTGGCACTTGCAGGGGGAGCGGCTGCTCGCCGAGGGCAACGCCGAGGCCGCCACGGCCGCCTTCCGCCGGGCCTCCGCGCTGCACCCGGATCACCCGGGCGCTTGGCAACGCCTCGGCGAGGCCCTCCTCGGTGACGACGACAGCCAGGCTCGCGGTGCCCTGGTGATGGCCTGGCGCGCCGCCCGCTTGCCGCTGGCCTACTCGGGTGCCCCGGCCGCCAGCGCCGAGCTGGTGCGGTGCCTGGAAAGTCGTTTCCCCCCGGGCGACCCGGGCTTCGAGCGGGAGCTCTTGTCCTTCCTGGAGGAGCGCGTCACCGACGTGCGGCATCGCGAGGGCAGTGACATCGTGGTCGCGGCGGCGCTGGCGCTGGTGCGCTCCCGCCTCGCCAATCGCGACCGGCTGGGCGCGCGCGACGCCATCGAGGCCCTGCGCGCCCGTGCCGCCGGCTGGGCCCTGCCCCCCGACCTTGCCCGCGTCTTGCTCGCCCTCGCCGGCCTGCAGGCCGACCTCGGCAACCACGACGAGGCGGAGGAGGTGCTCCGTCGCCTGCGCCGTCACGACGACGCCAGCGTGCGGGCCCGCGCCGAGCTGGTCCTCGCCCGCATTGCGCTCCTCCGCGAGGAGCCGTGGGTCGAGGACATCGTGCGTGGCGCGCTCCCCGAGCTGCGCGATCCCGCCGACCGCTGCGAGGCCTTCCTCGTGCTCGCCGAGCATGCCCGTGGCAGCGACGCCGCCTCGGTGGAGACCGCCGCGCGCCTCGCCAGTGGCCTCGGCGACCCCCAGCTCAGCGCACGGGTGAGCCTCGCCCGGGGCGACCAGCTGCGCGCCCAGGGCGACCTCGCCGCCGCGAAGAACGCCTACCTCGCGTGCGACGCCGACCCCGAGACGGCGCTCCGCGCCAAGGTACGCCTCGGCGACCTCTGTGACGACGCCGCCGACGCCCTTCCCTTCTACGTGGCCGCCGTGGAGGGCTACGCGCGCCTCGGCCTGCCGCTCCGAGAGGCCTGGGCCCGCCTCCGCCTCGTTCGTTGCGGCGACGCGTCGCAAGCCCACGAGGCCGCCCGCGCCTTCCGTGCCGCCGGCCTCGCCGCCGGGGTGGCGGCCTGCGACGCGATCCTCGGCCGTCTCGGCCACGCGCTCGACTGGCACGTCAACCTCGCCGCCGACGCCGCCCGCCAGCGTCACGACGCGCAGCGCATGCGCCCCCCCCACGCCCGCGCCGACGCTGATCGCCCCGAGCGCCGGCTCATGGCCCACCGCCGCGCCATCGCGAGCTGCGACGAGGCGATCGTGGGCGTGCTCGCCAGTGACATCGGCCAGGAGCTGCAGCGCATCAAAGACGCCGAGGGACGCGCTCGCGACCCGATGGTGATGCGCTTCGTGGCCGGGATCGACCTGCTCTCGGGCCACCCCTCGTGGCCAGCGGCGAGCGTGATGCTCGCGATCCTCGCGGAAGACGTGCGCCAGCCGGTGGCCGAGCGGGCCATCGTCGGCGCGCTCGCTCGTTCGCCCAACATGACGCTGGTCGACGCGCTGGTGCGCGCGCTCGACGGCGGCACCGAGCCCACCCGCCTCGCGACGATCGTCGAGGTGCTCGGGTGGCGTCGTGAGCCGATGGCATCGCCGAAGTTGCGCGAGTTCGTGGCGCAGGGCTCCCTCCCCATCAAGAAGGCGGCGATCACCGCGCTCGGGCGCATCGGCGACACCGAGGCCATCGACGTCATCGACGCGGCACTCGACGAGCCGGAGCTGGCCGAGGTGGCGTCGACGGCGCTCTTGCTCCTCGGCGAGTTCCGCGGCGTCGATTTCTTCGCCCAGGCCCTCGCGCGCGGCGAGCGCTGGCTCACCCAGTCGCCGGGCGAGATCGTCGGTCGCCACGGCGGCACGAGCTACCGCTTCCTGCTCACGCGGACCGCCTCGCTGCCCGGCCCTGCTGGTCTCGGCGCCCTCGCGGGCCTTGGCCTCATGGGCAGCAAGAGCGCCGTCGCCACCCTCATCGAGCACGTAGACGGTCGCGACGCGCAGCGCCAGTCCATCGCCGCGAGCGCGCTCGAGTGCATCACCGCGCACAAAGAAGACGTGGAAGACCCGCACGTGAAGGGTCGCTGGACGGCCTGGTGGGCCGAGAACGAGCACGAGTTCGCCGAGGGGGTGCGCTACCGCGACGGCAAGCCGCTCACCGTGCGCGCGCTCATCGAGCGCCTCGCTCACGACGACTACTCGGTGCGCCAGTCGGCCTACGACGAGTTGCGCATCGCCACCGGCGCGGCCCTGCCGTTCGACGCCGACGGGCCCTGGCGGGTGCAGCTCGCGCACCGTGCGCTCTGGGCCCGGTGGTGGGCCGACCACGCGCACGATCTGCCCGCCACGGGATGGATGTTTCACGGGGAGGCGTTGAGTTGACCATGCTGTTCTTCCTTGCCTGCGCGCATCCCGTCGACGTGGCGCTCACCGCGGCGGAGGTGGCCCCCACGATGGCCAACGCCCAGCCCTGGGACGGGCCGGACAACGTGCCCGCTGAGACCAAGGGACTGGCAGAGGGCATCCTCGCCCAGCTCGACCCCTCCGGCCAGCTGGGGACGGCCGTTTTCGCCACCGCCGAGGCGCTCGTCCAACCTGACGTGTCGGCCACCGCCAAGTACGACCCGGCCGATGGCGGCGCCGCCTCCACGATGGTGCTCCCGGCGGTGAGCGACACGCTCTCCCCCACCTGGGCGCTCAACCCCGTCACCACCTTCTCGCGGGTGACTCTGGGGTCGAAGTCCACGCTCAGCGTGGTGTTCGTCGACAAGGACGTGCAGACCGACGATCCCATCGGCACCGTCACGCTTTCCGCGTCTGATCTCGCTCGCGCCGAGCGCACCGGCGAGCCGCTGGTGGTGGATGTTTCAGGACAGACGAGCGGGCAACTCAAGACGGTGACGGCGAGCGTGGTGGCTTCGCCGTAGGACGGGTGGCTACCACTTGCTGGGGTCGTCGAAGGGGATGTTGAACCCCTCCATGATCATGATGCGGCCGGCGTTCTCACCGTAGGTGGGGTCGTCGTAGCCGTCGTCGCTGAAGATCCACTCGGGGAGGCCGTCGCCGGTGAGGTCGGAGAACACTGGGTCCTGGTCGTCCTCGCCCCAGAAGCAGAGGGTCTCCGGCTCGTAGTTGTCGTAGACACCGCTGGCGGCGATCTCGCTGGTGCAGAGGATGCAGCGGCGGCGGTCGCGGGAATCCTGATCGTTGTCCCAGTTCATGTAGAGGTCGGAACGACCGTCGCCATCCAAGTCGGGTAGCCAACTCTCGGGGTAGGCGCCGGGGTTGCTGTTGCTCGTGGTGTCGTGCGGCGGGCACACGCGGGCGTACTCGGAACTGGCAAGGTCGCCGGTCGGAATGGAGCCGCCAATGACCACGGAGGTGCAGTTCACTCCCCCCGTCGCGTCGTCGTCCTTGATGCTCCGGTTGATCGCGATCTCCGGGTTTCCATCGCCG
>SXON01000106.1 GCA_005778355.1 Pseudomonadota bacterium | reverse complement strand
GGTCGCGCACCCGGGAGGCACCCACGCCCACGAACATCTCGACGAACTCGCTGCCGCTGAGCGCGAAGAAGGGCACGCCGGCCTCACCGGCCACGGCGCGCGCCAGGAGCGTCTTGCCCGAGCCCGGCGAGCCCATGAGCAAGACACCCTTGGGAATGCGACCGCCGAGGCGGGTGAATCGCGCGGGCTCCTTGAGGAACAGGATGATCTCCTGGAGCTCCTCCTTGGCCTCCTCGCAGCCGGCCACGTCGTCGAAGGTGACCTTCCGCCCACTGTCGGCGGCCAGCTTGGCGCGGGACTTGCCGAAGGACATCGCGCGGCCGTTGCCCTGCTGCATCTGCCGCATCATCATCGTCATCATCAGGATGATCACCGCCACCGGAGCGATGATGCCCACGATGGGGAGCCAGCGCGCGTCGGAGCGCTCGAAGCTGGGCGTGACGCCCTTCTCGGTGAAGTAGCGGATATAGAAGTCGGGATCTTCCGGGCCGGTGGCGCTCTTCTGTGAGCCTTCCTTCAGGGTGACCGTCACGGTGGGGCCACGAAACGTAGCGCTTGCTACCTCGCCTTTCTCCACATGCTCCACGATCTCCGGCATCGCCACGGCCTTGGCGCGCCGACCGAGGGGACCACGGCTCGACACGGCCATGCCCACGAAACCGATGAGCAGCACGAAGGCAACGAGGACCCAGAGCTGGCGTGATCGCACGCGCGGCGTCTAACCCGCCGGGCGGTTCGACGAGTTAGCCGCGGCCCATGCTGATCCTCTTCCTGGCGTGCACCCCCGACGACCCCGCCGTCAAAGACACCGCCCCCGGCGACAGCGCGGGACCGACCGGCCCCTTCCGGGTGACCATCCTGCACACCAACGACTGGCAGAGCCACATGCTCGGCTTCGGCCCCAACCGCGAGTACTCGCCCGACACGACCGGCGACGACGACACCGTCGGCGGCCTCGCGCGCCTCGCCACGAAGGTGGAGGAGATCAAGGCGGCGTCGGATCACCCGGTGGTGCTCTACGACGCCGGCGACTGGATGGCCGGCGACCTCTTCCAGCTCCTGGCCACCACGCACGCCGCCGAGCTCTCGATGATGGGCAGCCTGCGCTACGACGCGGTGACCCTCGGCAACCACGAGTTCGACTGGGGTCCCGACGTGCTCGGCACGATGATCAGCCTCGCCGACGCGCGCGGCGTCCAGACGCCGATCCTCGCCAGCAATACCGTCCCCAATAGCGCCGACAGCGGCGACGACCTGCTGGAGGCCCATTTCGCCAGCGGTCGCATCCAGCCCCACATGGTGCAGGAGCTCGACACCGGCCTGCGCATTGGTCTGTTCGGCATCCTCGGCGACAGCGCGCAGTCGATCACCCCGGCGGTCGTGCCGGCGAGCTTCTCCCCGGCCACCGACGCGAGCATCGAGGCCGTCGCGGCGCTGCAGGCCGAGGGCGTGGATCTCGTCGTGGCGCTCACCCACAACGGCGTGACCGACGACCCCACCACCTCGCCCGACGATCTGCTCGCCCAGGAGGTGCCGCAGATCGACATCATCGTCGGTGGACACAGCCACACCCCGCTCTTCGAGGCGCGCACCGTGGGCTCCACCACGATCGTCCAGGCCGGCGCGCTCACGCAGTACCTCGGGCAGATCGACCTCTTGCAGAACGACGATGGCAGCTGGACCGTCGAGAACTACCAGCTCCACGAGCTCAACGACGAGATCCTCGGCGATGCCGACGTGAGCACCGAGGTGGAGGCCTACAAGGCCGAGGTGGAAGCCGGGCCGCTGGTCGACATCGGCTTCGGCTACGACGAGGCGGTGTACAGCGTCCCGGCGAGCATGCCCGCCACCGGCTGCACGGAAACGGCGCTCGGCAACTTCGTCACCGACGCCTTCCGCCACGTGATCAACGACCTCGACCCGGCCGCCGGGGTGGAGTTCAGCTTCGAGTCGCAGGGCGTGATCCGCGACCCCATCGACCAGGGCCTCTCCGGCGTGCAGGGCTTCTCCGACGCCTTTCGCGTGTTGCCGCTGGGCTTCGGCAACGACGACTTGCCCGGCTACTCGCTGGTCCACTTCTATGTGACCGGCGCCGAGCTGCTCGACGTGTGTGAAGTCACCGCCTCGGTCGCGCCCTCGTACGGCTGCAACTACTTCATCGAGGTGTCGGGCATGCGGTGCAACCTCGACATGAGCCGGGGCCAATTCAACCGCGCCCAGTCCATCGAGCGCCAGCTGGAGGACGGCACCTGGGAAACCATAGATTCCAGCAAGGAATCCACGCAGCTCTACCACGTGGCGGTGGACAGCTACGTCGCGAGCCTGATGGGCATCCTCGAGAGCCTGACCTACGGCCTGATGAAGATCACCGCGAAGGACGCGGCGGGCGTCGAGTACACCGACGTCGACAGCATGGTGTTCGACGCCGATCCGTCCACGCCGGATGTCGACGAACTGAAGCTCTGGCAGGCGCTCATCGCCTATGGCCAGAGCTTCGAGGATGCCGATGGCGACGGGGTGTCCGACCTGCCGAGCACCTATGCGGCGCCGGCAGGCCGGATTGTTGGCTACGACTAACTACTGGACCGTGATGCCGGTGAACACGCTGAGGCTCGGGAGGGCGCCCGAGAGCTGGCTGCCGGTCATGCCGCCCGCGTCGGCCTCGTAGGTGGCGATGGTGGCGCCCGGGATCACCGCGAAGCCGCCGGCGGCGGCGCTGGTGGCGGTGTTGGGCGCGCCAGCGGTGGTGAAGAGGCCGTCGCTCGAGTCGGCGTCCATGTAGAAGATGGCCTGGCCGGCGCCGCCGTCGCTCACCACCGCGCCGTCGACCGGGGTGCCGGAGGCGTCGCGCACGTTGACGAAGAGCACGCCGGTCTCGGTGATCGACTTCGTCACGCCGAGGGGCGTGAGCGAGGCGTCGATGCCAGCGGCCATGGCGCTGGAGATGACCATCGCGGTTTCCCCGGCGAGCACGTCGCCGTCGCCGAAGCCCGAGTAGGCCGAGGCCGGCACGCCGGTGGCGGTGCTCATGTTGTCGCCGCCGCTCACGAGCAGGAAGGCGCCGAGCGAGGGATTGCCCTCGATGCCGGCGATGGAGAAGGTGGCGTCCGCCGCCGTGGTGCCGGTGCCGAGGATGTCGAGCTCGCCGCCCGAGAGCGCCGGCGTGGGGTCGGCGAAGGCCACGGTGAGGCCCTCGGCCGCGGGGCCCTGCGTCATGAAGTCGACCGCCATGCCGCTCACGGTCCAGCCGGTCTCGGGGGTGCCCGTGTCGGTGTCGCTGTCGGAATCGGTGTCGGTGTCGGAGTCGGTGTCGGTGTCGGTGTCGGCATCGGCCTGGTCGCCGGTATCGACCGAGCGGCCGTCGCAACCGAGAACGAGGAGGAAGAGGGCGGGAGAGGTGAGCTTGACGAGAGACATTTGATGCGCTCCTAGGAAAAAGGCGCCGCGGCACTACCCCACGCGCGTGCAACAAGCAAGTGACTGTTGTATACGGGCGCCGCCATGAACCTCCTTCTTGCCCTCGCCACCGCCCACGCGTCCCCGATCTCCGCCCCGGCCACCATTGGTGCGCCCGACTCCGGCCCGGCCACGGCCGACCCGGCGGCGATGCACTACAATCCAGCTGCCATCGGTGCGAGCGACGGCTTCGATGCGCTGGCCGACGTGCAGCTGAGCTTCATCGACGTCAAGTTCACGCCCACCCGCAACGACGGCATCGATCCCAACACCGGCGAGAAGTACATCCCCGCCGAGGCGCACGCCATCGTGCCCGTGGGCCTGCTCGGTGTCACGTGGAAGCCCTTGAAGTGGGGGGCCATCGGCATCGCGGCCACGGATAGTTTCGTGGGCGGCGGCGACTACTCCGGGCAAGAGACCGACCCCCCCCCTTACACCGGCGCCCAGCGCTACGCTGGCGTCACCTCCAAGGTGATCACGCTGTCGGTGATCCCCGGCATCGCGCTCACGCCGGTGGATGGTTTCCACCTGGGCGGCGGCTTCGCCTACGTCTACGACAACGTCACCATCCTGAAGGTGTCCGACCCTCTCGGCAACGAGGGCCTCGGCTTCACCGGCACCCCCTACGAGTACGACGTGGTGCTCGACGCGAGTGGCACCGGCTCGCACACGATGTGGAACGCGGGCATCTTCGTGGATCGCTGGAAGTTCCTCCAGGTGGGCGCGAGCTACACCTCCGGCGGCCAATTCAACGCGGCCGGGAAGGCCGAGGTCACCGCGCCCGACGCGCTCGCCGAGGGCGAGGGCGACGTGACCATCCCCGGCGACTTCACCTTCGAGATGCCGCTGCCCGCCGTGCTCCGCGCTGGCGCGGTGAGCGAGATCAACGACAAGCTGAAGGTCGGCGCCACCATCGAGTACTACATGTGGAAGGACTGCTGCGGCGGTTCGAGCGGCGACGCCTACATCACGCTCAACAGCGAAGACGGCGACCCCATCGGCCCCGAGGATGGCCTGTCCATCGAGGTGGCCAACGAGATCAACTCGCCCCGGCGCCTGTGGGACTCGATGGTGATCTCCGCCAACGGTGGCTACTGGATCATCCCCAGCGTGTGGGTGGGTGGGCGCCTCGGCTACAAGCAGTACGCCGTCCCCGACTACGCGGTGAGCGCCACCAACCTCGACTTCGACGCCTACGGCGTGTCACTCGCGGCGCGGTACCGTTTCGCCGAGAAGTTCAGCATCGGCGTGGCGTACACGAAGAACTTCCTCGTCGACCGCACCATCACCAACTCAGCGTGGGACGCCGACCCCGAGAGCGACGACTACGTGGACGATCGTTTCACGACAGAGCTGCCCTACAACGCGAGCAGCAACGGCACCTACTCCGCGCAGAGCAACATCGTGGGGATGAGGTTGCAGCTCGATTTGTGAGAGGCTGCGGGGGGTAGGCTGGAGGGGCTAGGGCCTGAGCGAGCGAGGCCCGTCACTCGGCGGGGCTCGACGGGACAGGGGCGGTTGACGCCAGCGCATCAAGGAAGGCGAGGAAGCTGGACACGTCGGCGTGGACAAGGGTCCAGGTCGCCTCAGCGCGTTCCAAAAGCGGTTGGAGCCGGGTCCATTGGAGTTCGAAGCCGTAGGTATTGCGGTAGAGGAGGCGGAACCGGAGGTACTCGTCGAGGGCCTGCGCCGTCGTGACGCGGAAAAGCGGTGGGCGATTTCCGGGCAAGTCGAGCGCCATGCTTCGCAACAGCTCGCGATGCCACGCTGCGCCACCCGGGGGTCCCCCATCGAACTCGTCCGCCACCCGCTCCATGATCCGCTCAGTGCCAGTGTACAGATCGTGCACGACGTCGCCGGCACCGCGCAGGACGAGGCCGGCGGGCGCCTCGATGCCAGCCGCGGCCGCGGCCTCCGCGAGGACGGATCCTAGACTCGCCCGCTCCGCGCGCAACAAGGCAGCGAGGCGGGTCGCGCGCGCCGAGTCAATCCCCAAGGAGCACGACTCCCTCGGCGTCCACGTGCGACCGAAGGAGCGGGGTCGCCGCCTCGAGCGGCACTAGGTCGACGTCGAAGGGCTCGGCTTCGCGTTGCGCGGCGGCGGAAGCCGCGAAGAACCGCGCAGGATCGACCCCGTCCACCGCGAGGTCGATGTCGGAACGAGCCCCGAAGCGGCACGAGGCCAGCGAGCCGAAGAGGACGACGCGCCGGGCGCTGAACTCGCGTGCGAGGAGGGCAGCGACTCGCTCCGCAGCCTGCCTCGCGGCGAGGGCACGAACCGCGTTCGACGCCCGTTCAGCGGCTCGGCGCTCGCGGTGGCCCGCGATGTACTCGGTGCAGTCCACGGGCGCATTGTAATCCCGATGCTCGCCGTGCATGCGCTCCCCTACATCCCTCCCCCGCCCGCCATGAGCCGCCTCACCGCTGCCGGGTCGTCAGGCACCGCGATGTCATCGAGCACGCGGTTACGACGCGACGCACTGCAAGACGCGCAACGGTACTCGATCATCCATCCCTTTTTTTCCTTGACCACCGCGAAGGGCACGAGATCCCCCCCGCAGTCACCCGCCCGGTCGCCGGGGACGATGTCGACGTGTCGGGAGTGCAGGCAGAGGTGACAGTGGTCCCGGGGACGGCGGCCGCCTGGCGGCACCTCGGCGCCGCAATGCCCGCACGTGAAGCCCTCGTCGCGCCGAGTGGGCGTCAAGGCGACCTGCGCGGCCTGCGAACGTGCCGCGAGCAAGCGCAGGAGTTTCTTGGCGGGCATGTCAGCCCAGTCCACGGGCACCGCGACGCCCCGTCCGCGCGCCGCTGCGACCGCGGCCTCTCGGGCCTCGTCGCTGAGCTCGGCGCCCAGGCGCTTGAAATCGGCGCGAGTCAGCCGGGCCATCGCGGCGAGCTATCGGCTTGCGGGGCACGGCGCCGCGCGTGAGGTGGCCCCCCCATGCTCGCTTTCTGCCTGTCTCTCGCGATCGCCGCTGATTTCGCCGGGGTTCCCCTCCCCGTCGCCGAGATGGTCTTCCAGGTCGAGGCGCGCCGGATGCCCGCCGAGGCCCTCGCCCCTTTCCTGGCCGACCCGAGCCCCGCCACCCGGGCGCTCGCCGTGCGGGCCGCGGGTCGCCTTCACGCGCCGGGCAGCGTGCTCGCGGGCCCCGCCGCCGACAGCGACCCTGCCGTGCGCGAGGCCGCCGCCGTGGCGCTCGGCTGGGCCGCCGATGCGGCGCCGATTGTCCGCGCGCGTCTCGACACCGAGACCGACGCGCGCGTGCTCGAAACCCTCGTCGTCACGCTCGGACGCACCGGTGACGCCAACGACGTGTCGCGACTCATAATGCTCCTCGACGGCCCGCGCGCGCGTGCCGCTGCCGAGGCTCTCGGGCGGATGGGGCTGCGCAAGGTCCCGGGCGTGTCGAGCGACGCGGTGGTGCTGGCGCTCTTGAAAGAGCTCGACAAGCCGGTCGGCGAAGCGCGGCGCATCTCCGCGTGGGCGCTGGCGCGAGCGCCCTTGGAGGGGCTGTCCTCGGAGGCGGTACAGAAGCTCCGCGAGGCGGCCCTGTCTGACACCGATCCCCGGGTGCGCGCGTGGCTGGTGCGCGCGGCTGGGCCGCTGGTGAAAGACCCCGCCTTCGTGGCCGAGGCCGGTGCCGACTCGGCCGCCGAGGTGCGGGTAGCTGCGCTGCGCGCCATGGCCAAGGCGGGTTGCAGCGTGCCCACGATCGACCGCGGTGTGCTCGACCCCGAAACCTGGGTCCGGGAAGAGGCGCTGGCCGCCGCGCTCGGCTGCGAGGGCGCCGCGCTCGATCCGATGAAGAAGCTGCTCGAATCGGGTCGGCCCGCCGAACAAGCGGCCGCGCTCCGGACCCTCGACAAGTACCGGGCCCTGCCCGCCGCGCTCGCCGACTACCAGCGCGTGGCCTGGCCCGTGGCCGTGCGCATCGCCGCGGTGGAGTCGATGGACGAGCGCCCGCGGCTCTTGCGCATGGCCTTGCGTGACGACGACGCGCGCCTCCGCAGCGCCGCGACTGGCACGCTGCTCGGCGGCGAAGCGCCCCCCACGGCCAACGAGCTCACCGAGCTCTTGGGCTCACGCGACCCGGTGATCGTGCAGGCCGCCGCCGAGGCGGTGGCCGAGCATCCCGACCCTGTGCTGGAGAAACCGCTGCTCGCCGCCCTCGGAAAGCGCAGTCAGCCCCGGGCGGTGGCGATCGCAACCGTGAAGGCGCTCGACGCGGTGTACGCTACCGGCCGCCTTCCTCGCCCGAGCAACGAGGCCAAGACGACGATTCGCAGGCACCTCGACGCCCCCGAGCTCGCCGAGGTGGCCAAGCGAATCGGCCCCATGCTCGGCATCGACCCGCCCCGGGCGCGTCACCCGGAGCGTGCGCTGCCCTCCCTCGCGGAGGTGCTCGCGGTGCGCTCGGCGCGGGTGTTCACGTCGCAAGGCGAGATTCGCATCGAGCTCCTGCCCGAGGTGGCGCCGCTCACCGTGTGGAACTTCGCGACGCTCGCCGAGCAAGGCTATTTCTCCGGGCTTGCCTTCCACCGCGTGGTGCCCGACTTCGTCGTCCAGACGGGCGACCCACGCGGTGATGGCTGGGGCGGCCCCGGCTACGAGATCCCCGACGAGCTCTCACCCGAGACGTACGACGTCGGCGCGGTGGGCATGGCCCTGTCCGGCCCCGACACCGGCGGCAGCCAGTGGTTCGTCACCCTCTCGCCACAGCCCCATCTCGACTTCGGCTACACCCTCTTCGGTCGCGTGACGCTGGGCATGCGCGGCGCCACCGCCATCGGGGTCGGCGATACCATCGACCACGTGGTCATCGAGCGGGTGCGCTGAGCGCGTCCTCGTAGGCCCGCGTCGTTTTTTGCACGAGCTCTTCCACGGAGAAGCGCGCCGCCTGGGCCTGCCCCTCCCCGCGCACCCGGGGACGCCGGAGCGCCGCCGCGAGTGCCACGGGATCGGCGGGCGGTACGAGGATGCCCGCCTCACCCACGAGCTCGGGCTGGCCCCCCGCCGTGGTCGCGACCACGGGAATGCCCGCCACCATCGCCTCGATGAGCACGCTACCCGCCGCCTCCTCGACGGAAGGGTGTACAAACACCTCCGCCATCCCAAATAGCGAAGGGAGGTCGTCAACCCGCCCGAGGAAGCGCACCCGACCGCCAAGGGGCCCGGCGATCCGGGTGAGCTCGGCCCGGAGCGGCCCGTCGCCGGCGATCCACAGCTCGCCATCCACCTGGTGCATCGCGGCAATCGCGTGGCGGAATCCCTTGTGCTCGACTAGTGCTCCCGCGCCGAGGAAGCGCGGTCCTCCGCCCCGGTATGGCACCGGCGAACCATCGACACCATCGTGAACCACGCGCACTCGCCCAATGCCCGCGTCGCGACAGAGCCCCGCCACGAACTCGGAGACCGCGATGACCGATGCCGTGCGACGGTACTTCCACGCGTGGCCGGGCGGCCGGTGGTTACGGCGGTGCACCACCAGGGGGACCGGCACCAGGAGCGAGACGTCGTGGGCGTGGCTGTGGTGCGCGGCCACGAGATCGACCCCCAGTCGCGACGCCGCGGCCCGGAGGATCAGCGCATTGCGCGGGTCGTTGCGCGGGTGGAGCGGCACGTCGGGCACCCGGGTGCGCGAGGCGAGCGGTGAACCGGGAACGGCGGCCAAGAGGTCGCCGGGGCGCCCCGCGAGCAGGTGCGCAAGCTGGGCCTGCCCGCCGCGCCACTCGGTCGCGGGGTCGACGTGGAGCACGCGCATCAGGGGACTTCACGCTCGATCAGCGTGATCGTCACCGGGCCGGCGCGCGTCGCGACCTCCGCGCGGAGGGGCACCCGCGCCTCGTCCGTCGTCAACCAGAGCGACATCCGGTCCTTCAGGTCGCCGTCATGCACCGTCCGCACGTCGAAACGCTCGGTCGCCTGCCCATCGATGTATGCGCCGCCCACCTTCTGCACGTCGACGGGCACCACCCGCTTGCCGGAAAAGACATCGAAGCGCCCGGCGCCCGCCTCGCGGATGCGCCAGAGGGCCGACACGGGATCTTCCACGCCGGGCGCCGCCACGTAGCTGTCCTCCCAGCGCCGCCAGCCCTCTTCGAAGAGCTGGTGTCGCGACACCGTGATCGCCGATGCGCCGAAAACCATGACCTGGTCTTGCTGGAAGCGCCCCTCGCGGAACACCGTCTCGTAGCGCTGGCTCCCGGCGCCGGGCGCCCACACCGAGGTGAGGCGGTCGTCCACCGGGTAGAGCCCGGCGAGCCAGTCGGAGGAACGTGAGGCCACGCGCACCACCCAGGTCTCGCCCTCGCGCCGCGTTTCCGCAGTCGCGACACCGGCGGGGATGCCCATCCACGAGGCCTCGTAGCGCAGACGTTCCCCCTCGGCCAGGGGGCCGGCGAGGGCGAGGGCCGCGCACGTCGTCCACATCTTGCCGCTACACTAGCTGCATGATCCTGCTCATGCTCGGCTGCGGGGAGACGCTGGATAGCAGCAACGTGGGCGACAGCGACGAGAGCGCGGTCGACGACGGCCTCTTGCCACCGGTCGTGGACGGCGATGCCGACGAGTTCTACGCGGACGGGCGGGTCCAGAGCGTGGACATCGAGCTGTCCAGCGAGGCCATCGCCTCTCTGGCCGGCGACCCGCGCACCTGGGTGGAGGGCGTCTTCGTGTACGAGGGACTGCGCTACGGCCCAGTCGGCGTGCGCATCAAAGGGGAATCGAGCTACCGCTCCATCGACGAGAAGCCCTCGCTCAAGGTGAAGTTCAGCGAGTACCAGGAAGATGGCCGCTTCATGGGCATGCGGCGCCTGGTGTTCAACAACATGGTGAGCGACGCCTCGATGCTGCGCGAGCGGGTGGCCTATCGATTCTTCCGCGAGCGCGGCGTGCCGTCGCCTCGTTGCAATCACGCGGTGGTGTCGATCAACGGCGAGCCCTACGGCCTGTACAGCAACGTCGAGAACACCGACGAGGAGCTGCTCGGCGGCTGGTTCGACGACGCGGAGGGCTCGATGTGGGAGATCCACGACGCCGACTTCCAGGAAGGCTTGCTCGAGGGCTTCGAGCTCGAGGAAGGCGAGGACGACCGGAGCCAGATCGAGGCGCTCACCGCCGTGATGGCCACCCCCGAAGGCCCGGCCAAGATGTTCGACTACGTCGACGAGGACGCCTGGTGGCTCTACTTCGCGACGATGGCCTACGTCGGCAACCTCGACGGGTACCCCTTCTCCGAGCCCGGCGACGACGCGCACCTCTACCTCGACCCCGCGAGCAGTCGTTTCAACTTCATCCCGCACGGCCTCGACGAGACCTTCCTCGACGACGCGAGCGTGGAGTACGTGATGCACGGCATCCTCGCCACCGCCTGCCTGGAAGACGCCAGCTGCAAAGCCACCTGGCGCGAAAATCTGGTGCTCGCGATCGCCGATGCCGACGCGGCGGCGATGCCGGACTGGGTCGACACCATCACCGCCGAGATCGACGCGGACGGCAGGGCGGATCCCCGGAAGGAGTACGACGACGCAGCCGTGGACGAGGCTCGCGCCTACGTGAAGACCTTCATGGACTTGCGGTCCGCCGATCTCGAGGACCAATTGAGCTGGGACTAGGCCTTGGCGACCGACTTCGCCTTGTTGTAGCCGTCGCGATATTGGGCGTTGTTGGGGATCAGTTCAAGCGCCTTGCTGAAGCAGTCGAAGGCCTCGCGGTGGTTCTCCTTCATGAACGCCATGTCGCCCTTCTTGCCCAGCATCTCGGCGGACTGCTCGATCTGCATGCGCTCTAGGATCTCCGCGCGGTACTCGCGACGGCGATTGTCGACCTTGAGCGTCTCGTAGGCGGACTTGAGCTTTCCATAGATGTCGTCGACCAGCTGCTTGTTGGCCTCGCCCCAACGGGCAATCGAGTCCGGTGCGAACTCGGGCGAGAGCTTGCGCCACGCCGCCTCGACCTCGGGCGGGGTGCAAATCCAGTGGAGATCGAGAGCATCGAAGAGGGTGCCCCGCATGACCGCGCGCTTCCGATCCTCCAGGACGCGTCGGATCCGCTCCTCTCCACGCCCGTGGGCCTCGGCGTCGCGGAACTCGATGAGGTGGAGGTCGGCCAGGGACCACACCATGCCTGCGGTGGCCGATCGCGAGAGGTTGGACACCGCGAACAGCTCTCGCAGCCGGTAACTGGTGCTGCCTACGATCTTGAGGAACCCAGCTTCCTCGCTGTTGAGTTTCATCTCGTCGAACACGCGGGCGGCGCCCTCGACGAAGTACACGTAGCGGTCGAGCCAGGGCCGGAGCGTCGTGGCCAGCTCCTCGGCCGGCATGTCGCGAACCGAGTTTCGGAGCGCCCGGAACAGGAGCGACGGCGTGCGCAGCGGCGGGGTGACGAAACGCTCGGGAAGGTCGTCGAGCACGTGGAAACTCCAGTTCCCCTCGCGCTCCTTCACCACGCGCTGGAATACGAACTCCGACTGCTTCTGCAGCAGCATCACCAGCTGCGCGAAGCTCAAGACGCCCATCTCGATGAGCGCCTCGCCTTGCCGGACGCCGTTGGTTTCCATCAGGTTGAGTGACTGTTCGAGCTGCTCGCGGTTGATCTGGCTCGCCCGGTACAACAAGATGCCCAGAACCTCGTCTTCCACCAGCGGCTCGCATCGCCAGCCCACGGGGCCGCCCTTCTGCCAGAAGCCCCAGCGCACGCGGCCATTCGGGAGCTCCATCGTGAGCAAGCCGGTGGCCCGCGCGATGGCGAGCTCCATGCACGCGTCGCGAAAGCTGCGGTCGGAGAGTACCCCCGAGAGCGCTGGGTCGAAGCCCGTCACATCGGGCACGCGGAACCCACGTTCCACCACCCGATTGCCCTCGTCGTCGTACACCACGGAGGGAGCGTCGGCCGCCGGCGCCGCACTCGGGGCGGCCGCGGGACGCGACTCGAGCGACTTCACGCGCGCGCGCAGCCGCTCCACCTCGCCGAGCAACTGGCGCTCGGCGCTACCGTCGCTCGGGGCGAGCAACTGCCCGCTCTCGACGAACCACTGTTTCATCTCGTCGATCGCCGCGAAGACCGAGGTGAAGCCGTTGGTTACCTCCGGGGGCCACTCCACCACGCGCAGCGCCACCGTGCCGTCAGGCAAAAGCTGCAAGAGCTGCGCCTCGATCGGGCCGAGGCGGCCAACGAGGGGGATCACCAGGTCGATCTTCATCGAGGCCATGGGCACCCCGTCGAGGGTGCCCGGGGGAAGCGTGAGCGCGCCGATGCGCAACATGCTCTGGTAGTCCTCCACGAAGGCGCGGAGCGACGGGTAGCGGCGCGAGGCGGAACGAACGGCCATGGGTCACAGCATATCGGACACGGGACGCTTACCTGAGCCGTCGGGCGGGTCGATCACGTACTGCGGCAGGGCGATCCCGCTCAACTTGCCACGGAGTTCCTGATAGATGCCCCAGCCATCGGCCAGGGGGATGCGGAAGGCGGCGTTGCCCGGCGCCGCGTCGGGGTGGTGCAAGTAGTAGGGGAAGACGCGCAGCTCCACAAGCGCCTCGCAAAGCTCGGCCAGGGTGGAGGCGGAGTCGTTGACGCCGCGGAGCAAGACCGCCTGGTTGAGCACCGGCAGTCCCGCGTCGACCAGCCGCGCGAGCGCGTCGCGGACGGGGGACGTGAGCTCCACCGGGTGGTTGGCGTGCACCAGTACCCACACCGGCGCGCGGGCACGCAGCCCGTCGACCAGCGCGGCGGTGACCCGTTGCGGGTAGGTAATGGGCGCCCGCGTGTGCACCCGGATCACCGGCACCTCGGGACGCACCGCGTCGATCACCGAGAAAAGGCGCGCGTCGGTCACCGCCAGGGGGTCGCCGCCGCTGAGGATCAGCTCGCGAGCGCCGCTGTGCTTCGCATACTGGAGCATGGCCGACCACTCCGCGACCGTCGGGTCTTCGCCCTGCCCGGGCACGTGGTCGCGACGGAAACAGTAGCGGCAGTAGAGGTGACAACGCTTGGTGAGCAAGAGCAGCACGCGATCATCGTGCTTGCGCACCACCCAGGGCAAGGGTGACCGCGCCTGCTCGCCCACCGGGTCGGGCACGTCGCCCGGGTCGTCGCGAAGCTCGTCGCTACTCGGCAGGGCCGTGAGCACCCGGGGATCGCGGGGACTGGCGGCGTCACCGAGGAAATCACGCAAGAGCCGCACGGGAAAACGGGCCGCGACGCTCGGCCAGTCGACCGCCCGCAACCACGGGAAGCGGGCCTCCGCTTCTGGCCTTCCCACCACTGCCCCGGCGTGATAGCCGCGCGCCCTCGCTGGAGCTGTCATGGCGTACGAGACCTCGGAATTCCGTAACGGGCTGAAAGTTGAAATCGAAGGCAACCCGTATAGCATCGTCTACTTCCAGTTCGTGAAGCCCGGCAAGGGCACGGCGTTCACCCGCACGAAGCTGAAGAACCTGCTGAGCGGCGCGGTCATCGAGCGCACCTACCGCACGGGCGAGATCCTCCCCGAGGCCGACGTCGAGGAACAACCCATGCAGTTCCTCTACGAGCAGCAGGGCACCTACACCTTCATGAACACCGAGAGCTACGAGCAGGTGGAGATCCCCGGCAACGTGCTGGGCGACGACAAGGCCTTCCTCATGGAGAACCTCGAGGTGAGCGTGCTCTTCTACAAGGGCCGCGCGGTGAACGTCACGCTCCCGAACTTCATCGAGAGCAAGGTGGCGTGGACCGAGCCCGCCGTGAAGGGCAACACCTCCAACAACATCACCAAGGCCGCCAAGCTCGAGTGCGGCGCCGAGTTGCAGGTGCCCATCTTCATCAAGGAAGGCGACCTTCTCAAGGTCGACACCCGCGAAGGTGGCGCCTACGTGTCGCGACTCAACACCTGAGAGTCGACCTGTTGCGCGCGCGCGCCGCCATCGTCCGGGCGCTGCGTGAGACGCTCTGGGACAAGGGATTCCTCGAGCTCGATCCGCCCCTGCTGGTGGATGGCCCCGCGCTGGAGGCCAACCTCGAAGCCCTCCGCGCGGCCGACGGATTCCTGCACACCTCGCCCGAGTTCGCGCTGAAGCGCGCCGTCGCGGCTGGGCTGCCGCGGGTGTTCGCGATCGTCCCCTGCTTCCGCGGCGAGGAGCGCGGCGCCCACCACGGGACCGAGTTCACCATGTTGGAACTCTACCTGTGCAACGCCAATTACCTCGATCTGATCGAGGTGGTGGAGGAGCTGGTGACGAGGGCCTCGCACGCCGTGGGGGTGCTTGCGCCCGAGTTTCGCCGGGTGACGGTCCGCGAGCTCTTCGGCGGCCAGGTTCCCGAGAACGACGAGGACTTCTACCGCGAGTGGGTGGAACGCATCGACCCGGCGCTGACCGAGCCCACCTGGGTGCTCGACTACCCGGCGCGACAGGCGGCGCTGGCCGAGATCCGCGAGCCGGTGGCGGAGCGGCTGGAGCTGTACCTCGGGGGTCTCGAACTGGGGAACGGCTTCTCCGAGTTGGGTGACGGCGAGGAGCTGCGCGCCCGCTTCGCCGAGAGCGCGGCCCAGCGCGTCCGGGTGGGTCGCGAGCCTCACCCGGTGGACGAGGGCGTCATCGAAGCCACGTCGCGACTGCCTCGTTGCGCGGGGATCGCGATCGGCGTGGATCGGCTGGTGATGGCGCTCACCGGAGCGCGCGACATTCGCGACGTGCGGCTGCCGAGGTAGCGGCGCGTCGGAGCACGGCACGCGCGGTATACTCTCCCCATGCCCGGCGAACCTGCGCTCCGATTGGCCACGCTCGACGACTTGTTGCAGTCCGTCCGGGATGGCCGCGCCTGCGAGATCATCGACGGCATCCTGCTCGAGAAGGCGGCCTCCGACGAGGGGCACGGTCGCGCCCAGGTCGCGCTCGGCGGCCGCCTGCACGAGCCCTACGACCGACGCCGTGGCTCGGGCGGCCCCGGTGGCTGGTGGATCCGCACCGAGGTCGACGTGTACTTCGGCGCGGACGTGTACCGCCCCGATGTCTCGGGCTGGCGACGCGACCGGGTGCCGGCGATGCCGGACGAGTGGCCCGTACCCATCGCCCCCGACTGGGTGGCGGAGGTGCTGTCCGCGAGCACCGCCGGGCGCGACCTGGGCACGAAGATGCGCGGCTACTACGCCCACAGGGTGGAGCACTACTGGGTCGTCGACCGGCAGCACAAGGTGCTGCTGGTGTACGCGCACGGCGCGCGAGCCTACGAGCTCGTGGCCACGGCGATGCCCGGTGAGAAACGCGCGCTCCCGCCCTTCGACGAAGTGGAGATCGACGTGAACCGACTGTTCGGCATCGAGGAATAACGCCGCGAAGCTACTCGACGACGAGATCCACGCTGTACTCCACGGGATCGTCCTCGCAATCGTCGTACGACACCACCAGCGTCCACTCGCCCGCAGTGGCGGCCTCGTAGGACAGGGTGGGACAGTTGCCGCCCCGGCCGCTGCACCGTGCCTCAGCAACCGCCTCGGCCATCGCACAGCCGTCCGGGCCCACCAGCATCATCGTCATCTCGGCGCCCGTGGAGGGCGAGTCGATGGTGGCGTGAAGGGTGTCGCCCGCCGCCAGCTCGAAGGTCCAGGCGTCGCCCAGCATGTCGAACCAGTCGCACTCGAGCTGGCCAGACACCACCGTGCCCCCGGCAACCGAGGCGGCGTCGGCCTCCATCGGGTCGGCGTCGCATTCCAACCACAGGGCCGGTGCGTGTGCGAAGCCGGTGCTGGGCCCGTTGTAATCGAGCGTGCCCGTCGCCACGTCGTAGGCCTCTCCCCCCACGTCGTCGCCGTCGCCATCGATGGCGTGCGGGTAGTACATCTCCCAGTTGCCCGACGACTCCCAGTACACGAGGTTGAGCATCTCCTGGAACTCGTCACCGAAGTCGTCGGTGTAGTCCTCGTACCAGCCGAGCCACACCTCCTGTCCCTCGGGCGCCATGAGGCTGTTGATCGGCGCGCCGTACAGGCACTCTCCGTCGCGGCCCACCTCGGTGGCCACCAGCACGTGCGACCAGTTGCAGCCCATGCAGTCGGTGGCCGGGCCCGCGCTCTCGAACTCGAGGGTGGCCGTGCAGTAGGGCGCCTGCTCGTCGATCCACTCCGAGTAGGCCACGGTGCCGCTGGCGCCCGACTCGATCACCGCGCCCAGCATGTGACCGCTGGCCCAGAGCTGGTTGTAGGCGATGGCGTCATCGACCGACTGGGTGACCGTCAGGTCGCTCTTGCCGGCGTCGTCGCCGGTGTCGGTGTCGGTGTCGGTGTCGCCGACCTCCTTCGGCTCTTCGGCGGGCTCGCAGGCCGGGAACAACAGGCAAAGAGCGGCGATTCGACTCATCAAACACCCGGTGGTTAGCTCATGCCCTCCTATTGCAGTCGTCCCCCAACTACATATCGGACGTCTGACGTGCACCGCGACGTGGAGACCAGCACGCCCCAGGTCCCCGTTCCCGGGATGGTGTACTCGAGGCTCGGGCAGTCGCCGCCACCGGTGCAGGTCAACCCGGTGACGCTCGCGGCCTCGTCGCACCCATCGGGCGCGACCACGCGGATCTCGAGGGGCGCCTGGGCGTCGGTGTCGGCGCTGAGACCGAGCACCTGCCCCGCCTCGGCGAAGATGGTCCAGCGGTCGGCCACTCGCGCGTCGCCGCACGGGAGCGACTCTTCCTGAGGCGCGTCGCCGAGGAAGGACTCGCGACTCACGGGCAGCGCCAGATCCACGCACTCGCGCGAGAGCGTGGGCGCCTCGCCCTCCACCGGCCCCCCCTCGAACGCGAGTTCTCCCGTGCCGGGGCTCCACGCGGGACCACCCAGCACCGCGCCGTCCACCTCGCGGTAGAGGGGGTAGATCGCCACGCCGCCCGCGCCATCCTCCGCCACGTAGCTGAAGTATCGGTCGTAGTTTTCCCCGTCGGCGGCGTAGTTCTCCCGGTAGGCGAAGTAGGTGGCCTCGTTGGGGTCGGGCATCATCGACAGCTCGATCACCCCGAAGTCGCACTCGCCGTCCACGTCGGCGGCGGTCGTGGCCACCGCGATCGACCACTCGCAGTCCACGCACGGCGTCGGCAGGCCGCTCGCCGCCCAGCTGAGCGTGCCCTCGCAGCCGTGTGACTCGCCGACCTCGGCATAGCTGATCGTCCCGCGGGCGCCTCGCTCGTCGACGATCCCTTCCACCCGTGCGGTGGCGGCGTAGGTCGCCGTGGCCGGGAGATCGTCGCCGTCGAGGACGAGCGCCAGTCCCTCGATCTCACCAATGCTGCTGTCGCGACCGATATCGTTCAGAGTGCAGGCTAGGGAGAGGGCAAGTAGGATTGTCGAAGCTCCGCGAGCGTCTGCTCCAGAGCATAGTGGCGGCGCCAGCCCAGGGCCTCGGCGCGGGCGGGCGAGGCCGCGAGCACCGGCAGCTCGCGCGTGGGCTCAAGGGCATCGGTGGACTCGGTCCCGGGACAAAGCAGCGCGAAGTGCTCCCTGAGAGGCCGAGCCTCGCCACTACATAGGTTGTACACCGCACCTCGCTCACCGCGCTCAGCGAGGAGCACGTAGGCGTCGGCCACGTCGCGCACGTCGATGTAGTCGCGCTGCAGGTCGAGATTACCGGTACCGAAGCGTCGCTCCCCGGCGCCGTACCGATGCGCCCAGCCGGCCAGGAGGAATCGCCGTGTTTGTCCCGGGCCGGTGATCCCCGTGGCGCGCGCGATGACCACGTCGCCCCCACGCTGCACGTGCCGCTGGGCCATGGCCTCGGCGCTCGCGCGTGCCGCGCCGTAGAGGTCGACCGGCCGCATCGGCGCATCCTCGGTGGTCGGCCCCCGGCCGTAGACCACCGCCGAGCTGGCGATCACCACCCGCGCCTCGCCCGCGCACTCCAGCACGTTGAGCAAAGGGTGCACCACGTTCTCGGTCTGCACGTCGGCCGGCCCGCGCTGGAGGTCGGCGGCATGGCTACTCGCGGCCAGGTGGAACACCACCTCGGGGCGGGCCTCGGTGAAAAGCTCGGCCACCAGCTCCACCAGGCGGAAGTCTACCGCGTGCTCGGCGTCGTGACCCGCCGCCCACACCTCGTGGCCGCGGGCGCGCAGGACCGCGCAGAGCTGTCGCCCGGTGAAACCCCCGCCGCCGGTCACCAGGGCGCGCATCAGCCGGCCTGGACGCGAACCGTCTCGAAGGGCACGCTGTCGCCCGCGTCGAGGTACCAGCGCACCTCGATCTCGCCGCTCATGTCGGAGAGCGTGACGTGCGGCTCCATGCACATCGGGTTGCCGTCGCTCCCCTTGTCCCAGGCCTCGTACACGCTGATGACACCGCCATCGTCGACGATGTCGGGGGCGAAGGCGTCGTCGGTGTTGTCGCGCTCCACGTAGGTGCGCCACACGTCGCCCTTGCTGCCGTCTACGCTCGACTCGAGCGTGCTCTCTTGCTCGCCGGTGAAGTCGTAGTCCTTGCAGTCCTCGACCGAGGAGCTGACGTGGGCCGAGGAGCAAGCGAAGAACAGGAGCGCGAGCATCGCTCAGGTGTACCGGGAAAGGCCGCGCGCGTCGAGATCGGCGAGCACTTCTCGCGCACGCTGCGCCTCGTCGCGACGCATCACGAGCAAGGCGTCGGGGGTGTCGACCACGACCAGGTCGTGCACGCCGACCAGCGCCACCAGCTTGCCCTCGGCATGGACGAGGTTGCCGCTCGACTCGATGGCCACGCGCTCGGCGCAAACCACCGCGCCGCCGGGGCCGGGGGGGACGACCTCGTCGAGCGCCGTCCAGCTGCCCACGTCGCTCCAGCCGCAGTCGAGGGGCACCACGCGCACGTCGTCATGTTTCTCCATCACCGCGTAGTCGATGCTGGTGGCGTCCATCGCCGGCCAGCAGGCCCCGACCGGCTCGCCGCGGGCGATACGCTCGAGCACGGCGGCCGTGGCCGGGGCGTGTCGCGACAGGGCCGCGCGGAAGGCGTCGACCCGGAACACGAACATCCCGGCGTTCCACAGGTGACGCCCCCCGGCGAGGAGCGCGTCGGCCACGGCCTGGGGCGGCTTTTCCACGAAGCGCGCCACGCGCCCGTCGGGCGAGGGCTCGATCCACCCGAAGCCGGTCTCGGCGCGAGTGGGGCGCACGCCGAGGGTGACCAGGGCGCCGCACTGCGCGATCTGGATCGCCTGGTCCAGGGCCTCGGTGAGCGCCTCCGGTCGCGACACATGGTGGTCGCTCGGCAGCACGATCACCGTGTCGGCGCCACGCTCGGCGGCCACGAGCGTGCCCCAGGCGATGGCCGGCAGGGTGTTGCGTCCTGCGGGCTCCACGATCACGTGCGCGCGGCCCGACTCCTCGCGCACGGCGGCTTCCATGTCGGGGCCGGTGACCACGACCGCACCCTCGACGAGCGCGCCCACGCGCGAGAGCGTGCGCGCGAGCAGGCTGTCCCCGCCCCCCACGGCGAGGACCTGCTTCGGACGAGCGCGTCGCGACAGGGGCCAGAACCGCGTGCCGCGGCCGCCCGCGAGGACCAGAGCGTGGGTGTGCATGCCGGGTGGAGGTGTATCAGGCGAAGAGGGTGGGGCGCAGCGCCTGGAGGGCCGCGCAGGCCACCACGCTGGCCGTCGGCCCAGTCCCCCGTGGTGAGGTCGTGCGGGCCCGCGCGCGTGGAAGGCGCCCCTCGTCGCTGTAGCCCCACGCGTAGCCGGTGGTCACCGTCGTGGAGCCGCTGCCGGTCAGGGTGGTCACGGCGCGTGGCAGGCGGTTGTCGGCCGAGTCGTGGCCGTGCACCGTCGTCTCGGTGTCGAGGCCCACGGTGCGCTCCTCCCAGGCGACCTCAATGAACGACGCGCAGCCCCACCACCCGGAGGATCGCGGCAAGCCATACGAGACCGTAGGCAAGCGGCGGCGACTCTCCAGCTCGCATCCGCCCCACCTCGCGGAGGTCGTCGCTCAGCTGACCGATCGTCAACTCCGGGGGCGTGGAGTACACGTCGAACTGCTGAGCCGGGGGGACGCTCCAGTAGTAATCCTCGTCGATGCGCACCACCGAGTGGCCGGATCGCTCGAGGTGGTCGAACAACAGGTTGGCTGCGGCGCGGAGCTCCGCGATGGACACCGTCATGGTTCGCATCCTAGGTCTTGAATGGCTTTCTCGAACGCCTTGATCTCTTGCTCGAGGTGGCGAACTCGTCCCTCGATAATCCGCTTTCGAATCTCCGGCGTGGCTGCCTCCCTGAGGAGACCGAGGTTGTCGGCTGCATCGGGATTGGACTTGTAGTCGGCCAGCTTCTGCCGATGTTCGGCCAGTCGCTTTCGAAGTGAAGTGATTGACTTGTCGGGATTGGAGCTGGTGGCCTTGCCGGCTCCGTTGCCGCTGGGATCGACGTTGCACTCCGGCGTGTCGGTCAGCGTCGCGGAGGTCGGCGACGCGTCCACGACCACGGTGGGCGGCACCCTGGTGCTGGCCATGTTCACCAGCCGCCACCAGATGTCCCTGGCCTCGAACGAGACGTCGTGGCCCAGCCGCCGGAGCTCGCCAAGCCGATCATTTGCCCAGCTCCGGCACGCGGGGACCGCCATGCACGCCGACAGCCCGCCGATCGTCCCCCACGCGACGGTTTCCCCCGTCACCACGAGGCCGCCGCCCACGGCAAGGCCGACGAGGGCATCCTGTCCCGTCGAGCTGCCCCTGCCCGCCCCGACGCCCGCACCGAGCCCCGCCTGCCGCCCCGCCGAGGGGCGCGGAGCATGGGGCTCGCGCGAGCCAAACAGGTCCGTCCCGAGGTCGAGGCGGATGTTGACGTCGATCCCGTCGAGGCCGGCGAGGAAGGAGGCCATCCGGGCCTTCTCGTCGGCGGTCTTGTCACGGCCCCGCGACTCGGTGCCGTCGGGCTTGTTGCCACCCCTGGGCTCGGTCGCGGGGTCGGTCTCGTCGTCGCCACGGTGGCCGAGGTGCTGGGCCGCGTAGTCGGCCCACTTGGTGAGCCAATCCTTGTCGGAGAGATTCTTGTCTTGCTCGTAGATGTCCACCTCGTCGCAGTCGTCGTCTTCCTTCGGCTTCTTCTTGCCCTTCCCCTCCGCCGCGCCGAGCGGCTGCGCCGCCTGGCAGAGCGCGCCGCACTCCCGGTCGAGAGACAACCACGGCGCCCAGCCGAAGCTCGTGTGCTTGTTCGCCCCGCCCCGGAAGTGCGTCTCGTCGGATGGCACCTGGTACTCCTGCCACATCAACCCGCTGGGATCCACCCCCGAGTTCGGGTCGTTCCCCAGGTACGCGAAGCGGTGGTCACCCCCCAGGAGCCCAATGGGATCCTGCGACGCGAAGCGCCCCGTGTCACCGTCGTACAAGCGCCTGCGAGGCAGGTGGTAGCTGGTCCCCGGGAGTGACTCCAGCATCGCCCACAGGCGACGCTCCGACGACACCGCCGAGGCCTCGCCGCCGAAGCTGCCGGGGTCGTCGACCCAGTCACTGCCATCGAGCACGATGCCACCCTGGCCGTCCTGCGCCATCGGCGTGAAGCTCCCGCCCTCCACCCGCCCGAGCACCAGGCCCTCGGCCACGACGTAGAGCTGGTCGATGCCGACGGCCCTCGCGCCGCGCTCCGCCGCGCGACTCCGGGCCCGGGCTACGCGCGCCTGCCGGCCTCGTCGGCCGGCTCGCTGCGAGTCTCGCGACCGGCGCGCTGCGCGTCGCCCTGCGGGCGACCGTCCAGGGCCGTCACCGGGAAGTCGGCCTCGGCCGGGCCCCACAGGAAGGTGCGCACGTCGCCGGTGGGCTCGTCCTCCACCTCCACCGCCTCGCCACCCGGGCCCCGCGTGAGGGCGTAGGCGGGGGTGCCGAGCGCGTCGACGAGGCCCACCTCGGCGCCGTCGGCAGCACGGACCCTCACGCCGCGCTCCGCCGCGCGACTCCGGGCCCGGGCTACGCGCGCCTGCCGGCCTCGTCGGCCGGCTCGCTGCGAGTCTCGCGACCGGCGCGCTCCGCGTCGCCCTGCGGGCGACCGATGTCCCTGCCGTCGTGATCCGCGACCTGCTCCCCGAACGCGTTCCAGCTCGTCGACACGCCATCCACCGACGTGAGCCGGTTGCCGTACGCGTAGGCGTAGCCAGTCGTCACCGTCGTGGAGCCGCTGCCGGTGACGGTCGTCACCGCTCGCGACAGCCGGTTGCCTGCGGCGTCGTAGCCGTACACCGTCGTCTCGGTGTCGAGGCCCACCGTCAGCTCCTCCCACGCCAGCCAGCCGGGCTCCTCGTAGGTAAACTCGCGCGTCCACGACGACGAGGGCGTGGTGGTCTCGATCGACTCGACACGCCCGCGGTAATCGTACCCGTACGCCTTGAGACGGGACTCCGGGCCCGACTGCGCCCGGCGCCACTCCACCCGCCCCGCGAGGTCGTACCCGGTGCGCACCTCCGCGCCTCCGAGCAGGTCGACCTGGGTGGCGCGGCCGAGCGTGTCGCGTGCCGAGAAGCTCGCCAGCGTGGCGCCGGTGAGGCCGTCGCGCAGCGAGGCCAGTTGCAACTCGGTGCCCGACCGGAGGTACTGCACCCAGGCCTCCCGGCCGCTGCCCCAGTCCGAGCGCACCGACGCGAGCAGGCCGTTGTCGTAGTAGCCGTAGGCCACCTCGCCCGAGCGCGTCGGCGTCGCGAGCGAGATCGACGTGACCCGGCCGCGCGCGTCGGTGGTGGTCGCCCGGCTGGTCTCCAGCGTGCCGTCCACCGTGCGCGTCGCCAGCCGGGGACGGCCAAAGGCATCGCGGTCGGAGAGCGCCATCGCGACGGTTCCGGAGCCGTCAGACGTGCTGGCGCTCGCGACGCGACCCAGGTTGGGCCCTCGCGCCGCGCTCCGCCGCGCGGCTCCGGGCCCGGGCTACGCGCGCCTGCCGGCCTCGTCGGCCGGCTCGCTGCGAGTCTTGCGAACGGCGCGCTCCGCGTCGCCCTGCGGGCGACCGTAGGCATAGGTCGTGGTGCGCCAGTTGCCGGCGCCGTCGCCGATCGCGCGCTGGTACAGCCGGGGGGTGGCGGCGTCGCGCGTGTACGTCGTCACCGAGACCCCGGCCGCCGTCTCGGACAACAGCTCGCCGTCGGCCCAGTCCCAGGTGGTGAGGTCGCCCGGCCCCTCGCGCGTGGAGAGGCGCCCCTCGTCGGTGTAGCCGTACGCGTAGGCGTAGTCGCCCGCCGCGGGGTCGGGCGTGGCGCTGCCGAGCGCCGCGTAAGTGGCGTCGTCCACCGGGCCGTAGCGCCAGGCGAGGCGGCCGGCGCTGGGCCCTCGCGCCGCGCTCCGCCGCGCGGCTCCGGGCCCGGGC
>SXON01000105.1 GCA_005778355.1 Pseudomonadota bacterium | reverse complement strand
TGGACCTTCTCGAGTCAAGGATCGACGAGCGGTGCGCGTATCTCGAGAACAACCCGGCCGAGGTCCAGGCGCTGACCAGGTACCACTGGTGGCCCGAGGACCACCGAGTTGGGGGGTGATCACGTCGATTCGGTATGAGGCCCAGGATCTCCTGGGCGCGGCCGTACAATGGCGCGTTGCGGTCCAGGGCGAGCCCCTGCATCATCCGCTGCGAGGAGCCGCAAAGGACGAGACGAAGCCTTGGCGGTCCGGGGCGATCGAGGTGACGCTGGATCACGCTCGGCAGCTCCGGCGCCGACGCGACGAGGTAGGGGAACTCGTCGAGCACGAGATTCAGGCGCTGGACGCGCGCCTCCAAGGACGTGAAGAGCGCGTCCCAGGATGGATACCGGGCAGCGTCGAACCCTGGCACCACGCGGGCGATCTCCGACGCGAGCGCCTGGGCCTGGAGCGAGGACTCCCGCTCGTCGGCGAGCGCGTAGGCATCGCCCTCGGCGCACATTCGCTGTACCAGCGTCGACTTCCCGCAGCGGCGGCGTCCGTACAGCACCGCGAGGCGTGAGTCGTCGCCACCCATGAACCGACGGAGCCGCCGCTGGTTGTCGTCACGATCAAGGAAGGGGGGCGCCATGACAACATGCAGCTTGAGCATGATGTTCGTCAAGCATGCTGTGGGGAGGACGAGGTACGCCGGAGCACGTCGATGGCCGGGTGGCCTGGGCCGACATGGTCAGGGGGGATGCTCCCGGTTCAGGTTGGCTCCGGGGTATGGCTCACCGGGATCCCTCGGGCCCGCCGTGGGGTGCTTGCCCGCGAAACCGGGGCTGGTGTGCGGTGGTGGGGGTGAGGAGGTCGAGGGCCCGCGCTCCGACGTCGCCGGGATAGACCGTACGGAGGAGTCTGCATGCGACCGAAGCTCTGGGAGGACACGTCGCCGGCCGCGGAGCGGGTGTTGATCGAGGGGTACAGGCGCATGGCGCCGGCGCGGAAGGCCGCCCAGGTGGCGTCGCTCACGCGGGCGGTCCAGCAGCTCGCGCTCGCGCGGCTGCGGGCGGATGCGCCGGACGCATCCGAGCAGGAGCTTCGCGTGAAACTGGCCGCCTTGTGGCTGCCGAAAGACCTGCTGGAGCGCGTGCTCGTCTACGAAAGCGCGCGTCGCGTCGCGTAGTGGCCTCGCTCGCCGAGCCCATAGAGGTTGCCCTGAAGGTCGGGGTCGCCCTCGACGCGTCGGGGATCGCGTGGATCGTCGGCGGCAGCGTCGCGAGCTCGATCCACGGCATCCCTCGTGCGACGCAGGACATCGACCTTGTCGCCGAGATCCGCCGGCTGCATGCGAAGCCGCTCGCCGAGGCATTGGAGACGGAGTTCTACGTCGATCGGGACGCAATCCTCGACGCGGTGCTACGCCGTGCCTCTTTCAACCTGATTCACCTCGACACGATGACCAAGGTGGACGTCTTCGTCCCGAAGGGGGATGCGCTATCCGCCGCACAGATCCTCCGTCGGCAGTTCATCCAGGTGGGCGACGCGCCGTCGGCGGCGCTGCCGGTGCTCAGCCCTGAAGACGTCATCCTCCAGAAGCTGCGCTGGTACGACGCGGGGCAGCGGATCTCCGAGAGGCAGTGGCGTGACGTGCTCGGCGTGCTCAAGGTCCGCGCCGGCACGTTGGACGACGGCTACCTGCGGGCGCAGGCCAGCAGCGCCGGATTCGAGGACCTGCTCCAGCAGGCCCTCGACGACGCCAAGGCATAGCGACGGTTTCGCGGCCGGTGGCCGGCGCTTCGCGGGTGCGTGGCGGAGAAGACCCCGTTCATGGAGGGCTTTCGGCTACCATGACCCATCAGGCCCGCCGTGGGGTTCACCGGGACAATGGGAGTGCGGGATCGGCGCTCCCGTCACCGCTCCGCGGGCCCGCTCTTCGACACCGTCGGAGGCGTGACCAACTGGACCCTCGGAAAGTAGGTCCGGAAGCGGGCGGCATCCCTGGTGAGCACGACGAGGTCGTCCACGGCGGCGTGGGCGCCAATGTAGAAGTCGGGCAGGGGGCTTGGTCGCGTGCCTCCGCGATCCCGGTACGCCCCAAAGCACCGACCGGCGAGGAAGCCAGCGTGCCAGGGCAGCGGAAGGCGGACCCAGTCGGGTGCTGGGAGTGCCGCGTCCAGCACCTCCACGCGAGGGAAGCCGACCGCGAGCTCGGCGTAGATGATTGGATTGATCGCCAGCGGGCCCTCCGCAGCGCAGCGGACGAGCGCGTCGGCGGACCAGTCGAACCAGCTGGGATCACGGGAAAGCACGTCCACGATCACGTTGGTGTCAACGAGAAAGCGCCTCACTCCTCGCCCCGAGTGAGCGCCATCAACGCCTCCGTCGACGGGCCCGCGTAGGGCGTCGCGAGCAGTTGCGCCAGAACGCGCTTGCCGCGGTCCTCGGTGCCCCGCGCCTTGCGGAGATGGACCACGTTGCCGACCACCTCGAACTCGACCTCCGTCTCCGCCCGGATGTCCAGCTGGTGACGAATCTCGATGGGGATGGTGACCTGCCCTTTGCTGGTGACGCGCATGTGGGCCTCGGTAATACCTCGCATGTATTACTCCTACCGACGCCAGGGTCAAGGGCTGAAGGCCGAGCGGACACTCGTCAGGGCGTCGAGTCTGGGTCGCCCTACGCCCCCCGCGGTGCGGTCGTGCTACCAAGCACCCGACGGCCCCCCCCACGCCCCCACATCACTCCGCGTCCCGTCCCCATCCAGCACGCTCGGGTCGCCCGCGTCGATCAGCGCCGACCCCGCCGCCAGGCGGAAATCGTCGTTGGTCCAGTCCACGTCGTTACTGGCGGCCACGAAACCCGGCGCCGAGCTGAAGTTGCCGGTGCCGTCGCCACTCGCCAACGCGCCGTCGTAGTCCGGGTAGTTCCCGTACACGTCGTTGTAGCTAAACGTCCAGCTCGACACGTCGTCGTCGCCATACACCCCCACGCCGAGGTTGCCGTACACCGCGTTGTTGTAGATCACCGGCGCGGTGCTGTTCCACTGGGTGAGCCCCGCGCCCCAGTCGGTCTCGAGCACGTTGTTGAAGGCGATGACGTTGTTGGCGACGGTGGTGTTGGGGTAGCTGTCGTTCGGCTCGTACACGACCAGGCCGCCGCCGATCGAAGAGGCGATGTTGTCGGCGATGACGTTGTTGGCGATCACCGTGGCCGTGGCCCCGCCGATCTGCACGTCGATGCCGCCGCCCTGGCCGTCGCGGTCGCGCTCCTCGCCGTCTTCGTAGGCGCTGTCGTCGGCCTCGTTGCCGAGGATGTAGTTGTTGATGATCCAGGCGTCGGCGTAGGCCGTCCAGATCGCGCCGCCGTCGCCGGCGGTGTTGCCTTCCATGTAGTTACCCATCACGACGGGCCCGCCGCCGCGAATGGCAATCGCGCCGCCGTCACAGCCGCTCTCGGGGCCGCCGTAGCAGGCATCGTTCCACGAGATCTCGTTGTCGATGATCGTGGGGCTGGCGTTGTAGCTGCGGATGCCGCCGCCCTGGCCGCCACTGTCGATCACGTTCTCGGTGATGATGTTGCCCTCGATCGTGGGCGCACACTCCACCACGCGCACGCCGCCACCGTAGGGGCCGCCGCCGTTGGTGAGCGTGAACCCGTAGACCCGGGCGTTGTCCTCGTCGAGATCGCCGTCGCCGTCTTCCTCGATGGTGACGCACGAGTCCACGCCGCCGCCGTCGATGATCGTGGCCTCCGGGCCCGACAGCGACTCGATGTTCACGCCGTAGCCCAGCAGATCGACGTTCTCGGCGTAGGTGCCGTAGTAGGCCCGCACCTCGTTGCACCCGCTCGCGCCCGCGAGGTCGACGGCGGCCTGGAGGGTGCCGAGCGGATCGAGCACGCGCCCGTCGCCCGGGGCGCCCGGCTGGGCGTACACGGGACAGTAGTCCTCGCAGTCCAGGAGGGCGTCGCCATCGTCGTCGCCCTCGCCGCCATCGGCGGCGCTGCTGCCGTCGCAGTCGTTGTCGCGCCCGTCGCACAGCTCGGGTGCGCCCGGGTTGGTGGCCGGGTCGCCGTCGTCGCAGTCGTCGCCGCCCGACTCGAGGCTGTAGAAGCCGTCGCGGTCGTCGTCCACCAGCTCGGCCGTGTCGCCCGTCTCCCCGGTGTCTTCGGTCGGGGCGCTGTCACCCGTGTCCACCCACACCGGCTCGCCGGTGTCGTCCTCCACCACGGAGGGGTCCTTGCTGTCGTCGCTGAAATTCCGGTTGCACGCGAGCAAGAGGAGAGCGGGGAGCACTGAGCGCATGGGGGAGTCCTGAATGGGCGCCTTCTACACGACGCCGACGCGCTGTCAATCGCTTTTCGACGCCCTGCCGGTCGCGGGTCAAATCTCCGGGTCAGGTCACGGCGATAGGAGTCGCCCGTGAACCGAATCGCCTTTTTCAGTGTCTTGTTCGCCGCCTGCTGTCCCCGCCCCTGGGACGCGCAGCCCATGGACGAGGCGCCCGACCAGCAATGCCGGGTGGGCCCCGCGACCCACGGCTACGACATCTACACCTGGGACTGCGTGGAGGGTGAGCACGTGGTCGTGAGCTTCTACTCCTCGGAGATGATGTGCGCGATGCCCGAGAAAGAGAGCGTCGCCTGCGGCGAGTTGACGAGTCTCGAGAAGGAGTACGCCGAGGAGCTGGGCGAAGACTGCCAGGCGCCGCCCGACTCCTTGTACTGGGAGTAGTTCCCGTCCCGCGTGAACGTCGTTACTGCCCGGTCGTCGCAGTCCTGCTAGCGTAGGGCGCCGAGGACCGTGCATGCGCATCACGATCGTGAACCCGCCCCTGGACTCCGTGCTCGCCAATGGCAGCGTGAGCCCCGTCACCGCCTACCTGTTCTACAACTCCGCGCCGCTAGGCATTCTCTACGTCGCCGCGATGCTGGAGAAGCACGGCCACACGGTGTTCGCCATCGACGCCGCTGCCGAGAAGCTCGACGTGGCCGGCACGGTGCGGCGCATCGAGGGCACCCGGCCTGATGTTGTCGGCATCGGCAGCACCACCGTGGTTTTCGAGACCGCGAAGTCGTTGGCGACGGCGCTCAAGGGCGCCATGCCCACGACGCCGATCGTGCTCGGCGGCTACCACGTGACGCTGTTGCCCAACGAGGCGATGGCGCATCCCGCCTTCGACGTGGGCGTGATCCACGAGGGCGAGTTCACCATGGCGGAGCTCGCCGAGGTGTACGCCGGGCGTCGCGCGCTCGACGACGTGCAGGGCATCGTGTACCGCAAGCCCGACGGCGCCATGCACTTCACGCCGGCCCGGCCGCGCTTCAAGGAGCTCGACCAGCTCCCCTTCCCCGCGCGCCACCTCTTGCCGCACGACCTCTACAAGCCCATCCCCATCGACGAGCACGCCTCGCCGAAGTTCGCGATGATCACCAGCCGCGGCTGCCCCCACGCCTGCGCCTTCTGCCAGAAGTCGAAGTCGGGCTACCGCAGCCACAGCCCCGAGTACATCGCCGACGAGGTGGAGTACCTGGTGCGCGACTTCGGCGCGAAAGACGTCGCCTTCGTCGACTCGCTCTTCTGCGCGAGCAAGAAGCGCGTGATGGGCATCATGGAGGAGTTCAAGCGCCGCGACATCGCCAGCAAGGTGAGCTGGACCTGCTCCTCCCGCGTGGAGGTGGTGGATCGCGAGCTGCTGCAGAGCATGAAGGACGCCGGCTGCTGGCGCACGCGCTTCGGCATCGAGTCGGGCTCCGACAAGGTGCTCGACTTCATCGCCAAGGGCATCACCAAGGAGAAGATCCGCGCCGCCGTCACCGCCGCGCACGAGGTGGGCCTGCGCCCGAAGGCCTTCTTCATCGTGGGCCACATGCCCGACACGAAGGACACCATCGAGGAGACCATCGAGTTCGCCAAGACCCTGCCCCTGCACGACGTGACGGTGCAGATCAACACGCTCTTGCCGAAGACGCCGCAGATGGAGATCTGGGAGCGCGAGGGCACCAAGTGGGGTCGACTGGTGACGGAATCGACCGACGAGAAGAGCTTCTGGGAGCCCACGTTTGTGCCCTGGGGCCTCGAACCCGACGACATCATCGAGTTCCACCGGCGTTTCTACCGGGAGTTCTACTTCCGCCCGATCACGCTCGCGCGCCACCTCGAGACCATCAAGAGCTGGCGCGACGTGTACAAGTACGCGAGCGCGTCGAGCTTGTTCAGCTTCTTGTTCTACAACCAGGAGAAGCTGTCGCTCTCGACCATCAAGAGCGCGTTCGGCGTGTCCAGCGCGGGCGACGAGGCCTCGGCCTAGGAGCGTTCGGGGAAAATCGAAACCCGGCGTTCGTCGATCATTATTGACGAACGCCGGGTTTCTGTGTGTAGAAGTCGCCTCGTCGGGCGGATAGATGAAGGTTGCAACACCGTTTCACTCCCACCCGAAGAGGCTG
>SXON01000104.1 GCA_005778355.1 Pseudomonadota bacterium | reverse complement strand
GTGGCGCGGGGAGTGGCTCGCAGGCCCGCGCCCAGCCGCGGTCGCGGGGCGCGGGGTGTCGAGGGCCCCGCCGCCCGAGTTGGACGCGGCGGGGCCGCCGCCGCCGCCCACTAGGCGGCCCGGGCGCGAGATTGAAGCGGTGTTCGACATCGCCATCCAGGTGGTGTACGGCGAGGTGATTTTCGACATCCCGCTTTCGTGGTTCCTCTCCTACTACGCCGAGGGGCGGGAGAGCGGCACCCACGAGGCGCTGGACTGGCTCTGGCGGGGCTACCGGGGTGCGGCGGAGAGCCTCGGCGCCACCACGGCCTCGCTCGACGACCGCGTCAAGTGCTGGAACATCGACCCGTCGATCGCCACCAACGGCGTGAGCGACGACGCGTTCTTCACCGGCAGCAGCGGGGCACGACAGTACGTGCTCAACGCGATGCGCCTCGCCGCGACCTACAGCGAGTTCGCCGAGGAGGAGTGGTCGGGCAGCGACCGCTGCGAGGGCTTTCCCCCCTTCATGCGGAAGCTGCTCTCGGGCAAGGCCGCCGTGAACCGCGAGAACGTCCGCTGCACCGTGGCCATCAACGTGCGCTCCATCGACCCGCGCTTCGACTCGGAGTGGTCGCGGTCCTGCGTGGACGGCAAGGGGAGCCCCTGCGGGACGAAGTTCTGCGAGGAGGACTCTGCCGGGGCGCCCCCCTTCGACAGTTGGACTCCGGTCTGGACCGTGATCGAGGACTCGACGGGTAAGCTGCTGGGGGGCCGGATCGACTACCTCGATCCGTCCGGGGACGTCCTTTTAGGGCCTCCCGGCAGCGTCTTTGGCTGCGCCGGCGGCGACTTCGGCATCCAACTCGCGGCCCACCGGACAAGCTTCTATGGCTATGTTCTCGATTACGCGATGTACTGGGCGCGGGTCCTGATGGACTACGGCCACGAGACGAGCGACGAGCTTGCGCTCTGGAGCGCTCGGCGCATCGCGCTGTGGGCGCTGGCGACAGTCGCCGACCTGTCCGACACCCTCATCCACGAGGCGGGTCACGTGTGGATGGGCGGCCTGGACGGACACTGCTGCGCCACCTGCTGCTTCGACATCGCGGCGAGCGCCTGGAGTTGCCGCGTACGGGCTTGGCTGGGCCTGCCGGTCATCGGCTCGTTGATGCCCGATCTCCACGACCCGGTGCAGGTGGTCTGGCTTGAGGCGACCTGCGGCGCAGAGAGCGGCGCGTGCCTCGCCAACGAGGACTGTTATTCGACATACCTTTCGTGGTGTGACCTGCGCGAGGCGGGCGAGCCGAAGCAGGAGGCCGTCTACTGGGCTTCTACCTGCGAGTTCCCCGACGGCGGGACGAGGTCCACGTGGTGCTCCTGAGCTTCCTCGCGTGCGCCGGCTGCCTCGGCGAGGCGGACAGCGCGGACACGTCCGGCTGCTGGGAACCGCTCGAGTGCAGTGGTGAGTGCACGACGCTGGACGAATTCCGGGCCGATTACATTGGCGTGGGCGACCTTCGGTACTGGGACGAAAGCCGGTGTGGCGACGGTCGTACCGAGCTTTCCTATGCGTTCGGCGGCGGGGGTGGAGGGGGGGGCACGCTCTGCTTTGGCCCCGACGGCCACCTGATCGGCGCCGACGGGGGCGGCTCAGACTGGGACACGGGCGAGAGCCCGTGCGACGGCCTGAGGTACTATGGCGAGCTCTGCGACTGCAACGCGGACGGACGCCCGGCGGAGGCCGCAGATGAGTTGGAACCCGGCGAGTGTTACTCCGCGCTCGACTGCGGCACGAACTGCTGGACGTTGGAGGAGCAGCGGGCGTTCTGCGCGGCGCTGGAGCGCAACATCTATTTCGACGCCTACGGCGTCACCGACGCGACCTGCGCCGACGGGCGCGTGGAGTTCCTCTGCCCCCTCGGGGGCCACGACGTCCGCTACTGCTTCTCCGCCGAGGGCAAGCTCCTCGGCGCGGAGGACGGCATCACGCGCGACAACGCCTGCGAAGACCACGAGGGCGAGTTGTGCGACTGCGACGGCGACGGCCAGCCAGAGGGCGCGGAGTAGCCGCGCGCGTGGTCGAGAAGCGCCTGGAGTGCGGCGTCGTCGGGGCGGGCGAGGCGGTACAAGGCGTCTTGGTGTAGCCCGAGAGCCGGGGCGGGCCCCACTGTGTCCTGGTGACTACTCGTGCTGGTGTCGCCTGGAAGAACGGATACTCCGTTCACCTGCCGAGGTGAGACGTGGGCAAGACCGGCGAGGCGAAACAGGAGGCCGTCTACTGGGCATCCACCTGCGAGTTCCCCGATGGCGGCACGAGGTCCTCGTGGTGTTCCTGAGCATCCTGGCATGCGGCGGCTGCCTCGGCGAGGCCGACAGCGCAGACACGTCCGGCTGCTGGGAACCGCTCGAGTGCTCGGGCGAGTGCACCACGCTGGACGAGTTCCGGACGGATGCGGTCAAGTCCGGTGGCCTCCGGTACTGGCAGGAGAGCCGATGTGGCGACGGCCGGACGGAGGTGTCCTATTCGCACGACGGCGGCGGGGGAGGAGGCGGGACGCTCTGCTTCGGCCCCGACGGCCACATGATTGGCTCCCACTGGAGCGGTTCCGACTTTGACACCGGTGACGGCCCCTGCGATGGCCTCGCCTACTACGGCGAGCTCTGCGACTGCAACGCCGACGGGGAACCCGCCCAGGCCGGGAGCGAGCTTGAACCGGGCGAGTGTTACTCCGCGCTCGACTGCGGCGACGACTGCTGGACACTGGAGGAGCAGCGGGCGTTCTGCGCCGAGCTTGGGCAGTACCCAGAGAATCAGTATGCTACCACCGACGCCACCTGCGCCGACGGCCGCGTGGAGTTCCTCTGCCACTACATCGGCTATTACGTAACGTACTGCTTCTCCGCCGAGGGCAAGCTCCTCGGCGCCGAGGACGGCATCACCCGCGAGGACGCTTGCGAGGACTACGAGGGGGAACTCTGCGACTGCGACGGCGACGGCCTGCCGGAAGGCTCGGAGTAGCCGCGCGCACGGAGAGTCGCCGAGCTACTGCGCGCCCCCGGCCGCCAGCGCCCGATCAAGCTTCTGCAGCCCCTCGTCGAGCTCCGCCTCGTTGATGAGCATCGGCGGGGCGATGCGGAAGCAGTTGCCCCAGCGACCACCCTTGCCGATGAGCAGGCCCTCGCGCTTGCTGGCCTCGAAGACCCGCGCGGTGAGCGCCGCCTCTGGGGTGCGGTTGCCGGCCGGCTCGTCGACCACCATCTCGATGGCGAGCATCAGCCCGAGGCCGCGCACCTGGCCGATGTTCTTCGGGTACTTCTGCTGCAAGGCGAGCAAACCCTCGCGCAGGTGCGCGCCGCGGCGGCGGCTGCGCTCGCGGATGTCTTCGCGTTGCATGGTCTCGATGGTGGCGCCGGCGGCGGCCATCGCCACCGGGTTGCCGCCAAAGGTCGACAAGGTCTGTCTCGGCAACGACTTGGCGATCTCGGGGCGCGTCATGCAGTTGGCGGCCGGGAGACCGTTGGCGATGCCCTTGGCCATGGTGACGATGTCGGGCTCCACCCCGAAGTGTTGCCAGCCCCACCAGTGCTCGCCGGTGCGGCCGAAGCCGGTCTGAACCTCGTCGGCGATGAAAAGGCCGCCGTACTTGCGCACGATCTCCACCGCCACCTGGAAGTACTCCTTCGGCGGCACGACGAAGCCGCCCACGCCCTGCACCGGCTCGGCGAGGAAGCCCGCGATCTGGCCGGTCGTCGTGTACTGGATCAGGTTCTCGATGTCGCGCGCGCACTGGATGTCACACGAGGGGTAGGTCTTATTGAACGGGCAACGGTAACAATCGGGCTGGGCCGCGTGCTTGATGCCGGCGATCTGCTGGGGGAGCACGCGCCAGTTGGCGTGGCCCATCAGCGACTGCGCCAGCGCCGAGCGCCCTGAGTAGCCATTGCGGAGCGCAATCAGCTCCTGCTTGCCGGTGTGGCTCATGGCGAGCATCACCGCCATCTCGTCGGCCTCGGTGCCGCTCGACACGAAGAAGCTCTGGGTGATCCCGGTGCTGGCGGGCATCATCCCCGCGAGCAGCTCCGCCACGTGGACGATGGGCTCGTTGGGGTAGAGCGTGCTGATGTGCGCGAGGCGCTCCACCTGCACGCGCACGGCGTTGACCACGCTCGGCTCGGCGTGGGCGAGCGAGACGGTGAGGATGCCGCCGAAGAAGTCGAGGTACTCGCGGCCGTCGTGGTCGGTCACGCGCACGCCCTCGGCGTGGTCGACCGCGAGGTTTTCCTCGTAGTACTGGATCACGCTGGGCATCAGGTAGCGCTTGGCTTTCTCGCGGATCTCGTTGCTGGTCATCGGTGCTCCGGGGGGCCCATCCTAGCCCGTTTGTGGCCACCAGTCGGGCGGGGCGGTAGGCGCGCCGTCCCGAGGTGCGCCCATGTTCCTTTTCTTGTCCCTGGCTTGCGCAGAGTGGTTCGGCTCCGATGCTGATAGCGGCTCGGGCTCGACGGTTTTCGGTCGCGATGACGACGGCGAGGAGGCGAGCAGCGGGGACGGCGACGACGACGACGACGCGTCGAGCGGCGTGAGCCTGAGTTTTGTCACCTACGAGGCCGACGTGAGCGACGGCGAGGACGTCGAGATGGAGCGTCCCAAGGGCGCGCGCCTCTTCCGCATCGAGTCCTGTTTCGACGACTACTGCGCCGACTTCGACGGCCACTACTACGACTACACCGATGGCACCTTCGTGATCTCGCCCACCGCACGGGATTTCGACCGGGTAGAGGTCACGTGGATGAAGGTGGAGTAGACCATGACCAACAAGACTGCCAAGACCACCGCCGAGTACATCGCCGCGTTGCCGGAAGACCGGCGCGCCTTCGTGTCGCGACTGATGAGTGTGATTCGCGACAACGCGCCCGAGGGCGTCGAGGAAGCCATGGGCTACGGGCTCCCCGGCTTCGTGGTGCCGCACCGCGTGTACCCCGCGGGCTACCACTGCGACCCCAAGCTCCCGCTGCCGTACATGGGAGTGGGATCGCAGAAGCAGTACGTGTCGTTCTACCTGATGTGCGTGTACACCAACTCGTCGCTGAAGGGCTGGTTCGAGGCGGAGTGGGCCAAGACGGGCAAGAAGCTCGACATGGGCGCGAGCTGCATCCGCTTCAAGAAGGAGAGCGACGTGCCCTGGGAGCTCCTCGCCGAGGTGGTGCGACGCTCCACGGTGAGTGAGTATATCGCTAGCTATGAGGCTGGGATCCCCGCATCGGCGCGCAAGAAGAGGTAGGCGGCGGGGCGGGCAAGCTCGAGCCCCGTTCGCTCGGCATCGAGCTCGTCCCCGGTCGGTGTGCAGCGACATCAGCGAGCGCGCCCCCTGGGTTAGCATCGCGCGATGGCCGCTCGCGCGAGTCGACGTCTGCTCTTCGCGTCGCTGGCCGTTGTGCTCGTTCTGGCGGGGCTCGAGCTGGCGGCCCGCGTCGTGGTGCGCACCACCCTTGCCGTTGCCCTTCCGACGGAGGTGCGGGAGTGGGTGGCCGCCAACCGGGTGGTCTACGACCCGGTGCTGGGCTGGCGTTCCGCCGATCGCGAGGTGATCATCGACGGCGCGGCCTTCAAGGAGGCCGAGCTCCTGGCCGACCGCGTGCCCCGCCGACCGGGCGAGATCCGCGGCTACGCCCTTGGCGACTCCCAGACCCATGGCGCCGGCATCGCCGAGAACCACGCCTGGCCCGGCGCGGCACAGGACTACCTGCGTGCCGCTGGGCACGACGTGACCGTCATCAACCTCGGCAGCTCCGGCTACCGCAGCGCGCAGGTGCTCCAGGTGATCGAGCACCGCCTCCTGGCCCTCGACCCCGACTTCCTCGTCGTCGACTGCATGACGAGGGACAGCCGGCTGGTCGAGCGCGAGCCCCCCTCCCTCGCCGACCCCGTGCGGGAGATCTTGTTCGAGAGCCGGTTGTACCGCTTGCTCCGCCTCGGCGTGGCCGCCGCGCGGGGCGAGAACCTCGGCGCCACCGATCACCGGGTGCGCGTGGTGCAACCCCGCGAGGCGATCGGCGGCGAAGGCAACCACCAGATCATCGCCAACGTGGCGGCGGCGGCGGGGATTCCCTTGATCTTCGTAGACTACCCATTCACGGGCACGCCGATCAAGCAGATGGCGCCGCCCGCGCTGCTGCCCCCAGGGGTCCCCGTGGTGCTGGCCACCGCGGCCCTGAGCGCGAGCGAACAGGGTGAGCGGGACCTGTTCCTCGACAGCAACCACCTCACCGCGAGGGGCTCCGCGATCGTGGGGGAGGCCGTCGCCAAGACGCTCGCCGACGTGCTCGACCTGCCACTGCCCGAGTAGCGGGCGCTGACCTCGGCGCCCATCGCTCCGGGACAATAGACTGGCCCTCCCCCCGGAGCGCGCCTTGTCCATCCTGATCAAGAACGGTCGCATCATCACGGCGGTCGACGACTACGTCGCCGACATCTACATCGAGGGCGAATCGGTCAAGCAGATCGGCCGCGACCTTGCCGTCACCGCCGACCGCACCTTCGACGCCAGCGGCAAGCTCGTCATTCCCGGCGGCATCGACCCGCACACCCACCTGGACATGCCTTTCGGCGGCACGACCTCCGCCGACGATTTCCACAGTGGCACGCTGGCGGCGGCGCATGGCGGCACCACGACCATTGTCGACTTCGCGATCCAGAGCAAGGGGCAATCCACGCTCGACGGCCTTGAGATCTGGCACGAGAAGGCCGAGGGCAAGGCGGTCGTCGACTACGCCTTCCACATGATCGTCACCGACATGCCGGTGTCGCGACTGGGCGAGATGGAGAAGCTCGCGGAAGCCGGTGTCACTTCCTACAAGCTCTTCATGGCCTACCCGGGGGTGCTCTACGTCGACGACGGCACGCTCTACCGCACCTTCCGGCAGGCCGGTCTGAACAACACTCGCATCTGCATGCACGCCGAGAACGGCATCGTGATCGACGAGATCATCCGCGAGGCCGTGGAGGCCGGTCACAAGGAGCCGTCCTGGCACGCCAAGACGCGCCCCACGCGCATGGAGGCCGAGGGCGTGCACCGGGCGGTGGCGATCGCCGAGGTGGCGAAGGTGCCCTTGTACATTGTGCACCTGTCGAGTCACGATGCACTGGAGCAAGTGAGAATCGGCCGCGCCCGCGGGGTGGATGTGCAGGCGGAAACTTGCCCGCAATACCTGTTCTTCGACCAGACCTGGTACGACAAGCCGAACTTCGAGGGGGCCAAGTGGGTGATGACCCCGGCGCTCCGCGAGAAGTGGAACCAGGGCTCGCTCTGGCAGGGGCTGCGCATGGGCGATCTCTCGGCGGTGGCCACTGATCATTGCCCCTTCTGCTTCACGGGACAGAAGGAGCTTGGTCGCGACAGCTTCACCAAGATCCCCAACGGCGCGCCGGGCGTCGAGAACCGGGTGACGGCGCTCTACGACGGCGGCGTGCGCACCGGGCAGATCAGCCTCAATCGCTGGGTGGAGCTCACCAGCACCTCGGCGGCGAAGACCTTCGGGCTCTTCCCGAAGAAGGGCACCATCGCGGTGGGCTCTGACGCCGACATCGTGATCTTCGACCCGGACGAGACGCGCGTGGTCAGCGTGAACGATCCGCGCACCCACCACATGCGCGTGGACTACTCGGCCTACGAGGGGCACACCATGACGGGATGGAGCGAGACGGTGCTCAGCCGCGGGCGGGTGATCGTCCACAAGTCCAACGCGGAGACGGACAAGGGCGGGCGCTTCGTGAAGCGGGCGCGGGTGGGGGAGCTGCTCCGGTAGACAGTGCCACGCGCGGACCGCGCTCCGTGGCCGCCCCTGGGTCATCCCCCGGAAAATCGGACACTCCGCCCAGTCATCGACCTTTTTTTAGGACTCGGAAGGCCTAGTCGGGGGCCGCCGCACGGGCGAGCCCTCGGAAAAGCGGCCTTGGCCCGTGGCGGTCGCGCGCCGAGGGGCCCCGGAGTCCTATTTTTTCCCCGATGAGTTGCCTGACTGTCTCGTTTTCCGAGCGATGAGGGGGTGCCCGGCGTGCCATCTGGCGCGCGGGCTGCGGTGGGAAGGTGGGCTGCACTTGGCGGCCTCTTGCCGACGCTCTCATCGAGGCGACCTACGAGATTTCGGGCTGCTAACTGCGGATCCCCGGGAAGGCAGGGCCCGGCGGGGCGAACCAGTAGCCCTGGAGCAGGGGACAGCCGATCTCGCCGAGCGCGTCGCGCTCGCCCTCTGTTTCCACGCCCTCGGCCACCACGTTCATACCGAGCTCGCGACAGAGGTTGGTCATCGAGCGCACCACGCTCTGGCGCGAGGCCTCGGCGTCGATGCCGCGCACCAGCGACATGTCGAGCTTCACCACGTCGGGCTCGAGCTGGAGCACGCTGGTGAGGCCGGCGTAGCCGGCGCCGAGGTCGTCCACCGCGATGCGGAATCCGAGGGCGCGGATCTTGCGGATCTTGCCGGGGATGTCGCCCAGGCCGTTCAGGGCGGCGCGCTCGGTCATCTCGAGGACCACGCGGCCAGCATGTCGCGACAAGGGGGCGTCGGGGTTGAAGAGATCGTCGTCGAGCAGGTCGCGCGGGTGGAGGTTCACAAAGACGAGGATCGGCGGGTCGAGAGTGGGGATCGCCTCGGCCACGGCGGCGCGCATACGACGCCCGACCTCGTGGACTCGGCGAAGGCGCTCGGCGGCCTCCAGGATGGCGAGCGGCCCTGGGAAGCCGAGGTCGCGCGAGCGGAGGAGCGCCTCGTAGGCGAACACGCGCCCGTCGGGCCACGCGACGATGGGCTGGAACGCGGGCCAGATGAGGCTCACGGCGCGGTCGAAGGCCTCGTTCAGCGTCGGATGATTGCCGCTGCTGGCAGCCGACGCACCGAGAATCTCCACGGCGCTCCGGCGCGCCCGGGCGAGGGCACCGAGGCGCACGGCCCGGTGGATGCCCTTCAGCAGTGTGTCAGTGTCGAGGGGTTTGAGCAAGGTGCCTATACGGTTAGTTGCGGTTACGGCGACCGTACTCCTCGCGAGGAAGCCGCGTGCCCATCAAACTTGACATTACCGCTCTGCGACCCCTTGCCATGTTGAAGGCAGTCGCGAATACGGTGATCACCGTGGTCGCCACGATCATCGTGCTGACCTTTGACGATGAGTTCTCGACGGTATCATCCTTTGCTGGACTTGGCTTTGCAGCGCTTTTCCTCCACGGCATCGCCGAGTGGATCGGTGCTGGCTGGTACAAGGAACAGGCGGAGAAGATCGCTGCTGATCGCGTGGTGGCCAGGGAAGAGCGTGCAACCGCCAAGTCGACACACGACGCTGCCGTGGCCACAGAAGCGAGCGCCCGCAAGATCGAGAGCGAGGCGCTAGCGGCGCTTGCCGTGAACAAGCCGCTCCAGCGCAGCCAGTTCAAGGCAGGGTGGTTGAAGCGTCGATACAAGGCTGCGGTCGCGGTACTCGCGGGGCAGGGAAAGTACCTCCTGGACGAAAATGGCAACTTGATGCTGCGCGATATCCCATCGCACCTGCGCGTGGAGGACATCGGCGCGGAACCGGAAGAGATCGAGTACCCGCCGGAGTTACGATGACCGTTCCTCTCCCCGTCCCTGGCTCGCTTCCCGAGTTCCAGCGCATGTTTCCCGACGAGGATGCCTGTCGCAAGTACCTGTTTGCTGTCCGCTGGCCCAGCGGGTTCAGGTGCCCGAAATGCGCGTCCGAGACGGCGTGGTGGCGCAAGGACGGCCGGAGCGTGGAGTGCGAGCGCAAGCACGTGACGAGCGCGACGGCGGGCACGGTCATGCACAAGACGCACCTCCCCCTGCTCACGTGGTTCTACGGGGCGTTCCTCACGTCCACGCTGACGCCCGGGATCAGCGCGTTGCAGTTCGCGCGGCAGCTCGGGCTCTCGCGCTACGAGACGGCCTACGTGATGCTGCACAAGCTGCGGAGCGGCCTCGTCGATCCCGACCGGACGCCCCTGCGAGGGCGGGTGCAGGTGGACGAGGCCCTGCTCGGGGGCGAGACACCTGGGCGCCCCGGCCGGAGCCACGGGGCGAAGGCCATCGTGGCCGTGGCCGTGGAGATCGTCGGCTACCAGGACACGACGGGCCGGAAGCCGGGGGGCGGCCATGTCGATCGCCAGTTGCGCGAGGGCCCGCCGGAGCAGCACGCGCGCGGCGACAAGCCCGCGCGGCGTCGCGAGCGCGCGGGCCGCGTCCGGCTGGAGGTTATCCCGGACGCCTCGGCGGCCACGCTGGAGGACTTCGTGTCCCGGCACGTCGCGCCCGGCGCCACGGTGTCGACCGACGGGTGGAGCGGCTACGGCGGGCTGGAGGGGCTCGGCTACGCGCACAAGGTGGTGAAGCAGTCGAGGAAGGGCAAGTCGACGGGCCAGTATCTCCCGATGGTCCACCTCGTGATCTCCAACCTCAAGCGGACGCTCCTCGGCACGCACAAGGGCGCGATCCTGCCCCACCACCTGCCCGCCTACCTCAACGAGTTTGCCTACAGGTTCAACCGCCGTTTCTGGAAGGCGCCGTCCTTCCTGCGCGCGCTCGGCCTGTCCGCCGCCCCGCGCCGGCCCCGGCTGGAGTACAAGCGGCTCTATGCCGTCCGCAAGGGCGGCGACTGGCAGCATCCCAACCCGAGGCCGAGCGGTGTACCGAAACAAACCGTATAGGCACCTTGAGCAAATACTGGGTAGCGCCGTGCTCGACCGCGCTGATCGCCGACTCGAGCGAGGGTTCGCCGGTCATCAGCACCACGGGAATGTCGCTGTCTTGCTGGCGGACGGCCTTGAGGAAGCTCAGCCCGTCCATCTCGGGCATGTGGATGTCGGTGACGATCGCGTCGATGTTGCCCGACCCGACCATCTGCAGGGCCTCGGAGCCGTTCTCCGCTTGCGACACCCGGAAGCCACAAGCGGCGAGTGCACGTGCGGTCGCGCGTCGCAGCATGGGGTCGTCGTCGACCAGGAGGATGTGCGCGCCGGTGTCCGTCTTCATGAGTCGAGCTTACGACGTGTACCGACGAACCGGAAGGTGATGTCGCGACACACGTAGTAGCTTTTACGGCAGATTGACCGCAACGGCGCGCGTCGCGACGCGTTCGAAGAGATCGTCGATCACCGGCTCCACACCGGAACCCGTGGCGCACGAGGCCGCTCGCGACGCCAACTCGCGCACGAAGCGCAGCACCTCCACCCGCGCGCCGGCGGGACCGAGCGTGGCGAGGGGCGATGTCCAGCCGAGAGCGGCCACGGCGCGTGCCGCCTCGACCACGGCGGGCTCGGTCGCTGCGGCTACGTCAACGCCAGCGACCTGCACGAAGCACGGCACGAGGTTTGCTTCATCGCGACTGCCATCTTTCAGGGTCTGCTCGTGAGCGGGGGCGAGGTCGAGCCAGTCATCGACGGCCTGGAAGGCGAGCGCCGCAAGCTCGAGCGCGACTTCCGCGCCTTCGCCCGCCGGTAGGTGGCCGTGCACACTGGCCACGCGAGCACAGTGGCGGAAGGCGCGCGCCGTCTTGTAGAGCTGGATCTCGAAGAGCTGGTCGAAGCGGAGCGAGGCGCCTCGCGCCATCGTCTCGCGGAGCTGGCCGAGGTACACGTCGAGGCTGGCCTGGTTGAGCGCCGGGAGCGCTGCTGGCGTCGCGATGGCCAGCGCGTGGTCCTTGACGAGGTTGCCGAGGAGCAGCGCGATCTCGGGGCCATGCGCGGCGGAGAGCGTCGGGACCCCACGGCGCGTTTGCCCACCGTCGACGATGTCATCGTGGATCAACGTGGAGAGGTGCACCAGCTCCATCGCCGCCGCGTCGCGGCACAACGACGACTCGACCTCGATGCCGAGCGCTCCGCTCACTGCGACAACCAGCCGCGGTCGGATACGTTGCCCTCCCTCGACCAATCGACCGAGGAGGTGCCATGGCGCGCTTCCGTCACTACGTGACAGCACCGAGCGGATCGCGGTCTCGATGGGGGGGAGGGACATCGGGCGGCGGTTCTACCACGCGGCTCGGCGTTGACGGCGTGGGGTGGAGGGGTACGTTGCCTGCGCAACCGGAGCGAGAGTCATGGAGCCGAACGATTCCAAGAAGAAGAGCCGTACCAAGGGTGCGACGAAGTCCCGAGCCGCCAAACCGCAGGGCCCCAAGACGGGCCGCCAAAGGTCGTCAAGGAGGACATGACCGTGTCCACACGTTCGCTGCTCGAGTTCCTCAGCAAGAAGGTGGTCACTCGGAAGGGGGACGGCACGGCGTCACTGAAGAACGTCGGGAAACTCCGCGAGGGTCTCACGACGATCGGCGGGCAGGAGTGGGCCGAGGAGGCGCTCCAGCAGTTGAAGGACGCGGTTGGCGACTTCAACAGCATGAAGGATGTTGAGCGAGCGGTGTTCATCGTCCCCTAGGAGCGTTCGGGGAAAATCGAAACCCGGCGTTCGTCGATCATTATTGACGAACGCCGGGTTTCTGTGTGTAGAAGTCGCCTCGTCGGGCGGATAGATGAAGGTTGCAACACCGTTTCACTCCCACCCGAAGAGGCTG
>SXON01000103.1 GCA_005778355.1 Pseudomonadota bacterium | reverse complement strand
CGCCACCTCGCACCTGCCCGGCACCAGCGCGCCCCGCGTGGTGGTGGGTGCCGGCGTGGGCGGCGGCGCCGGTGGCCCGGGTGGCGGCGGCAACCGCTGGGGCGGTGGCGGCGGCGGCCCGGGTGGCGGTGGCAACCGCTGGGGTGGCGGTGGTGGCGGCGGCGGCTTTGCCGGCAACCGTCGTCGCGCCGAGGAAGCCAAGTTCGAGGAAGAGCGCAACCGCAAAGCCCAGGAATGGGAACGGCGGAAGGGCAAGCGTCGCCACGATGAGGACGACGACGGCGGCAGCGATGGCGGCGGCGCCACCGGTGGCGGCGGCGAAGACGACTGGGGATAGCCGCAGCTACGGCAGCTTGATGCTGCCGTCTTGCGCGACTTGAACGCCTGAGCTCGGGAAATCCTCTGTGCTGAGCACGCGGACGAGGTCGGCGGCGCGGTTCTGGGTGTCGGGGACGGGTCGTCCCTCGCCCTCCTGGACCGTGCCGAGGATCTTGCCGGCGGCGAGGTTGCCGTCGCGCGCCAGCGTGACCTCGAGGATGGCGCCGATGCCCTGGTTGCCCGAGAGGTTGAAGCGCCCGTAGGTCGCGAAGTTGCCGAGAGAGTAGGCGATCAGCCGCCCCTTGTAGCCCTCCATGCCGCGCAGCACGTGGGGGCCGTGGCCGAGCACGAGATCGGCGCCCGCGTCGACGACCGCGTGGGTGAAGAGCCGCAGGTCGCCGCGGTTCTCTCCGTAGAACTGCTCTGGGCCCGGCGGCACGTGCAGCGCCTTGCTGCCCTCGGCGCCGCCGTGGAAGCTGACGATGACGATGTCGCTTTCCGCGGAGAGCCCGCGCACGATCGTCGTGGCGGTTTCGAGGTCGTTGAGGTTGTTGCCGCTGTCGGCGGTGTGGAATCCAACCATCGCCACGCGCAGCCCGTTGGTCGTCCAGCGCGCCACCGTCCCCGGGCGGCCGGACCAGTCGAGCCCGAGGGTGTCGAGGGTGGCCTCGGTCTGCTGGCGACAGGTCTCGCCGAAGTCGAAAGCGTGGTTGTTCGCCGTCGACATCACGTCGAAACCAGCATCCTTGTAGAAGCTGCCGTAGGCGGTCGGCGTGCGAAACGCGTAGCACGAGCCGGGCGCCCCGTCGGGTCGGCACTTGTCGCTCGGCGCGGGGTCGTCGCAGAGCGGGCCCTCGAGGTTGCCGAAGGTCACATCGGCGTCGACGAGCAGCGAACGAACCGCGGTGAAGGTGTCTTTCCCCCCGTCGGGCGGGAGCGCCCCCTCGGGGAAGGCGCTGCCGATCATCATGTCGCCCACGCCGCGCAGGCGCAGGGAAGCCCCAGAGGGCGCCGTGCTCTGGAAGGTGGTGGCCGCCTTGGCGCGCATCTCGGCGGCGAGGCGCTGCAGCGCGAGCTGATCGCGCGCCACCGCGAGGTTGGGGGCGAGCTTCGGGTAGGCGGGATCGAGCGCTTGCCAGGTGCCCACCACGCTCTGCCAGTCGCGACGCATCCAGTACACCCAGCCGAGCTCCCATCGGCAGCCCGCGTGGTTCACGTCGAGCTTGAGGCAGAGGTCGAAGCGACCCAGCGCCTGGTCGTACTGCCTCGCCTTCACCGCCTCCATGCCGCTCGCGTAGGCGCCCTCCGCGGCGACGGCCTCGGCCGCGGCCGGCTCGGCAGCGGGGACGGTCGGCTCGGCGGCGAGGGCATAGGCGAGGATGAGCATGGGCGCACCGGGTTATCCCGCGAGCCGATGATCTCCTTCCTTGCCTGCGCGGAAGCGGTGCTGGCCCCGGCCGAGGGCATCACCGTGTCGGAGGCGGAGCAGCTGGTCCCCGGGAGCGGCGACATCGTGCTGCCCGCCGAGGTGCTCCCGCAGGCCTCCAACAACAACCTCGACGTTGCCCTGCTCGAGGGCGCGCTTTACCTCGCCTTCCGCACCGCCCCCTCGCACTTCGCCAGTCCCGACACGGCGATGTACGTGGTGCGCAGCGTCGACGGCGGCACGACCTGGACGCACGAGCTGACGCTCGCGATGGGCACCGACCTCCGCGAGCCACGCCTGCTCGCCTTCGACGGCAAGCTCTTCCTGTACTTCGCGGTCCTCGGCGCCGACTCCAGCGATTTCGAGCCGCAGGGCAGCATGGTGGTGGTGCGCGAGGGCGGGCAGTGGAGCGAGCCCGCCTGGCTCTTCGAGAACGACTTCATCCCCTGGCGCGTCCGCACGATCGACGGTGTGCCCTACATGATCGGCTACACCAACGGCGGCGACATCTACGACTTCGAGAGCGACGCGCTCCCCGCCATCGAGGTGCGCTGGCTCACCTCGGGCGACGGGCTCGCCTGGACGGCGGTGGTGCCCGGCCAGGAGGTAGTGCAGACCGGTGGGGGCAGTGAGACCGACTGGGTCGTCTTGCCCGACGGCGCGGTGCTCGCCGTGACCCGCAACGAGGCGGGCGACGAGAGCGGATGGGGCAGCAATATCTGCCGGGCCGAGGCTGATTCGCTGGGCGACTGGCGCTGTGTCAACGACCCGCGCAAGTACGACAGCCCCCTGATGTTCCGGCAGGGCGACAAGAACTACCTGGTCGCCCGTCGCAACGTCACCGAAGACGGATACTACGACCTCGGTTATCGCGACGACGGGCACGTGGAGCAGACGCTCGCCTACTCCGCGGCCTACTGGGGCGAGCCCAAGCGCTGCTCGCTCTGGGAGGTCGACGACGTCTCGCTCGAAGTGAGCTTCATCCTCGATCTCCCCTCGCGGGGCGACACCTGCTTCCCCTCGGCGCTCGACGAGGGGGGAGGCCGCTGGATGGTCTACAACTACAGCTCGCCGGTGGACGGTCCGGACCTCTCGTGGCTCGAGGGGCAGCTCGGCGTCACCTACATCTACCGGCAGCGGCTCAGTTTCCCCACTGGGGGCTGAGCTAGGCCTTGTCTGCGGGCTTCGCCTAGGGTATCGGCCTCGGATGCGCACTCAACTATCCGCCTTCTACGCCTTCCTCTTGCCAATGGTCGCTTGCGACGCCGGGGGCGACAGCCGCGGCGACAGCGCCCGGGTCGACGACACCGCAGGCGACAGCGGCGACAGCGGCGACACGGCCGAGACGATCTGGGGACAGGCCGCGCTCGACTTCGTCGAGGAGCGACTCCAGGGCAAGTTCCAGGGAGAGTGGCAGCTCTTTGGGCTCGACGCCAACGACGAGCCTGAGGCCTCCTACGGCTGGACCGATCTGATCGAGGGCAAGAACGCCCGGATCGACGGGGATCGAGCCTTCGTCGATATCGTCGACGAGATGGACGGCGGCCGCTGGCAACAGACCGTCGAGTTCATCGAGGGCGTGTACATCGCCGAGGATGGCGGCGTGGGCGACTACTTCTTCGAGATCGACGGCGTCGTCACCCTCGCCACGGAGACCGAGCCCGACGTGTGGACCTACCAGACGGCGCTCGCCGACTACGAGCTCGACCTGATGGCCAACGTCGACGCCGACAACCTGGTCGAGGGCTACAAGTCCACGGTCAAGCTGGTGAGCTGGGTTGATGGCTGGGAGCGCCACGACGTGACGAGCACCACGCACGTCGAGTACGACGGCGACGACGGTGATGGCACCACGGTGGTGGAGTTCACCAGCATGGAAGGCTACCACCAGCGCTACGAGTAGGGGCTAGGCTCAGCGAAGGTGCTCCTCTCCGCGCTGGCCTTCGCCGCCCTTCCCTGGCCCGCGCCACCCGTGGCGGAGACGGTGCATCCGGAGTTTGTCCGCGGCGAGTTTCGCGACGAGGCTCCGTACTGGCTGGAGCTGGCGCCGGGCGAGGGCGGTTTCTGCCATGGCGGCGGTGTCCGAGTGGCGATGCGCCGCGACCTCGCCGCCCAGTCGGAGAGCTTCGATCTGGACGTGGTGCCTGCGCCGCTGCGCGCCACCTGCGACGGCCTCGACACCCTCGGTCCCGCCGTGCTCGCCGCGATGGCCGAGGCGAAGACGCTTGCCGACGCAGAGGCCGCCGCGCGACCCACGCCGGACGGGGCACCGCGCCCCCCCACCGAGAAGTCCGCGCCCGGCGGAGGCGAGGAGCGGGCCATCGCGCGCTGGCACCCGCGGACCTTCCATCTCGTCGTGGTGGCCTGGTTCCTCGCGCTGCTCCCGTGGGCATGGCGGTCGCGACACTGGTCGATGGTCCCGGTGGGACTCCTCGCGCTCGGCCTGCGGCTCTGCTGGCCAGAGACGGTCATCCTCGGAGGCGACGCCGCCTACGAGCGCTTGCAGACCGCCCTGGGCCGCGGCATGGCCGACCGCTACTACGGGGAAACGTGGCCGACGCTCTATGGTGCCCTGGCGCAGGGCCTGCACGTCGTGGGCGTCGATGTCACCGCCGTGGTCCACCCGCTCAACCTGGCGGTCTCGGTCGCGACCGCTTGCCTGGCGGTGCGCCTCGTCCCGCGCGGGTCCTGGCTGGCGGGGTGGGTGGTCGCGGCGGCGGCGTGGCCGGTGGCGCTGGCGCGGGCGGAGGACCACGTGGTGCTCGTCGCCTTCCTCCAGGTGCTGTCGCTCGCCGCGCTCTTGTCGCGCGACGGGCACCGCCTCGCGGCGCTGTCGCTCCTCCTCCTCGGACATTTGCGTCCCGAGCAGCTCGCGGTGGCGGGGATCCTCGCGCTGGGTCTCTGGAAACACCCTCGCTGGCTCGCGGCGACGCTCGTTGGCCTTGCCGCCCGGCTTGCGTACCTGCCCGCGACGACAGGGAGCCCACCGATCCCCTGGGGTCGGCTCGTCGACAGCACCGCGTGGCCCGAGATGCTCGGCGCCTACGGCCTCGTCCCGGCGCTCCCCCTGCTGGCTCTCGCGCTCTACGGGCGAGCGGGCTGGCCGCTCGTTCTCCTTGCCGTCAACGCGCTCCTCTACCTGCCGAAGACCCAGCCCCTGGCCGACCCGCTGCGCTTCGGCCTGCTCGTCCACACCTGGCTCCTGGTGGCGGCCGCACTGGGCGCCGCGCGGGTCGTGTTCCACGTGAAACATCGGGCGCGCTGGCTCGCGCCGCTGGGCTTGCTGGCGGCCTTCTGGCTGCCCGCGTCCACGCGCCCCTACACCTGGGAGAGCGAGTACCGCTACCTCCGGGGTGTGTTGCCGCGCGGCGAGGGACTCGACGCCAACCTGGCCGAGGCCACCGCGAGCGGCTGGTACGACGCTTCCCTCGACCCCCACGGCGCGATGGGCCACTGGATGAGCCTTCGCTCGGGCTTCCCGTGGCGCGGCCTCGGCACCGGCACCCCGGCCGCGGGGGACTGGCTCTACCGGGGGAGCGCCGACCACCTCGACGGCGGCTGGGTCGGCGCGAGCATGGGGCTCGAGGTGGTGGACGAGGCGCGGGTGCCGGCGGCGAGTGACGGCTGGGTAGACTACGGCGCGGGCGAGGTCAGCCTCGGGCTCTACCGGGTGACAGACCCAGGCTCGCACTGACCAGGGCCTCGAACAGGTCGCCGCGCCGCAGCTCCGGGTGTCCCTGCACGCCGACCGCGAAGCGCCGGGCCGGGTCGTACACCGCCTCGATCACCCCGTCGGGCGCGCGGGCGGCCACCCGGAAGGCGCCGAGGCGACCGACGGCCTGGTGGTGGGTGCTGTTGCTGTCCGGCCCCAGCGTCGTCGTGAGCCACGTGGGCACGCCGGGCTCCACGATCAAGGCGTGGGCGGGCCCAGCGGGGTCGGTGTCTTGCTCGTGGCCATCCACGTGCTGCAAGAGGCTTCCCCCCGCGGCGACGACCATCGCCTGCATCCCGCCGCACAGGCCCAGCACGGGCAGGTCGCGACCTAGCGCGGCGCTCGCCAGTCGAAGCTCGAGCGTGGTGCGGTCCTCGTCCACCCGGTCGAGACGCGCGGTGACCGCCTCGCCGTAGTGGTGCGGGTGGATGTCGAAGGCCCCGCCGGTGATCACCAGCGCGTCGACGAGATCGAGGAGCTCCGTCCCGCCGTCGGCGTCGCCCGGAGGCAGGAGCAGGACCGAGGCCCCGGCCGCGCGCAGTCGCGACACCACATGCTCGGAGACGAAGACCTCGGGACGAGGGGGTCGCACCCGCAGGCTCGCGGTCACAGGCCCGGCATCACGCCGATCGCAGGTGACGGCCACCCGCGGCTTCATGGCCCGTAGAGCTCCTTCTTCTTCGCGTCGATCTCGCGCTTGGCCTCCGCGCTCACCGAGGCGAGCGCCACGGGCTGGGGCACGGCGCTGTCGAGATCGATGGCGCGGTCGAGCGCCCCCGCGATCTTCTTGTCCTCGATGTCGAGGCGCAGCTCACTCGCCCGCACGCCCTGGAAAGCGGGGAAGACGGTGACCGTGCCGCGCTCGTAGGCGGCCTCGAGCGTTTCCGGCAGCATGCGCGCGTCGATCACGATGTCGGCCTCGCCCCGGAAGGGGTCGGCCACGCTCTGGCCCGAGGGCGACCAGGACAGGATCACCAGCACGTCGACCTTGTCGCGCAGCTCCTCGATGGTGGCAGCGGCGTCTTTCACCGGACGGATCACGTAGGGAGCGAGGTCCGCCATTGTCGCCGCCTCGCCGGTGAGCCCGGTGAAGCCGATGCGCACGCCGCCCTTGTCGACGATGCGGTAGGGCTCGATGCCTGGACCGACGACGTGGGCCGACACCAGCGGCAGGGAGCCGACGGTCACGTCGATGCCCGAGGCGCGCAGGGCCACGAGCCCGGCCACGTCGTGGGCGCTCACGTTGATGGCGCTCCAGGGCACCTCCCGCATGCCGCGGAACATCCACTGGTCCTGGAGGGCCACGTCGGGACGGAGCTGTCCGACGTAGTCCATCGCGTCGGTGAGCCAGTAGCCACTGTGGGCCACCACCGAGGGCGCCGGCGCCGCGTTGCGCTCGGCCTCCACGTAGCCGAGGAAGCGCGCGAGCGAGCCACGAGGGCGCTTCACGCAGGCGCAGGGCTCGAGCGAGCCGCGGTGCTCGCCCACGGTGAAGAGCACGAGGTCGGCGGGGGCGGTGCTGGTGCGCTGGTCGAGCTCGCGCAGCGTGGCCAGCTCGGAGGTCACGGCGCCCTGGGGGATGACGGTGGCCCAGGGGGGCTCGGTGTCCAGGGCGAGGGCGAGGGTAGCGGCGAGGAGCACCGGGGTTCCTATCGCGGTCAGCTGGCCTTGAAGATGAGGTTGATATCGAACATGATCGGGCCAGGCGCCGGGCGCATCGGGTAGAAGCGCCATTGCATCGCCGCGTCTCTGGCGGCAGCGAAGAACGGGTCGGGACAGTTCTTTCGCTCGACCGAGGTCGGGACCCCGCGCTCGTCGGCGTGGACGCGGACGATGCAGCGCACCTCGCCCTCCTTCGGTGCACCTGCCGGCCACTTCGGGACCACGCGGGTCTTCACCTGGACCTCGCTCCAATGGACGGTCTTCTCAGCGGCGGTCGCGACAGGGGCAGTGCTGGTCACGCCATCCTGCAGCGGAGCGGGGGTTGGCGACGTGTCTGGGGTGAGCACCGGGCGAAAGCCCGTTTCCTTGAGACGGTCGGCCGTCGCCACGACGCTGGCCCATGACTCCTCGTCGGCCGGACGAAAATATACGTGCTTGATGGCGGGGCTCGGCAGAGGCACGGTCCCGCGGGTGACCCCCACGGACCACGTGTGTGCGGTCACGACGGTGTCGTCGCGCTCGGCCACCGCGAAGCTCACGGTACCGTCCTGGCCCTCGGGCACCAGCGCGTCGATGGCCTCCACCACGCGCCCGAAGCTCGCGTCCTTGTCGGCCCGGATCACCCACTGCGGCGAGGTCGCGTCGATGGCCTCGGGGCGAAACAGCGTGATCGGCCCCTCGGCGGGCACCACGATCTCGGCGCGGAGGCGCTCGTACACCACCCTCACTTGCGTCGCGCTGGGCAGCGCTAGCGGGCCCGCAGACGCCGGCTCCGCCTCGCTCTCCGGCGGATCAGCGAACGCACTACCGTTGCGCTGGACGACCACGCGGTACGGCGACGGTGCGACCGGCCAGCGCCAGGCGAGCAGCTCTCGCGCGGGGTCGTCCACCTGCATCGGCAGCCGGTACACCGTGTCGCCCGACTGGCCGCGCGCGGGGAGGAACGTCGCCGCTTCGGTCCCGTCGACCTTGTCAGGGAGCTTGGCGCCACTGGTCGACGAGGGGGTGGTATCCACCGCGACCCCCCGGGGGACACCATCGGTCCCTACCGTCACCACCGCGCGAAAGGGGATCGTCGTCGCCAGCCTGGTGGTGCTCGTCGGCGCCTCCGACCGGTGCGGGGGCAAGGCCCCGGGGCGCCAGCCGTAGGCGAGGACCTCCCTCGGCGCCACGCCCCCCGGCGCGAACACCTGGGTCCAGGTGTAGCCCGCGAGGCTGAACTCGATCCCCTCGTGGTTCAGCGCGGGCCACTCGGTCCCCCGGGCGGCGTCGGCCGCTGCGACCACCAGCTCGGGCGGGCAGTCCGCCTGCGTACGCAACCCTGCCACCACCCCGTCGATGACGATGGCGCCCATCTCGCAGGCCACGGCCGGCCCCGCGTGTCCGGCCGGCCACAAGGGCGGGAAGCTCGGCAGGCGCAGGCTGTCCGGGGCGAGCTCGGCCTGGACGTAGGCGGGGGTCAGCTCGGGGGTGGGCATCGGGAGGTGAGCCCCGTCGTACCCGGTTACCCGCCCAGGTGCGTCGCCTCTTGCCCGCGCTGCTCCTCGCGATCGGCCTCCTCGGGCACCTGTTCTTGCAGGCGCGGCCTGCGTTGAAGAAGATCGAGAGCGGCGGTGCCGGTCGCGACTACGCCTCGTACTACTACGCGGTCCAGGTGGCCGCCGACGGCGGCGATCCCTACGACACCGCCGCGCTCTCCGCCCGCGCCGCCGAGGAGCGGACTCGCAAGTCGGTGCACCCCTACTTCTACCCGCCGCCCTTCGTGCTGGCGGCGTGGTGGTCGCGACCGCTCAGCCTCGCGGAGGGCTACCGCGCCACCTTCTTCATCAACGAAACCGTGCTCGCCGGCTGCCTCGCCGTGGGGGCCTGGGGCCTCGGTGTGCCCGTGTGGGCCGTCGCCCTGCTGCTCTGCACGTGGACGCCCATCCCCGACAACGCCTGGATGGGACAGGCCAACCTCTGGGCGCTCTTGCCGGCGCTCCTGGGCCTGGTGCTCGCGGAGCGGCGTCGCGACCGGCGAGCCGAGGTGGTCGCCGGGGTGCTCGTCGGCGCGGCCGCGATGATGAAGATGTCGCCCGCGTTGTTTCTGGTCTGGTGGGCCCTGCGCCGTCGGTGGGTGCCGGTCGGCTCGTCCGTCGCGACCGCGCTTCTGCTGACCGGGGCGGCCCTGGCGGTGGTCCCCCTCGACGCGCAGCTCCGCTTCTACACCGAGATCCTGCCGGGTTTCTCTAGGGGCGACTACCTCGGGCTCTCCGTCCCCATCTCGCTCCCCGCCAATCACTCCATCCCGGATCTCTTCGACCGCGCCTTTCCGTCCGCGGGGCGCCTGCTCTCCGACACCGCGCGCCACGCGAGCGCGGCCACTTCGCTCGGCCTGCTTGGTCTCTGGGGATGGTTCGCGCGCAAGGCCGCGGACCCCGGCGCGGCGCTGATGGCGCTGGCGGTGCTCATGGTCGTGGTGCCGGTGTACACCTACGAGCACCATCTCGTCTTTCTCGTTGTGGCCATGGGCGTGGCGGCCGGGCGGGTGTCCGAGGAGTCGCGACGCGTCTCGCGGGGCGTGGCGCTCGCCCTGTGGCTCGTGCTCGCCCTGACCTGGTTCGTGCTCGCCTGGCCCCTCACGTGGCTCCGGGGCATGGAGAAGATGCTCCCGGCGGGGCTTTCCTGGCTCACCCGCGAGTCGAAGACCATGGGTGAAGGCCTATTGTTCCTCCTGCTGCTCCGCGCCTCGGTTCAGCGGAGCCGCCAGAAGTAGCGCTCAACGCTGCGGTCGGGGTCGTCGAGCACGCGGGTGTGCCCGGGGCGGAAGCCCTCGCTCTGGTAGAGCTGGTGCGCCTTGCGGAAGCGCACGTCGCTCCACAGTTCGGTGCGCTCGAAGGGGCCCCAGGCCATGGCGAGGAAGAGGATCTGCCGCGCCAGCCCGAGGCGTCGTCCCCGGGGGGCCACGTACATGCGCTTGATGAGGCGCGTGCCGGCGTTCGGCACCACGCCCCCGCAGGCGACGATGCCGGCTTCGTCCTCCATCACCCAGAAGGCCCCGTGGGCGTAGCTCGCGACGGGGTTTTCGAGGTCGTCCTCGAACTCGGGGTCGTAGCCGAGTTCGTGCTCCTCGTAGATGGCGCGGACGTGAGCGCGGATGTCGTCACCGGGGCGGAGGGCGCGGAGTTGCATGGCCCCGCGGGATATCCCCGGCGTGATGCTCTTGTGGACCACGCTGCTCCTGGCCGATGTGCCCATCGAGGCCTGGGCGCGCCCGGTTGACGCGTCGGCGGCGCGCGTGCGCGAGTCGGCCGAGCAGTTGGCCTTCGGTGCCGAGGCGGTGGCCAGCGCCGGACGGCTGGAGCGCCTCGCGGAGCTGCACACCGACGCGGCAGAGCTGCACACGCGCGCGGCCCAGCTCGAGGCGGCGGCGCTCAGGGCGCCCCTCGGGGAACCCTAGAACTCCTCGGGCTCCTCGTCCGGGCCGCCCACGGTGGCCTCGGGGAGGGTCGGGTCGCAGAACACGATGTAGTACTTGTTCTCGGTGAACTTCGACTCCTGGTCGAGCCACTCCGACCACTTCGGGAGCTGGGGATCTTTCTCCTTGTCGTCGACCCGCACCAGGCGCGGCTGCGATTGACGCGAGCCCACGCACTGCTTGAAGCGGGCGGCGCGCTTGCTGTCGAGCATGGCGCCCACCTCGTCGCGACACTCGGCCAGCTTCTTACGATTGCCCTTCTCGCACACCGAGAGGATCACGTCGCTGCGGAAGCTCGCCCAGCGCGCATCGGTGGTTTCCCCACGCGACACGCGCGTTTCTTCCTGGGCCACCCGCGTTTCCTCCTGCGAGGTGCTCAGCTCCACCCGCAGGCGGTCTTGCTCCACGCGCGCTTCTTCGAGCTGCACGGTGAGCTCGGCCAACTCGGCCTGCTTGGCCTCGAGCTCCTTCTTGAGCGCGGCCGACTGTCCCTTGGCCTTCTTGACCTTGAGCTCGAGCACGGCGATCTCCTCGCCCTTGGTCGACACGGCGCCCTCGAGGTCGACCACCTTCTTGCTGGCCGCTTCGAGCTCGCTGCGTGCCGCCTCTTCTTTCTTGGCGGTTTCCGCGAGCAGCTCCGCGTACTTGCGCTCGGCGTCGTCGAGCTTCGCGATCAGCTCGGCACGCGACAGTGCGCCTTCCGGTCGCGACAGGGTTTCGGGATCGCGCATGTACTCCACCACCTGCGCGCCCACGACACCGAGCACGGCGCCGAGCACCAGGGCCACGCCGTGGGTGACGATCTGCACCAGACAGCCACCCGCGCGGCCGCCGCCGGACTCAGAGGAATCGTCGAAGTTGGCCAAGGGCTCTCCGGGGAGGGCCGCCATTAACCGGATCGTGGGGGATCGCGGCGCGGATGCCGTGGTTGGTCGCCGGGGGGTGGGCACAGCGATGGGCAATAGGTCGAGTAATAGCAGCTACTTAGCTACTTTGGCACGGTCCCTGCATCTAGGCTCGGCGCAACCCCGAGGACCCCTGTGTCGAACAAATTTCCGCTTCTTCTTGCTCTTTTCTCCCTCGTCGCCTGCGACGAACCCGTCACCACCCTGCCCGTGCCCGACGAGGCCATGGCCCTCCAGAACGGCGTGTACATCCTGAGCGTCGACAAGATCATCGAGCTCGAGTGCGACGCCGACGCTCGTGAGATCTCCAACTGGAAGGCGGAGCTTGGTCTGGCCATCAAGGGGCGCGAGGCCCACGGCCGTCTCGACGGCATCGAACTCGAAGGCCAGGCCAAGGGCGCCTTCGTCTACCTCGACGGCGACATCCCGATGGGCGACGAGCCGAGCCAGCCCCCGCGCGACCGCGACGAGGACCATGAGGACGAGGGCGAGGACACCGGAAGCGGCGGCGGCTCCACCGGCGAGGACAGCGACGACAGCGACGGCAACGAGGCCTCCGCGAAGTGCGAGGTCGAGGACGAGGGCGAGGAAGACAGCGACATCGCCGAGCCCGCTCGCGACGACGGCGTGTCGCTCGATCTCGAGGCGGTCGGCCGTCACGAGGCCCGCGGCGTGTTTGTGGTCGACGTGCCGGGCTGCTTCGCCGAGCTGAAGGTGCGCGCGGTGTTCGAGCGCCCGCTCGAGGAGGGCCCGGTG
>SXON01000102.1 GCA_005778355.1 Pseudomonadota bacterium | reverse complement strand
GTCGCCGTTGTTGGCGTTGGTGGGGTCGAAGTCGAAGAACACCTTCGACACGGTGGTGATGGCGCCCACGCCGGTGCCCGTGGTGATGCTGAGCGCGGCGTTCGGCAGCTCGGGATCCGCGCCGTAGCTCTGGATGCCCAGGCGGCAGGAGAAGTTGCCCTGCTTGTCGACCAGGACGATCCGGCCGCGGAAGCCGAGCAGGCCCAGCGTGTCGAGCCAGCGGGAGAGATCGATCCACAGCTCGGTGGTGTCGGTGGCCCCCAGCTGGATGCGGGCGGCGGGAAGCTTGACGGCCGGCACGATGAACGCCGCGGTCGCGACAGCAGAGCCATCGCGGTCGAGGTGCGGGGACGGGGACGGGGACGGGGACGGATAGGCAAACTATAAGCTAGATAAACTCGCTTGTCAACAGTTGTCACCGACGGCGGGTGACCAGAACTCCGACAGTCACCGCCAATGACAGACCCAGCAGCCCGTAAAACCACCCCGGCCGGTAACTGAACACCAGCTGGTGTTCGCCCGCGGGTAACTGCACGCCGCGAAACACGAGATCCGCTCGCTCGACCTCGACCTCGGCACGGTCGAGGGTGGCCGTCCAGCCCGGGTACCACAGGTCGGCGAGCACCAGCGTTCCCGGGCCGGTGGCGGCGATCTCCACCCGCGTGTCGCTGTAGGCCATGACCGTCGCCGTCCCCCCGGGCTCGCAGGTCGAGTCGCCGGTCTCCACGATCACCGTCCGCTCCGGGTCGGCGGCGAGCAGTGCCGCGAAGGCGTCGTCACCGTCGACATGCACGTCGCGACAGGGCACGACGCGTGCACGAGGCAGCGCGTCGCGGTCCTCGTACACGTTGTAGTGGCCACGCACGACCGGGAGCAAGCCGGGGATCTCGTGCACGGTCGCGATGAAACGCAACGCCATGCGGCGCGCCACGTCGTGATGCTCCAGGAAGCGCTGCACCTTCTGCGGCCCCTTGTCGCCCACGTCGAGGCCGGCCGAGGCGAGCAGGGCCTCGTTGCGGACGATGAACAGGGGCGACGGGATGATGACGTCGCTGGTGCCCAGCGGGAGGCCGGTGCTGGCGGTGAGCAGCTCGTCGTCGAGCGCGATCGACACGCGCCGGTCGAGGACGGTGGTGCGGTAGCCGCCGGGCTCGGTCATCCGCTCAGACAGCCAGCGGGGGACGGGCTCCTCGTCGTCCACCGGATGGTAGTCGCGACCAAAACCAAGCAGGTCGAGGGCCACGAGCGCGGCGAGCAACCGGGGACGCCGGAGCAGGAGGAGCGTGGCCAGGACGAGCAGCACAGGCACGATCACCCGGGGCGAGCGCGGATCCACGCTGCGCCGCAAGTCGGCCATGATTCGGGCCACTTTCAGCGGGATCTCGGCCGCCACCTCGGGCTCGGGCTCGGGAAGGGCAGCGCGCAAGAGTGCCCCCATCGAGGGTGGCGGCGGCAGATCCACCTGTCGCTGGAAATGAGCGTCGAGGACCCCCGCGATCTCCACGCCCCGGGTGCTGAGGCCGAGACGAGCCACCCCCGTGCTGAGAGTGAAAAGTCCGACGAACACCACCAGTCGCGACCGAACCTGCTCACGTCGCCACGTGAATCGCAAGTACTCGATACCTGACGAGGCGAGCACCGCGACCGCCAGCGTGAGCCAGAGCCCAAAACGCGCGGGAAAGCGGAAGAACCCAAGGCCGGGGAGCAGGCGCAGGAGCGACCAGAGGGGGCCACCCAGCATCAGGAGTGCCGCGAGCACGGCGAGTGCGGCCCAGCCCCTGCGACGCCCGGCGCCGAGGAGCGCGAGCACCGCCGCGGGCACGCCGACGTAGCTGCACATCTCCCAGCTGTTGACCCCCGCGCCCCAGTAGCCGGTGCCCCGGTGGTAGTAGGTTTCCACGATGTCGGCGGGGCGGTCGAAGCCAAAGGCGTAGGGCAACACCAGGCCCACGAGCTCCTGCGGCGGCAGCGCGCCCACCTGAGCGAAGCTCGCGGCCACGCCCCCGTCGCGCATCGAGAACTGCGCCAGTTGCAGGCTCGCCGCCACCTGGGGCGCCGCCACCAGCCCACCGAGCGCGGCGAACCCGATCCAACGGAGCCGCTCGCGGTCGGTCAGCACGAGCATCGCGTGGCCCCCGGCGAGCAGACCGCCGAATGCCGCCGCCTGCGGGTGGCCCGCGAGGCCCATCGCGCCGATGCCGAGCGCGGTGAGCCAGCCCTGTCGCGACAGCGTGGCGCCGAGCACCCAGGGCAACCAGGCCGCCGCGTTCTGCATCCCCAGGTACAGGCTGTGCGACACCATGAAGCCAGAGAACCCGTAGACGATCCCGGCGAGGAGCGGACCGACGCCGCGCATCCTGAGTTCTCGACACAACCACCACGCGCCCAGCGCGGCGAGCACGTGGTGCCCGAGCACCGCCCAGTTGAGCGCGAGCCCATCGGGGAGGAGCACGAACAACAACATCGTCGGCAGATAGAGAAAACCCCCTTGTCCCTCGGCGAAGAGCGGGAAGCCGTTCGCCGCGCCGCTCGCCCAGAGGGGGAACTCACCGGCAAGGTACTGGGCAGCGGCCCAGGCACGCCACGGCAGATGGTGGTGACGGAAATCGTGGAAGGCGAAGTGGCCGTCGCCCACGGCGGCGGATGGGGCCAGCACCACCGCGAGCACCCCGTAGAGCAAGAGCGCGGGGAGCCAGCGTTTCACGGAGTCTTCGCCGCCTCGGGCTCCACGTAGCCCAGCGCCTCCAGCAAGCTCCGCTGCTCGTCGGTCTCGGGGGCCGCGCGGTCGACGTGCCCCTTGAGCATCTCCACACTCAGTCGCCCATTTTCCACGGCGGCCGGCTCGGTGTCCGCGAGATTGTGCAGCTCAGTGGGGTCGGTGGCGAGGTCGTAGAGCTCCTCGGAGCCCAGCCCCTGGATGTACTTCACGCCACTCGGGGCCCGCACACCGTACAGCCAGCTCTGCGTGGAACGGCCCATCAACAATAGGGGATCGGGGCGGATTTCCCGGCCGGTGAGGCGGTACGTGAGGGGCACGGAGCGCGTTTGCTGCAAGAGCGGCAAGCCCGCGTGGTCGAGCAGGCTGTTGGCCACGTCGGCCACCGTCACCTGTTGCGCGGCGCGTCGTCCGGTCCACTCCATCGGGGGCGAGGCCCAGGCCACCATCGGCACGCGGAGCACCTCGTCGTACAGCCCATGGTGAGTGAACATGATGTCGTGCTCGCCGAGCGACTCGCCGTGGTCGGCCAGCACGATCACAAGGGCGTTGTCGAGCCGCCCGAGGGCACGCAGGCCGTCGAGGTACTCGCCGAGCTGCCGGTCGGCCCGCTCCACCTCCTCGCCGTACTGTTGGCGCAGGCTCGCGATCTCGGCGTCGTCGTAGTCGTAGCCGGGTTCCTGCTTCAGGATCGCCGCGTGATCGAGCGCGCCCTCGTAGGGGGAGTGGGGCTCAAACACATGGGTCCAGAGGAACACCGGTTCGCCGGCCGGCACGCCCTCGGCCCAGCGCAAGGCACGCGCGTAGGTGCGCGGCCCCTCGCGCTCGAGCAGGAACGGGAAATCAGCCGGGTTGCCGAAGCGCATCAACAGGCGAAGCGCGGCGTAGCCAGCGCGGAACTCCGAGAGGCCGCGGAAGGCAGGCAAGAAGTCGTCGTCGTACACCTCGAAGCCCTGGTCGAGACCGGTGGCAGAGTCGACCGCGAAGGCCGAAACGAAGGCGCCGGTGCGCCAGCCGAGGAACTGGAGTTGTTCGGCCACGGTGAGCGAACTCCGCGGCAGCGACATGCCGTTTTGCTCGAGCCCGTGCTCGGCCGGATGCAAGCCGCTGAGCATCGAGGCGTGGGCCGGGGCCGTTTCCGGGAGCGGGGTGATGGCGTTGTCGAAGGCGGCGCCCTCGGCGGCGAGGCGGTCGATCACCGGCGTGGCGAAGGTCCCGCCAAAGGTGCCCACGTGGTCGCGACGCATGGTGTCGATGGTGACGAGCACGAGGTTGGGCGCCCCGGGCGGCGCCGGGTCGATCTGGGGCGGGGCTGGCTGCACGAGCGCCGCCGAGCCCGCCGCGAGCACGGAGAGACCGAAGGCCGGGAGACGGAAGCCCACCCGCGGCGCCATCCCGATCATCTCGCGACGATACCAGTACCCGGCGTTGTACCAGCCGAAGGCAAAGAGCGAGAGCACGAGCGCGAACATGCCGGCGCTGCCCTTGACGTCGCCGCGGTGCAGTAGCTCCACGCCCATCGGGAAGAAAAAGAAGGCGGCGAAACCGGCCACGCCGAGGGCAAAGCCCGCCCGATAGCGCTCCCAGCGGCGAGATCTCCGGGCCAGGATGGGGCCGAGCAGGCCCCCGGCCACGCCGAAGCCGAAAGCCACCGCCGCGTCGGCGAGCACGGCGCCGACGGCCAGCTCGGCGCGCTCGGCCGGGCTCAAGACGAGTTTCACGCGCAAGGCCAGCGCCACGCCCTCCACCGCGCCGATCACCGCGCCCGCCCCCGCCACCTGCCCGGCGATGCGAAGCCATGCGCGGCGGTCTGGGACGGGCGCGATGTCGTCGAAGCTCTCGTCGGGGCTGTCGGCGTACGGCGGTTGATCGGACATTACTCGGCCTCCACGTAGCCGAGGGCCTCGAGCGCCTGGCGGGTGGCGTCGTCCATCTCGGGCCCCACCGTGGCCCCCTGGTCGCGCAACAACAAGCGGAGCAAGTCCTCGCGCTCCTTCGACGCCTCGCTCGGCGCGAGGTTCCGCGATTCGCCGGCGTCCGTCGTGAGCTCATAGTACTCGACGGCCCCGGACTCCTTGGCAATGAGCTTGGTGTCGCCGCCGCGCAGGGCGTGGTCGACCGGCGGATCAGCCACGAATCGACCCGCCGTGGTGGAGGCGACCACCGGGGTGTCGCGACAAGGTTCGCCTCGAAGCTCGGGCACTCGCGACAGGCCATCGCGGGCGTGCCCGTCTTCGACCCCGAGCAGGTCGAGCAAGGTCGGCGCCAGGTCCACACCGGACACCTGGCAGTCCTGCACGAGCCCTGCGCGCACCGCCGGCGGGTAACGAACCACCAGGGGCACGCGCAGCGACGGGTCGTAGAGGTCGTCGCCGTGGTCGAAGAGGTAGCCGTGCTCGTCGAGGCTCTCGCCGTGGTCGGCGGTCACCACCACGATGGTGTTGTCGAGGCGGTCGCCCAGCGCGTCGAGCAGGGTGCCGAGGGCGCCATCGACGTAGGCCACCTCGGCGTCGTAGGCCCCCTTGAGGTAGTCGATGCTGGTGATCGCGCGGAAGCGGGGCGGCCAGTACTGCGGCAGGGACAAGAGCGCCCCGCTGGTGGGCGGCTCGGCGGCCACTTCCCCGGGACGAGGGGGCGCCTCGTAGGGGCCGTGCGCGTCGTAGAAGTGCACGAAGGCGAAGAAGGTCTCCTCGCGATGGGCGCGGAGCCAGCGAGCGGCCCGGTCGATCACCCGGCTCGCCGGACGCTCACGAAGCGCGTGTTCCTTCACGAAGAACTGGTTGTAGAGCTTCACCATCGAGAGCGACTCGGCGCCGGGCCACCGGCCGAAGTCGTCGTCCCAGGCGTCCATGCCCTGGGCCCAGCCGTACTTGCCGTGCAGCGGAAAACCCGCCACGAAGCCGCCGGTGAGGTAGCCCCGGTCGCTGAGTGATCGCCAGATCAAGGCCTCGCGCTCGCCGAGGTTGGTGCCGTTACTCACGATGCCGCTGCGGTAAGGGGCGATGCCGGTGAACATCGCGAGGTGAGACGGCTCGGTGATGGGCGCGGCGGCGATGGCTTGCGAGAACACCGTGCCCTCGCGGGCCAGGCGCGCGAACACCGGCTTGTCGCCCACGGCATCGGCCCGCGTGGTGTCGAGGCTCACCACGAGCACGCTGGGCAGATCGCTCGGCGTCCCCCGGGTGGGCGTGGAGCGCGCCACCGCGACCACCGTCGCGACGACAGCGAGCACGAGAAGTCGCTTCACGGAAAGCAGTCGCGACATTGACCAACCAACCCCGGCGCCCAGGAGGAAGGTGCCGATCATGCCGCCCCACACGCGCGGGTCGCGCACGAACTCGTTGAGCACGAGCTCATAGCGGTAGTTGATCGACACCAGCAGCCCGAGGAGCCCCGCCGTCACCAGCTGGGGTCGGCGCGAGAGCGCGAGCGGGATGGTCACCGCGCAGGCCGAGGCGACCGCGAGCAGCGTCCACTGCCCCACCTGCGAAAGATCCAAGGCACGAAGCGGGCTCGCACGGAGCGCTACCTCGACGAGCCCGGCGGCCACGCCCAGCGCCGTCGCGAAGCTGAGGGTCGGTCGCACCGCCGGCTGCTATCCTGTCTCGTCGTGCGCCTCGCCACCCGCCTGCTCTCCCTCTGCACCCTCGCCGGTGCCTCTGCCTGCACGGCCACTGGGCCGGTCAACGCCGTGCCCAACCTGTCCATCACCGAGCCTGAGAACGACACGGAGTACCGGGCCGGCGAGCCCTTCAGCGTGGTGGCGGCGGCCAGCGACGACGGCGGCGTGGCCGGGCTCAGCTTCGACTGGGACGTGAGCCCAGATCCAGAGGTTGACGGCCACACGTTCGTGTCGGAGACGGAGGCGGAGCTCTACTTCGACGCGGGGCTCCCCGAGGGGGAGTTCGACATCGCGGTGGTGGCCGCCGACTACGCCGGGGAAACGGGTCAAGACGACGTGCACGTGATCGTGGAAGCCAACGACGCGCCCAACGTGAAGATCCAGCAGCCGGAGGACGGCGAGATCTACGAGCTCGGCAGCCCGATCATCGTGGAAGTCAAGGTGAAAGCGAAGGACGACGACATGAGCGCCATCACGATGGTGTGGGGCGGTATCGCCGAGGGCGTCGACGAGGCGCCGAGCACCCCGCCCGACGACGGGATCATCATCTTCTACGTGGAAGACGTGCCCGACGGGAAACACGAGCTCGTCGTCACCGGGCGCGACAGCGGCGGGGCCGCCGAGACGGAAACCGTGGAGTTCCGCGTTCGATAGGCTGTCGAGACGAGCGCCGGGATAGCCGCGGCCGCCATGGACGCCGCCGAACTCGACACGCTCCACCGCGAGGCCGCGCGTCGCCGCACCTTCGCCATCATCTCCCACCCCGACG
>SXON01000101.1 GCA_005778355.1 Pseudomonadota bacterium | reverse complement strand
TGGTGATCCCAGCCGCCCGAGTAAACCGTCACCCAAGACACGCGCTCGGGGTTGAGGAACCGCTCGAAAAGCAGGGCAAATCGCATCGGGTCGATGTCGGTGATCCGCATCGCCCAGGCGACGATCGAGCCGGCGGCGCTGCCGCGGCCGGGGCCCACGGGGATCTCACGGTCTTTCGCCCAGTTGATGAACTCCGCGACGATGAGGAGGTAGGCCGCGAAGCCCATCTTCACGATCATGCCGAGCTCACGCTCGCAACGTTCGCGGTACTCGGCGTGTCGCGACTCGCCGACGAACTGCAGCCGCAACTCGAGCCCGGCGAGGGCGAACCACCTGAAATAGCCGCCGAGCTGGCCTCCACCAGCGGGCTTCTCCGCCGGGATGGGAAACTCCCGTGACGGCGGGAAAGCATCTAGGAAGAAGCGCCAGTTCGCCTCGGAGTCGCCGTCCTTGTCGGGAGGGACAGACGACGGGAAGTAGTAGATCCCGCTGGGGTACTTGTAGTGACAGGCCTCGGCCAGCTCGACCGTGCGATCGATCGCGTCGGCGTCGCCCGCGAACAAGTCGCGGATCTCAGCCTCGCTCTTGAAGTACTGCTGGTCGGTGAGCACGCGGGGTCGCCGCGCGTCTTGCAGCGAGGCGCCGAAGCCGATGCTACCGAGCAGATCGAGGCGCACGGCGTCGGTGGGCTCGAGATAGCGCACCTGGTTGGTCACGACATTGCGAAAACCGTGCTGTCGCGACATCGCGCGCAGGTGATCGTTGACCTCGGCCTGCCAGTCGAAACCGTGGTCCATGAGCTCGCCAAAGACCCTGTCTACGCCGAAAACATCGAGCAGCGTGCGCAGGTTCTCGTCGCGACCGTCGCGCCGAACCACGCCCGTCTCCCCATTGCCCAGCAAGCAAAACAGCCCTTTGCCGTGCTTCCGCAGCCGGTCGAGGTCGACCCGGGGACGGTGGTAGATCCCATCGAAGATCGCGCTGGTGACAAGCTCGCAGACGTTCTGGTAGCCCAAGTCGTCTTCGACCAGGAGCACCAGGTTGAAACAGCCGGCGAGCCCGCCCTCGCGCGTGCCGATTCCACGCGGGTCGACCCACAGCTCGGTGCCGAATACCGGGCGGATCTTCTTGTCTTTACACGCCTTGTAGTGCTCAACCGCGCCGTACAGGTTGCACGTGTCGGTCAGCGCGAGCGCGGGCATGCCCTGCTTGGCCGCGGCTTCCACGAGCTTCTTCGGCGCCGGGACCCCGGCGAGGATCGAGAACTGCGAGTGGACGTGGAGATGGGCGAACGACATGGCGGGGGGCCGCAGGCGGACCGGCAAGGTATCCGGTCGCCCCCCCTGTGAGGCATCGCGCAGGGACTGTGTTTTTTCCCGCGCATCGGCGCGCGAAAACGCCCGATTCTCGTGGCATGTGAATTGCTACGCGCCGGCCCATGAACGACTGGCCTTTCCGCACCATCATCGAGCCCTTCCGGATCAAGGCCGTCGAGGCCATCCCCATCCTGTCCCGGGCCGAGCGGCTGGCCGCGCTGGAACGTGCGGGACACAACCTGTTCAAGCTCCCCGCCGAGGCAGTCACCGTCGACCTGCTCACCGACTCTGGCACCGGCGCGATGAGCGCGCGACAGTGGGCGGCGTTGATGATCGGAGACGAGTCCTACGCGGGGAGTCGCAGCTTCGTGCGCTTCGAGGAGACGGTGCGTCGGCTGAGCGGGATGGCCCACATCTTCCCGGTGCACCAGGGACGAGCGGCCGAGCGCATCGTGGCCCGCACCGTGCTCGGCCCTGGCCGCGAGGTGCTCAACAACACGCACTTCGACACCACGCGGGCCAACGTGGAGCAGTCCGGAGCCGTCGCGACAGATATTCCGGTTGCCCACGCCGGCGACCCGGCGAACCGCAGCGCCTTCAAGGGCGACATGGACCTCGCCGCCCTCGACAAGGCGCTCGCTGAGCGTCGTGACAAGATCGCGATTGTCATGCTCACGCTCACCAACAACGCCGTGGGCGGACAGCCCGTCTCGATGGCGAACATCGAGGCCGTGAGTCGCCGGTGTCGCGCGGTCGGCATCCCTTTCTGGATCGACGCCGCCCGTTTCGCCGAGAACGCCTGGTTCATCCACGCGAGGGAGCCTGGCTGGGAGAACGTCGCCTTGCCCGACATCGCACGCCGCATGTTCGACCTCGCCGACGGATTCACCTTGTCGGCCAAGAAGGACGGCATCGCCCATATCGGCGGCATCCTCGGCACCCGCGACCCCGCGTGGGCGGAGAAGTTCAAGAACGAGCTGATCCTCGGCGAGGGTTTTCCCACCTACGGCGGACTCGCCGGTCGCGACCTGGAGTGCGTCGCCGTGGGGCTCGAGGAGGCCCTCGACCCCGAGTATCTCCGCTACCGCGCCCGCTCGGTGGCCTACCTCTGCGACAAGCTCGACAATATCGGCATTCCCGTGGTGCAACCGCCCGGTGGTCACGCCGTTTTCATCGACGCCGCGCGCTTCTTGCCTCACGTGCCGGTCGATGCCTTCCCGGGCCAGGCCGTCGCCTGCGCGCTCTACGAGGAGGGTGGGGTGCGGAGCGTGGAGATCGGCAGCTTCATGTTTCCCGGGTCGAAGCTGCAGCTCGTTCGCCTCGCGCTGCCCCGACGGGTCTACACGCAGGCCCACGTGGACTACGTGGCGGAGGTCGCGGCGCGAGTCCGCGACCGTGCCGCGTCGCTTCGCGGCTACCGGATCGTCGAGTCACCGCCTTTCCTCAGGCACTTCAGCGCCACGCTGGCGCCACTCTGAGACGACGACCCTTTTTTGGTCGATAGGCCACCGCGCGGTTGCATAGGGGGCCGTCGTGTCCCCTCGCCTTCGCCGCCTCCTCGTCGCCGGGGTTCTCGTAGCCCTCGCGTACGCGCGGGTGCTTGAGAGCCCGGGCACTCGCGTCGTGGGGATGCCCGAGGGTGAGCTCCGCCAGCACCTGTGGGTGGCGTGGATGGTGGGCGAGTCTCTCGTCCGGGGTCTGTCGCCCGTGCCCACGCAGCTCGCAGGCTTCCCCGGCGGCGTGAGCATCGTGCCGCTCGATCCGCTCTGGTCCGGGCTCACCGCCCTTCTCTCGCCGATGTTCGAGTTTGTCGCCGCCTTCAATATCGTCACCGCGATGGCGCTGGGGCTGGTCGCCCTCGGCGCCCAGCGCCTTGCGGCCGCGTTGGGCACCGGCCCACTGGGCGAGGTGGCCGCTGCCCTCCTTGCCGTCACGGCGCCGCCCTTGCTCGGGGCCTGGGCCGACACGCTCACCGAGTCGATGGGCGCGGGCTGGTGGCTCCTGCTCGCCGGCGAGCTGCTCGGCCCCGGCCCACCCCGAGGCGGGCGGGTGGTCGTCTACTCGGCCGCGCTGCTCACCTCGGGCCCCTACCTCGCGCACGCCAGCGCCCCGATCTTCGTGATCCTGGCTGCCCGCGGGTGGATGCCCGGTGCCGCGCGCGGTTCCCGAGTGCCTACCTGGGCGCTGACCCTTGTGGGCCTCGTCGCACTTGTCGTCGGCGCAGGCCTATTCCTGGGCGAAGGGGCCGAGGACAGCGTTGGTGGCGGCCCCGGCGGCATCCTCGCGGCGCGGCAGGGCATGGCTGTCGGCGACTTCCCCCCCCGGAGCGTCATGGCCGGGGTGGAGGCGCCCCCTCCCCTGCCCGACCTGGGCGTGGTCCGGCACCTGGGCGCATACCCGATCCCCGAGGCCACCGGCCCGCGCGCCTGGGCGCCGTGGAGCCTGATGGTCCTTGTCTTGCTCGCAGCATGGCAAGCGGCGGCGCCACTGCGAACCACAGGCGTGCGCGGTGGGGCGCGCGGGAGCGAAGGTGGAATCGCCGTCGTCCTTGCGGCCGGGCTGTACGCCTCGCTCGCTCTGGGGAGCGCACATGCCGAGGCCTGGGGCCCCTTCGGCGCCGGCACCCCCACGCCCTTCGACCTCTACTACCGCTACTACCCGCTCGCGCACCTCGCTTGGAAGCCAGCCCAGTGCGCTGTGCCCGCCTACCTCCTTGTGATTGTCGCCGTCTGCCGACTCGACTCGCGCCTCTTGCTCGCCGGCGCCTTGGCGGTCACGGCAGAGGCTCAGCTCCGCGGCCCCACGCCGCTACCCTTACCCGCGAGCGCGCTGGTGCCCCGCGACGCCTGGTCTGTTCTCTCGAGCCCCGTCGGGGAGCAAACCCGGCGGGCCGCCGGCCCCACGAGCGCCGTCGTGGAGTTCCCCTGTCGCGACCGATGGCTCGCCATCGACGTGCCGCCGCTCGACGACAGCCTGCTCGGCCCCCTGTGGCACGGCCGCGCCCTGGGCGACACCCTCGGCCGCCGGAAAAGGCATGGCGCCCATGACCTTCTGAGGGCCCTGGAGGCGGCCGCGCGCACGGGCCCGGGAGCCGACGAGGGCGCGGCCCTGGGCGCGTCGGTGCCGGGCCGGGCCGGGCCGAAAGGTCGCGATGGCCCGCCCCCGTCGATCAGCGAGGCGCTGTCCCGCGCGCGACGAGACGGCTTCGGCGTGCTGGTGATCGATACCCGCGTCCTCGCGCCGGGCCAGTGGACGCGGCTCGAAGCGGCGCTGGTGGCCGCGACGGTCGCGGTCCCCGCGCTCGCGAGCGACGGTACGGCCGCGATCCAGCTTTCCCCCTAGGGGATCACCGCACGGAGCGCCTGGTAGGCCAGCGTCACGAAGGGGGCGAAGATGTCGATCCCCACCGCGCGCAGGCCCCAGATCACGAGGAAAGGAAGGAAGATGCCTGCACGTTCGATGCCGTGCCAAAAGGGAAGCAGCGACCGAGGCATGTAGTGGGCCGCCACCCGGCTGCCGTCGAGCGGGGGCACGGGGACCATGTTGAAGACCGCCAGCAACAGGTTCATCACCGAGGCCACGGCCACGAGCTGCCCGGCCGGCCCGTCGGCGACGATGGGCGCGACGCGCCAGAGTGCCGCGAAGAAACCGAGACAACCGACGGAGAGCACGAGGTTGGAAGCAGGACCTGCGGCCGCCGTCAACATCATGCCGAAACTCATGTTCACGTCGCGACGAAAACGCGTGGGGTTCACCGGGACTGGTTTGGCCCAGCCAAACGGGACCCCGATGAGTGGCAAGAGCAGTGTGCCCACGAAGTCGACGTGGGCCATCGGATCCAGGGTCATTCGGCCCATCGCCTTGGCGGTGTCGTCGCCCAGGGCGTAGGCGCTACGGGCGTGCGCCCATTCGTGCACGGACAACGACAGCCACATCACGAGGATCGAGGCAAGGCGGAGCGGGTCGAGAAGGTCGGTCACGAGGGAGAATCCGAGGGTGAGGGCGACGCGTACGGCAGGGCGTGGTGCACCACGCGCGCCGAGCGTATCTGCGCGCGGGGCAGCACCCTCGCGTGGTCTTCTCCGTCGACCTGGAGCTTGATCAGCTCCGGGTTCGCCCAGATGATGCCCCCGACGATCGTGCTGCCATCGAGCAAGTGGAACTCAGCGCGCGCCGGACCGGCGGGCTCGGCAACCTGGCTCATCGAGTCGATGAGCACGGCGTCGAGAGCATCGAGGTGCCGGGAGGCGGCCCGCTCGGCAAGGAGCGCCGCGTCGAAGTCCGCGGCCAGCACCGCCACCGCGCCCTCTTCGGCTCGGCGCAGGGCCCGGAGGGTGGCCTCGTTGACCAGCCTTTCCAGCGCCGCGCCCGTCCAGCCGGGCGTAGCCGAGGCCACCGCCGCGAGGTCGATCCCCTCGATGCGACGGCCCCGAGCGTGGACCTGGAGGATCTCGTGGCGGTCGGACTCGCTCGGTTCACCCACGCGAACGCGCCCGTCGAAGCGGCGGGGCCGCTGGAGCGCGGGGTCTAGCAGGTCGGCGGGGTTGGGGGCCGCGTGGACCACGAAGCGCCCCTGCCTGTCGAAGCGGTCGATTTTAACGTGGAGCT
>SXON01000012.1 GCA_005778355.1 Pseudomonadota bacterium | reverse complement strand
CCTCTCGCGCCGATGGTACTGCAGCCTCACAGCTGTGGGAGAGTAGGTAGCTGCCGGCCTCCACAACACCCCGCGTCCCCGCGACGCCCGGTGGACCGCCCCCGTCGAGCACTCGAGGCTCCGGGGGCGGTCGTATTTTTGCCTCGCGTGGGCCCACGATCCCCGCGCGGGCGGGCTCATCGCGTGATAGCTTCGGGCCCCGCGGAGGTCCTGATGGTCCTGTCCCTCGTCCTGCTCGGTTGCATCGAAACCAACCTCGTCTCGCCCAACGCCTACGAGGCGCAGTACAACCCGCCCGACCTCGGCGTCGAGCAGCAGGTCGACAACATCACCCAAGTCACGGTCCCAGCCGTCGACGTGCTCTGGGTGATCGACAACTCGGGCTCGATGCAGGAAGAGCAGACCCTAGTCCGCGAGAACATCGACGATTTCATGCGGTACTTCACCGACTCGGGCCTGGACTACCACGTGGGTGTCGTGAGCACCGACATGGCCAACCGCAGCGAGAGCGGCCAGCTGATTCAGGACGACAGCAAGGGCGACCGTTTCATCACCAGCGACTACAGCGCCCAGGACGCCGTCGAGAGCTTCAAGGAACGTGCCAACCTCGGCATCCGTGGGAGCTCGAACGAGTGCGGCCGCGAGGCCGCCTACACGGCGCTCACCGAGCCCCTCCTCAGTGGCGTCAACAAGGGTTTCTACCGCGAGGGCGCGGTGGTCTCCACCATCGTGATCTCTGACGAGCGCGACTGGTCGCGCGACCCCACCCGGAACGAGTTCGAGAACTGGTACAACTCGCTCAAGGCTGAAGACGACCAGACCTGGTTCTCGGCCATCGTTGGTCCGCAGGGCGGCTGCAGCTCCCGCAATGGCGATGCCGAAGAAGGTACGGACTACCTCCGGCTCGTCGAGGGCATTGGCGGCATTTCCTACTCCATCTGCGAATCCGACTGGTCGAGCGTGCTCGAGGAGCTCGGCATGCAGGCTGCGGGTCTCAAGCGCGAGTTCTTCCTCTCGCTGGTGCCCGTGGAGAGCACCATCAAGGTCACCGTCGACACCGATGGCGACGAGGACAAGAAGGGCAAAGACGAGTGGGTGTACGACCCCGCTCGCAACAGCATCACCTTCAACAGCTTCGTCCCCGAGCCGCTCGCGGTGGTGAGCATCACCTACGACGTGCTCTCCTCCGCCAGCACCGAGGGTGGTTTGTCGGACACGGCCGTCGTCGAGGAGTAGTCAGCCCAGCGAGGCCACCGCGCGGCCCACTTCCGCCCGGCGATGATCACCGGGCGGCAGTGCATTCTGGAGTCGCGACAAGTAGGCCCTGGCAAGGGCAATGTCGCCCAGGCCATTTGCGCTGGCCTGCGCCGCCTGCGACAGCGCCTCCAGGTGAGTCGGCGCGAGTTCCAGGGCGGAGTCGAAGGCTTCGAGCGCATCGATGAAGCGCCGCTCGTGGAGTCGAACGATGCCGCGGTTCACGCGTTTCTCGGCGGCGAGGAGGGAGCGGTCGTCGCTCGCCTCGGCGTTCATCGGGCGCATCGGGGCACGCGTGCCCTGCAGGCGAGCGGCCACGCGCGCGAGGAGCACTCGTGGCGACCAGGGGCGGCAGTACACCACGGGCCGCACCAGATCGAGGTCGATGTCGCCCGCCGCGTAGACACCGGGGCCGGAAGCATCGACCAGCCGGGAGAGGGTAGATCCCGGGTACATCCGCGCCCCGCAGGCGTAGGCGAGCCCAAACCCGTCGGGGAAGGCGCCGTCGATCTCGCGCGCGGTCGCCAGGGCAGATTCGAGGGTTTCCTCGGTCTCAGACGGATGAGCTCCGAGCAAGACCGAGCCCCCGAGCACGCGGTAGCCCCGGCCTTGCCAGATGTTCACCAGCCGGTCGATCTGCCTCCTGTTGCAGGGGCCACCCCCCGCCCGGAGCACCCGGTCGTCGAGGTGGCCAAACTCGAAGGAGAGCCCGCTGGGATCGATGCCGCAAGCCTCGAAGGCGTCGAGGAGCGCGTCGTCGACCGGCGCGGGCTGGATGAAGGTCGCGAAGTCCAGAGGACCGCCGGGCCGGGCGAGACCCGCGCTAGCAAGCGCGCGCAGGACAGCCACGCCGTGGGCGGTGCCGGGGACGTTGAACTCCGAGCACGCCAGCCAGAAGCGCCGCGCGCCGGCCTGGGCCAGGAGCCGCACCTCCGTCACGACGTCGTCCACCGCTCGGGGACGCACCGCGCCCCCGGTGAACGCGGCCTCCACGCAGAAGTGGCAACGCCGGTCGCAGCCCGTCGTCACGTTCACGGCCACCCGACCGCCGCGCGCCACCGCGAGACGGAGCCAGGCCCCATCACGAGGCGTGGGCCCCGGAACCGGTCGCCAGCCCGCCATCGCCGCGCGTCGCGAGCCGATTGGGGCGGCCCGGTCCAGGTCGTGCACGCGCGCGTCCTCGGGCCAGGCGAATTGCCCCGTGGTCGCGAGAGCCCGCCCGGCCCGCCAGCACAGGTCCTCCGCCGGACCGGCGATCACCCAGCGCGCGCCGAGGCGTCGCCCCACCACCCCGGGGGCGGCGGCAAGCGCGGCGCCGCCAAGTACAACACTGTCGCGACCAAGCAGCGCTATAGCCGCGTCCACGAGGCTGCCCACCTCGCCGGTGTAGTCGGTGGTATCGATGTCGCCCTCGCCCGCGGCGCTGCGCACGACGAGCGCGTCGTCCAGGTTTCGTACCGATAGGCCGACCATCGCCGGCTTGACTCGGGCGATCGCGGCTGCGAGCGCGGCAGGCGCGTCGTCCTCGATGAAGGGCGACACGATCTCCACCTCGCAGCCCGCCGCGCGGAACGCGTGGGCCACGCACTCGAGGCCGTAGGGCGGAACCGGCTGGGCGGTGACGGCGGGGTTCGCGTAGGCGAGGAGCACGCGGGCCATGCGCCGACGTAGCGCGGGAGACCGATCCACGAACGCCCGAGGCGCGTCGTCCCCGGTTCCGCCCGGCCGCACCCCTGCTATGGTCGGTCTTGGAGTCGCCTCATGTTTTTCATGCTCGCCTGCGCCTACGAGTTTGCCGACGAGAGCAACGTTTGCGGCACCGTGACAACCCCGGTGTTTGCGCCGTCTGCGGAGGAGGCCGAGCTGTGGCTCGGTGCCGGCGCCTGCGCGCGAGACACGGGGGCGACCCTCGAGCTCGTGCAGTCGGTGCCGGTCGATGCCTCGCATTTCGAGGCCACGGTCGAACCCGGCGACTACGGCGTTGAGATCCGGAGTGGCGACTACCTCGGCTGCACCGAGTTCAGCGTCGCAAGCAGCGAGATGTGCGACGCCGAGGTCAGCGTGGTGCTCGAGCCCTACGTGGCGGTGAAGAAGCCCAACCTCTACCTCTACCCGACCGTCCCCATGCAGGTCGCCGCGCGCGTGTCGCGACCGCACGACGTTGTCGTGAGCGATCCGCCACACGGCGGCGAGGGCTGGCGAGTCACGGCCTACCCGAACGGCGCTCTCCGAACGGGCAGTGGTCCTCGCGACTTCCTGTTCTACGAGCTCGCCTACGACCCAGCGCGGTTCCAGCGCGACGAGGGCTGGTGCGTGCCCGGGCCCCAGGCCCAGCACAGCATCGAGTCGGCGATGCGCGACCTCGGCTTCGCCGGCAACGAGGTCGCCGACTTCGCCGAGGCCTGGGACCCGATTTTCCCTGCTTCGCCGTGGATGACCGTCTACCCCCAGCTGCACGAACTGCCCCGAGTCGACGTCGCGCCCGCGCCCGACAGCTTCCTCCGCGCCTGGTTCTACGTCGTCCCCGGCTGCGCGACGGTGCGCGAACCGGAACTTCCCCCTTTCAACCCTGTTGGCTTTGTCGCCACCGAGTGGGGTGTGGCCTTCGACCCGGGGCTGGGGCCCGTCGTGGTGGGCTAGCCACCCATGTGGTCGTTGTCCGCCGACGACAGCGTCCACCGGCGGACCGTCGCCACGCGCACGCCCTCGGCCACGAAGGGGTCACGCGCGAGGATCGCGTTCGCCTCGGCCTCGTCCACGGCGCGGAAAACCACCAGCCCGCCGCTTTTGTCGGCGAACGGGCCCGCCAGCACCAACCGGCCTCGGCGTTCGAGATCGCGGAGGTGCTCCACGTGAGCGTGCACTTGCGCCCGCGTGGCGGCAACGCCATCGACGGGCGCGAGAAACGCCGCCCAGCGCACGGATGGCTCCTCGCCGGGAAGGTCGCGACAACCACGAAGGTAGCGGGCCTGCCGGGACGCCTCGTCGCGGCCGACGAGGCTCGACGCCAGCGTCTTGGCGAACTCGATGGCCGCCCAGGGCTTGGCGGTGGTCAGGTCGCCGTCGATCACCACGTCCTCGTCGACGAAGGTGCATCCCTCGAGCGCCGGCTCGGCGGCGTCGAGCAACGCCGTCCACTCGGGACGGGTCGCGTAGGGCGGGTGGGCGGTGTGCGTGGCCCGGCGCCCCTCAAGTCGGCCGGCGCGGGCGAGCAGGAGAGCGCCGTTGCAGATTCCCGCCACCCGCGGCGCCGCCCGGATCGCGTCGAGGAGCGCCTCGTCGTCCCAGGCGGCGTCGAGCTCGCCGCCGGGAACCACGATGAGCGCCGCGTGCGCCAGCGGCGTGGGCAAGACGGTGAAGCCCTCGCGCACGCGCGCCGGACCGGTCCCGATCACCTGCGCCCCCGGGATCATCGACAAGACCGGCATCACCTCAGTCCAGGCACACCCCTCCCAGGTCAAGACCGCGACGTCGCTCATGCCACGCCGACTATGGGCGAAGCACCAGCCTCGCCACCGTCACCTGGCCGTCGCGCGCGAGGTTGGCCGTGCCGCCGTGCGCCGTCGCTACCGCCCGCACGATGGCCAGCCCGAGTCCAGTGCCCGTCCGCCCCGCGCTGGTGGTGTAGAAGGGCTCGAAACAACGGGCCTCGTCCCTCGGTCCCGGCCCGTGGTCCCGCACGTCGATCACGACCAGGTCGCCGTCGCGGCGCGCGAGGACAGTGACGGGCGGGACACCGTGTGCGATCGCGTTCTGGAGGAGGTTGCCCACCGCGAGTTCGACGAGCACGGCCACGCAGGGGACGGTGCCCACGGTGCTATCGACGGCGACGCCGAGCCGATCCCCGAGCCGGGCCAGGAGGCCATCGAGGTCCACCGGCACGGGAGGCGCCCCCGCCTCGGCCCGCGCGAGGTCGAGGAGCCCGCCCACCATGCGGTCGAGCCGGTCGAGGTCGGTGCGGGCGTTGGCGAGGAACACCGTGCGCTGGGCCAGCGGCATTTCCTCTTCTTCGAGCAGGTCGACTGTGGCTCGCAATGTCGCGAGCGGGGTCTTGAACTCGTGCGCCACGTGCCCAGCGTACTCGCGATGGCTTCGCAAACGCTCGGCGAGTCGCGAGCCAAGGGTCGCCAGCGACGCGGCGAGCGCGCGCACCTCCGCCGCATGGGTGTCTTCGGCGGCGGCGAGTCCCGGGTGCGCTTCGAGTGGTCCGCCGCTGGCCATCTCCTCGGCCGCACGCGAAAGCAGCCCGAGGGAACGCGAGAGGCGCCATCCGGCGTAGAGGGAGAGGCCGACGGTGGCCAGCGCCGCCGCGCCGAGCCCCGCCCCGAGCCTCCGGGTGGCGTCCTGGAGCCAGTCGAGCACCTCGCGCACCGGCCGAGCGAGCAACACCGCGCCGACCACCTCGCCGTCGCGACGAAGCGGCGCAGCTGCGTAGGCCCAGGTGAGGCTGTTCTCCTTGCGATCGTCGGCGCGAGGCAAGGTGACCGCCGGGGGCACGCCGCGCCGGAGCGCCACCGCTGCCTTCCCCGCGAGCGCGTCGCGCACCTCGTCGCGATCACCCAGGTACTCGCCCATCCGCGGCCCGCTGGTGGCGACGACGTGCCCGCTCTTGTCGACGATGCGCACCCCAGCGCCGGTGCTCGCGCGGATGTCGGTGAGCTGTCCCGGGCTCTCTGGCGTCATGTAGAGCGCGAGGATGGCCGCCTGCGCCGAGAGCTCGTCCACCCGCTGCTGCACCAGATCGCCCTGGATCGCGCCCGTCGCGAGGAAGGTGAAGACGCCCAGGACGAGGACGGCGAGGTGAGAGGCCACGAGCGCGGGTCGCAGGGCGACGGCGGGCAGCTTCACGCGCCCGGGTCCCAGCGCCAGCCCACGGCGGTGACGGTGACGATGTGATCGAGGGCGTGCACCCTCAGCTTGTTGCGGACCCCACGCACGTGGCTGTCGAGAGTACGCTCGCTCACGTGGTGGGGGCCCCCGTAGGCGGCCCGCACCATCGCGGCCCGGGTGACGATGGCGCCGGCGTCGGCGAGCAACGCCGCGAGCATGCGGAACTCGGTGGCGGTGAGATCGAGCTCGGCCTCGCGGGCGAAGGCGCGGTGGGCCCGGAGGTCGATGCGAACCTCGCGCTCGACCAGTGTTTCTCGGGGAGCGGGCCGCGCGGCGCGTCTCAAGACCGCCCGGATGCGCGACACCAGCTCGGTCGGAGAGAAGGGCTTCGCGATGTAGTCGTCGCCGCCGAGATCAAGGCCCAGCACGCGGTCGATCTCCTCGCCACGTGAAGAGAGAAAGACAACGGGCACGTCGTGCTCGGCGCGCAGCTCTCTGCACGCGGAGATGCCGTCGAGGCCGGGCATCAAGACGTCGAGGAGCACGAGGTCGGGTCGTGACGCCCGCACCTCGGCCAGGGCCGCGAGCCCGTCGCCCGCCTCGCGCACCCGGAAGCCGGCCCGGGCGAGGGTGTAGCGCACCACCTCGCGCAGCCGCGGGTCGTCGTCGACGACGAGCACTTCGGGTTCTGGCTTCACGTGGGGTTGTGCCCGAAGCTACCCACCTCCTCGATGGCCCGCACCCGCGCCGCGAGCTCGGCGAGGCGCGCCTGCACCGGGACACTGTCCTGCGACAGGGCCACGAGGCCCACCTGCACCCGCACGCGGAGCAGCTCGGCGAGCGCCGCCTCGACCTGGGCCACGCTCCGGTCGCGGGCCTGGCGCAGCTCCAGGGCCAGCGCGGGATCGGCCTCGGCGAGCAGGCGGTCGACGCGGGCGACGCGCGCATCGGCACGCAAGAGCGCGGACTCGAGACCGTCGAGGTTGACGGGGAGCGGCTCGCGGTGCTCCGCGAGCGTGTCGCGAAGGCCCTCGAAGGCGAGGCGAATGCGCTGCGCGAGCGGTCCCTCGGTCGTCGCGGGGACGCTGAGCATCGGCAGGTAGAGGGGCCAGCCGAGCACAGCGGTGCCCACCACGCCGGGGGGTTGCCCGGCGCGGTGCAGCAAGCCGGCGACGAGGAGCCCCGCCACGAGCCAGCTCCCGAGGAGCGTGAACCACGCGAGGGGGCTCATTCGAGGTAGCCCATCGCGCTGAGCGCCTCGCGCGCCCCGTTGGCGCAGCCGGGGTCCTCGGGGCCTGGGTCCATGTAGGTGTGCGCCTCCAGCATCTCGCGGGTGGCCTCGTCGATGGCCGGCGGCTCAGTTGGCGACGAAGGCTTGACCTCCCCGGCTCGGCCGGCCACCCGGCGTTCGACCTCGGTGAAGATGTCGCTCCGTGGTTTCTCGAGGAAGGCCACCGGCAAGCCGCGGTGGAGGACGAAGGGGCGAAGCATCCACCCCGTCTGGCCGCCGACGGTGGCGAAGAGACAGGCGACGCCGAGCAAGACGAGGCGCCGACGCCAGGGCTCGGTGACGACGGGAACCATGGCCCCGAGCGCGCCCAGCCCGGTCAGCCCCGCGAGGGCGAGGCAGGCCACCACGAGCAACGCCATCTGCCGGTAGAAGGCCAGGTCGGAGGCGGTGACCAAGACCGGGGCGAGGGCCAACGAAAACACGGCCACGCGCGCGGTGACGACGAGGGCGCCCACGACGGCGCGGGGCGCGTCGAGCGTCACCCCGTAGAGCGCCGCGAGCGCCCGTGCCGCAGGGACGATCACCAGCGTGGGCACGATGAACACGAACGGGAGCTTGATGGCGGCGAAGGGAACCTGCCAGCCGCCATGGAAGGCGCCGACCGCCGCGCCGGTCACCGCCGCACAGGCGGTGGTGATGCCCAGGAGCTGGGGCACCAACGTCGCGAGGCCCAGCCGTGGGAGATCGTCGTCGAGCACCGCGCGGGGGTCACGCACCACGCGGCTGAGGAGGGCGCCGAGGGCTGTGCTCATCACGCCCCCCCGAGCTTCATGTGCGCGGCCACGCTCACCCAGGTGGTGAGCAGCAACCAGCCGAGTCCAAGTAATCCCGCGCCGCGACGTTCGCCCTGACCGCCAAGCCCCATCGCCGCCGCCAGAAGCGTGGCGCCCGCCAGGCCGAGCTGCGCGAGGGAACTGAGGGTGTCGAACGCGTAGTTCTGACCGCTCGTGGCGAAGAAGGCCACCACCGGGGAGAGCGCGAGCGCGAGGAAGCCGCCCCGTGCCAGCGTGTCGAGGTGGCCGCGCACCACCTCGCTCGCGGGCCGCTCCATGCCGAGCCACTCGCGCCCGACGAGCACGCTCGGCAACGTGAAGAGGCCGGCCCCGGCGATCGTCGCGAGCGGGAGGAGCACGCCCGCGGCGGTGCCGGGGCCGCTGGGGCGTAGGAAGGTCGCGGTGGCACCGAGGGCGAGGTAGCCCAGCGTGCCACCCACAAGAACGGGGAGGGGAGGGAACATGGGGGCAAGCTACGCCGACAGTTCTCATCCCGAGGCGCGGGCCGCGCGCGGGGGAGGTGCAGAGGGGGTGCAGAGCTAGGCTGGAGGCTGTAGGTGCTAGGCTGTAGGCGCTTCTTGGCGGGGTTGCTGTCGTTGCGCCCCCAGGGCTACGGGCCCCCGAGCCTCGCCTTCAAGAGCTCGTTCACCACCCCAGCGTCGGCCTTGCCGCCGCTCGCCTTCAGCACTTGTCCCACGAAGAAGCCCAGGAGCTGGGCCTGCCCGGCGCGGTAGCGTTCCGCTTCGTTCGCGTGTCGCGACACAACGCTGTCGACCATCGGCGCGAGCACGGCGGGGTCGGTCAACTTGGACAGGCCCTCGCGGCGCACGACCTCGTCGGGGTCGGCGCCCTCGCGCACCACGGCGGCGAGCACCCGCTTTGCCTGCGGCTGCCCGAGGGTCCCGGCCTCGAGCAACGCCACCACGCGACCCACGCGCACGCCATCGAGCGCCATGATCTCCACGCCCGCCGACCGGGCCTCGCCGAGAACGACGTTGGCCACGAAGTTTCCCGCCGTCTCCGGACGCGACACCCGCGCCACCAGGGAAAAGAGCGTCACCAGTGCCTCGTCCACCGCCAAGGCGCGTGCCGCCGCCTCGGTCACCCCCTGCGCCACCAGCGCCGCCCGTCGCGACTCGGCTGCGTCGTCGAGCGCGCGCGCCTGGCCAACGACCTGGGGCGCCTCGACCTTGCGGGCCTCGGTCGCGGGCTTCCTCTCCTCCACCGCGTAGCCCTCCTTCAGGCCGACGACGCGGTTGTAGACGGCGCGGTCGCTGAAGTTCGGGTCGCGGAAGAAGTACCCAGTGCGCTCGAATTGGAGGTGCCCGGTGGCGGTCGCGAGCATCGGCTCGCCCAGCGCCGGTAGGACCTCCAGTGACCTCGGGTTCAGCTCGTCCATGAAGTTGTCGGCGGTGGGGAACTCTACGCGGATGAGCCGATCGTAGAGGCGGACCTCCACGGGCCCGGCGTCGTGACCAACCCAGTGCACGATGCCCTTCACCTTGCGCCCTTCGGGGGCGCGGCCGCCCAGGGTGTCGAGATCGACGGTGCCGCGTAGCTCCACCACCCGGTCGCCGTCCTTCACCACCTGGTCGCAACGCACCACCGGCCCGTGACGCAGGCGCACCTCGCCGCCGGGCACCAGCCTCTTCCAGCCGGAAGGCGGTACCTCGGCAAAGTCGGTGGCCTCGATGTAGACGTGGCCGCCGAGCGCCAGCGGTCGCGACTCCGCGCGCCCACTGTCGGGCGGGTAGAGCGGGGCGTCGATGTGCTCAACCCGGCCCTCGGGCCAGTTGGTCAACGTGAACTTCAGCGGGCGAAGTACCGCCATCGCTCGGGGCGCCACCGGGTTGAGGTCGTCGCGGATGGTGTTCTCGAGCAGTTCCACCTCCACCACGCTGTTGGCCTTGGCCACGCCCACGCGGTCGCAGAAGGTGCGCAAGGCGCTCGGGGTGACGCCTCTTCGGCGAAGGCCGAAGAGCGTCGGCATGCGCGGATCGTCCCAGCCGTCCACCAGCTTCTGCTCGACGAGCTGGATGAAACGGCGCTTCGACATCACGGTCCACGTGAGGTTGAGGCGCGCGAACTCGTACTGGCGTGGGGGGTCGACGATCTCGCAGGCCTCGAGGATCCAGTCGTAAAGCTCGCGGTTGTTCTCGAACTCGAGCGTGCAGATGGAATGGGTGATCTTCTCGATTGCATCGCTCAGGCAGTGCGCGAAGTCGTAGAAGGGGTACACCTTCCAGCGGCTGCCGCTGCGGTAGTGACTCGCGAACTTGATGCGATAGAGCAAGGGATCTCGCATCTTCATGTTCGGCGAGGCCATGTCGAT
>SXON01000100.1 GCA_005778355.1 Pseudomonadota bacterium | reverse complement strand
TGGCGGTGGTGTCCATGGAGCGGGAGGCGGAGAAGGGGTCCGCGACGAGGTAGAGGGAGCAGGTGTCGTCGACGGGGTCGAGGCAGGAGGAGACGGCCAGGTCGTCGCGGCCGTCGCCGTCGAGGTCGGCGGCGGCGAGGTGAATGTAGGTGGCCTTCCCCGGCTCGGGCGCGTCCGCCCCGTTGTCCAGGGTCACGGTGGCGTCGGCCGGGTCGAGCGCGCTCAGGACCGGCCCGGCGAAGCCGAGCACGTAGTCGGGAGCCGTCGGGGTGTCGATGGCGACGACCAGGTCGAAGATGCCGTCGCCGTCGTAGTCGCCACCCAGCTCGACGTCATCCACCAGGCTGACGTCCTCCAGCGCGAAGCTGGCGGCGGCGTCGGCGACCACGTGGGCGCCGGCCAGCGAGGCGGGGAAGAAGTAGAGGGACGTCGACCTCTCGGGCGGTTCCCCGTGGTACTCCGACAGCGCGAGATCGACGGTGCCGTCGCCGTCGACATCGCCGCTCGCGCGGGTGTAGAGCGTCCCGCCCTCCTCGAGGCCCTCCACCCACCCCCGAGCGGCGGGGAGCGTGCCCCCCGAAGACAGGTCGTCGAGCACGTGGACGGTCGAGAGGGCCGCCTCGGCGTCGTTGCAAGTGTAGATGACCAGCTGGTCGGTGCCGTCGCCGTCCGGGTCGCCCGCGCAGGCGAGCCCGCCGCCGAGGCCTGTGCGACCCTCATCCCCCTGGGCGTGCACCCAGCCACCGTCGAGCGCCGCGGGCAGGGGCTGTCCTCCACGAAGCACCGCGAGCTCGCCCTCGGTCGCGTTTACCCAGCCGTAGCTGGCGCGGGTGGCGATCCCGACGGCGAGGTCGGCCCAGCCGTCGCCGTCGAGGTCGCACCGGCCCTCGAGTTCCATCGTCTGGGGCAGGTAGTAGTCCTGCGGGTCGGGGACGAAGGTGGCGAGCTCGCCCAGCGACGCGACGCCATCGTAGCGGCAGCCGCCGCCGTCGCAGTCGTTGTCGATGCCGTCGTCGCAGGTCTCGGTGGCGGCGGGGCTGGTGAGGGGGTCGGCGTCGTCGCAGTCGGTGCCGTCGGCGATCCAGCCGGCGGGGGCCTCGCAGGTGGCCTCCGAGGTGGCCGCGTCGCCGTGGCCGTCGCCGTCGGCGTCGGGGTGCCAGGCCGGCGGGTCCTCGTCGACGGCGCCGTCGCAGTCGTTGTCGACCCCGTCGCAGCTCTCGGCGGCGCCAGCGTGCACCGCCGGGTCGGCGGGGGCGCAGTCCTCGTCGTCGGGGGAGCCGTCGCCGTCGGCGTCGGGCGGGGGGCCGGTGTCGCTCGCGCTGTCCCCGCTGTCGCCGGGAGGGCCCTCGCTGTCGGGGGTCGCCGCGTCGTCTCCGGTGTCGGCAGCCTTTCCCGGCTCGTCGCCGGGATCGCAGGCGAGGAGCAGCAGCGCCGGCAGCGCGGCCCGCAGCGCGATCACGAGGTCTCCAGGTACATCACCCGGAGGCGGGAGCGGAAGTCGGTGGCGTACTGCTCCGGAGCGTTCGGGTCCGGCAGGGTCGCCTGGTCCCAGCAGGCGAGCACCCACCGCCCCCAGCGATTGAGATGGGGCCGGTTGCCCCCGGTCGTCAGCGACGTTCGCCCCGCGAGCGCCAGCGGCACCACCTGCAACAAGCCCGCGAGGCCACGCTCGAGCAGGAAGAGATGCACGTAGCCCCAGTCCTCGAAGACCGGCTCACCGTCCCAGTAGGTGGGTGTGGTGGCCGGCACGGCGGTGCAGGGTAGCAACTTGAGCGCGAGCACCACGCTCCCGTCGAGCAGCACGAGGAAACTCGGCATCTGGAGGCTGTACCCCGCCAGCGACAGCGACGCGGCGAGGCTCGACACGCTCCACGAGCTGTCCGTCTCGACCAGGTGCAGGTTGTTCTGCGCCACGTTTGTGACCACCGTGTCCGGGAACACGAGCCGGAAGCTCGGCGTGAGCTCGCCCAGGGTCGGGCCCCTGGCCGAGCCGGTGGTGTTGGCGCGAATCCCGAGCGCCGCGGGGTTCCACTCGCTGGCGGACTGGAGCTGGAGGGTGAAGGGATCGACCTCGATGGGGAGGAGGGTGCCCGCGGCGGCGTTCGCGATCACCACCCGCACCCCGCCGGGTACCGCCTGGAGGAAGTGGTCGTTGGTGGAGTACGTGCGGTCCGTGTCGATCACCAGCGCATCGTACCGCACGGCGGTGCGGTGGTCCGCGCTGTAGACCAGGCGCTGCACGCGGGGCGCGACCTTCCCCCCCGTCGCGACAGCGTACTCGATGTCGGCCCGCTCCAGCTTCAGGAGCCAGAGGTCGTTGTGCTCCGAGTCCATGGCGCTCGCCAGCTGGACGGAGATCCAGTGCGCGCCGTGCGCGGCGAGGTGCGCGTGGTCCGCCGCGCCCGTGTACCAGGTCGCGGTGGCGGCGGCGGGGAGTTGAACCTCGACCCAGGTGATGCTCGCGAGCATGTCGGCGACTCTGCCCGTGGCGCTCGCGCCGTCGAGGGAACCGAGGGCGAGCAGGCAGGCGAAGATCTTGTGGTCGGCCGCGCAGGACAGGACGACGTCTCCCGACGCGTCGCTGTCGTCGTCGGGCACCGGGTAGGCCCACTGCATCCCGGTGGCGCCGGTGGGCAAAGGCAGTTCGAAGTCGAGCAGCGCGGAGGTGCCGCTGCGGTCGGTCACGTAGCGCAGGGCGTGCTCGCCCAGCTTGCGGGCCCAGGGCCGGACGAGGCCGACGCCCCCCGACACCCCTAGTCGCCCCAGGCGTCGATGGTGCCGTCGAGCCAGCAGGACGCGCTGTTGCTGGCGTGCGTGTTGCGCACCAGCCAGCCGGAGCGCACCAGGAGGTACTGCGCGGCGGAGGACTCCAGGTCGGTGGACGACGCCGCCGGCGGGGAGGTGCCGTTCGCGGTGATGTTCGTGCCCACCGCGACCGCCACCCGCGTGCCGTCCCAGGCGTTCGCGAACTCCACCGCGGGTTGCGCCTCGGGCGTGCCGATGGCCACCCGCATCTCGCCTCGCGAGCGCGCCTTCTTCAACCCCGTCGACGGGCGGAACTTGCTACCTGGGATGAAGGTCGCGGTGCTCGTGTTTGCAGGGATGGTCACCCCTCCCGTGCCGCAGTCGAACTCAGTTTTCAACTTGAACTCCCGATGTCGCAACCTGAGTATGAAATTTCGGGGGGGGGCAAGCCCCAGCAGCATGAGTTGATTTTCTTTTGACAACTCGAGATCCCTCCAGGTTGAGCAGGATCACCTGCGCGCCCTGGGCCTCCACGCGCGCGAGCGAACGCTCGACCAGCGCCTCGTCGTCGGCGGTGGACTCCGACTCGCTCGGGTACTCGCGGGCGCCGACGCGACCGAGCCCCGGGTAGAGCGAGCGCCCCTGCGAGTCCCTGAAGACGGTGTTGCCGTCGACGTAGCCGCCGTCGAGATCGAGGCCGCGGGCGAGGCCCACCGCCTCGAACACCGTGGGACGCAGCGCGCGCCGTCGGTCTGGGTGGAGTCGCGATTGAGCAGGTTGTAGACGATGGCCCGCTGTGGCGCCATCGTGCCCATCAGCCACTCGAGGTTCTCGCTGCCGGCGTCCACGCCCTCGCTCGCTCGGTGGCCGTCCATCACGAAGATCCACCCCCGGTCGGGGGCGGCGAGGGCGAGCGCGGCGAGCAGCAACATCCGCCCGCGCGTATGGCCGGAGAAGCGTGCTATGCGCTGGCCCAGGATGTCTAGGACGGTCCTCGCGCTGCTCTTGGGCTGTCCCGGCGGCGGTGATTCCGAGCCGCCTGACACGGCCGGTCGCGACACGGCCGACACCGGCGACACCGCCGAGGCCACGCACCTCACCGGCGAGCTCGCCGTGGAGTCGGTCACGACGCTCGGCCTCGACGGCGACGTGACGGCCTCGGGCCTCTTCGGCGCCAAGCTCGCCGCGCAGGGCAACCGCCTGGTGGTGCTCGCCGAGGGCGAGGGCGCCGCCTACGTTTTCGAGGGCAGCAACCGCCTCGCGCGTTTCGCCGAGGGGAGCGACGCGCCGCGCGGCGACAGCCTCTGCGCCGGGCCCGACCTCGACGGCGATGGCGGCGACGACCTCGTGGTGGCCGACCGCGACGTGCACTCGGCGGGGCTGGCGTGGCTCCTCCCGCTCGACGCCCCCGACGGTACCCTCTACGACGCGGGTAGCGCCACGGTGGCGAGCAGCACCCGCGACGACGAGCTCGGCTCGGCGCTGGCCTGTGGGCAAGGTCGCCTCGTGGTGGGCGTGCGCGGCGCCGACGGTCGCGACGGCGACGACGTGGGCGCGGCCTGGGTGTTCGACGCCCCGCTCGTGGGCGACCTCGTGCGGGCCGACGCGGCGGCGGTGGTGGAGGGCGAGGCGGCGGGCGACTACGCCGGGCGGGCGGTGGCCCTCGGCGACCTCGATGGCGACGGCACCGACGAGCTGATCGTGGGGGCCTACCGCAACTCGCAGGCCGAGCGCTACGCCGGCGCGGCCTACGTGCTCGACGTGCAAAGTGGCTCGCTGGCCGACGCGACCGTGAAGGTGTACGGCGAGGCCGAGGGCGAGGCGCTGGGCCGAACGGTGGCGGTGGCACCCGACCTCGACGGCGACGGCCTCGTCGACCTCGTGGTGGGCGCGACCGGCTGGAACGAGCTGCGCGGCGCGATCTATGCCTTCGGCGCCCTTGCCCCCGGGGCCACGCCGGGGAGCGCCGCCCTGGCGGCGATCGAGGGGCAAGATCCCGACGACTCGGGCGGGGTGGGCCTCGCGGCCGGCGACCTCGACGGCGACGGCGTGGCGGAGCTCGTGACCGGTGCCCCCGGCGAGCGCGAGAGCGTGGAGCCCGACGCGCCCCCGGGCTGGGTCGGGGTGGCCTACGGTCCCGCCCGCGGGCGCTACGCGCCGAGTGACCTTCCCTTACGACTCCTCGGCAGCACCGACGGCGACGCCCTCGGCATCGCGCTGGCGGTGGCCAAGGGCGACGACGGCCTGCCCGTGCTCGCCGCCTCGGCCTACCGCGTGCCGGTGGGAGGCACCGACGACGCCGGCCGCGTGTACCTCGTTTCCCTGGGGCTCCCTTGATCCTCGCTTCTCTGCTTGTCGGCTGCCCAGCGACGGAAGACTCCAAGAGCCCAGGCGGTCGCGACAGCACCGCCGACACCGCTCCGGACAGCGGCGACAGCGCCGCTGACACTGGCGATACGGGGGTCGACACCGGCGACACCGCCGAGCCCGTCGCCAGCTACAGCCTCGGCCTCGCCCACCTCGTCGTCACCGGGACCGTGTCGCGTGGCGAGCTGGGCGCGGCCATGGCCCTGGGCGACCTCGACGGCGACGGCCTCGCCGAGCTGGTGGTGGGCGCGCCGTCGGGCGCGGGCGGGGGCGCGGTTCATGTCTTCTCGGGCGGCCGGTCGGGCCGGGTGACCGACGCCGAGGCCGACGCCCGGGTGGCTGGTCTGGTGGGCGCCGAGCTGGGCACGGGGCTGGCTGTGCTCGACGACCTCGATGGCGACGGCCTCCCCGAGCTGGCCATCGGCGCGCCGGGTCACGCGGAGCGGGCCGGGAGGGTGCTGATCTTCGCCGGGCCTCTCGTGGGCCCGGTCCCCCCGGCCTCGGCCCTGGCCACCATCGATGGCCTCGCGGCCGGCGACGAGATGGGTGTCGAGCTGGGCCCCCTGGGCGACCTCGACGACGACGGCCACCCGGAGCTGGGCGTGGGCGCCTGGATGACGGACGGCAACGGCGTCGACAGTGGCGCGCTCTACGGTTTCGCCCGGCCGACGGGGGCCCTCGACGCGAGCGCCGCCCTGCTCAGCATCCTCGGCGAGGCCGGCAGTGACTGGCTCGGCTACGCCTTCGCGGGCGGCCACGACATCGATGGCGACGGCTTCGACGACCTGCTCGTGGGGGCCGACGGGGTGGATCGCGACGCCGACGCGCTCGCGGGCGCGGCCTACTTCTGGCCCGGTCCCGTCGGCACCATCGACCGGGTGCGCCTCACCGGCGAGCGGCCAGCGGAGTTCGCCGGGCACGCGGTGGCCAGCGGCGCAGGCTGGGCCGCGGTGGGCGCCTTCGGACACGGGCGAGCGCGCGAGGGCCTGGTGGGGATCGTGACCGAGCGCCCGGTGGAGGGCACGCTCGTTGCTGCTGCCCGAACGACGGTGTCGGGGACCGACGGCGACCTCTTCGGCTATGCGCTCGCCAACGCGGGTGATCTCGACGGCGATGGCGTGGACGACCTCGCCGCGAGCGCGCGTGACGACGACACGGTGGCCGCCGAGGCCGGCGCCACGCACTTGCTCCTGGCGCCCTTCACCGGTCGCGACACCGTGGTGCTGCTTGGCGAGGCCGAGGGCGACGCGAGTGGCTACGCGCTCGCCGGTGGGCGCGACTACGACGGCGACGCGCTCGCCGACGTGGCGGTGGGCGCCTGGCACCAGGGCGGCGCCGAGGGTGGAGGGGCGGTGTACGTGTGGACGGGTTCGCCGGAGTAGCGGCGCTATTGGACGTCGCCCTGGGCCGGGAGGGCGGAGGCGGTGTCGGTGAGGGTGGACGGGGGTAGCGCGGTGGCGGTGTCGCCGGGGACGGTGACGGGGCAGGCGAACAAGGTGAGGAGAAGGGCGAGCATTGGGGGACTCCAGGGAAGGGGTGGTTCAGGGCCAGTAGGTGTCGTCGTCCCAGGGGATTTCCCAGCCGGGGATGACGCGGATGTGCGCGCGGTCGTCCATCCAGTCCTCGCGGGCGCCGAACACGAGGTCCTGCTTGCCGTCGCCCGTGACGTCGCCGCAGTCGGCGCCGTAGGCGCGCTCGAAGACGAGCATCCGGTCGGGGAAGGGGGAGTGGCGCGGGGGGAGTGAGGTTGGGGCCTCGAAGAGGGCCCAGGTCTTGCCGCGCTGGTACAGAATCTGCTCGGAACCCCCGAGCCAGCACGGGTGGGCGCCGGCGTTCAGCGCGCCGCCGAGCACGGAGCCTGCGAGCTCGTAGCCTCCGGTGGCGTCGTCGATCGCCGTGGGTAGTGGCTTCGAGCTGGCGAAGAGGACGCGCTCGCCATCCGTTTCACTATCGCTGCGGGAGGGCCACACTGTGGCCTCCGGGTCGATCAGGCCGTCGCCATCCCAGTCGCGCACTCCGGCCCAGGTGGTGCTTTCGTAGTCCGAATCGACGACGGCAGCGAAGGCGATGTCGATCGGGCGCTCGAGGGCGATGGCGGTGGTCAGCTCGGAGCCATCGAGCCAACCAACACAGGTGTCGGAGCCCCCCTCGCAGGAGTCCGCCACGGCGATATCGTCAGCTCCGTCACCTGTGATATCGCCCAGGGCGTTGAGCTCCCACACGTGGTCACCCCCCAGGGTCAGCCGTTCCTCACCGAACGTGCCCCCCCAGTACACCACCAGACCCCCATCCTCCTGAGGTTCGGTGTCGTCCCAGGCTGCCAGCGCCAGGTCGCCAAGCCCGTCGCCATTCCAGTCGCCGGTGATGGCATCGCAGCCCCAGCAGTCCGACCATTCCATGCTCGGCGACGCGTCCCAGGAGTAGTCCGATTCGCCCGCTGACACCCACGTGCCGTCGGTGGGAACGGGGCCGCGAAAGAGCAGCGTGCTGTAGCCGTACACGCCGCCAGGCACGTGGCCCACGTCGTTGTAGCCATCGCCGTCCACGTCGCCGAAGTCGAGCCGGTGGTCGATGAGGTCGCTGTACTCGTAGAACGCGGCCACGTTGTTCTCGTCGGGGAAGTAGCCCGGGTTCTCGGGGATCTCGGTTGCGGTCCAGTACATCAGCCCGAAGGGCTCGCGCTCCCAGTAGGAGCCGTCCATCACATCATCCACGCTGTCGCCGGTCACGTCACGGACGATGCTCGCCGCGCCGAGCGGCGACCCGGCGAGCAGCACGCCCATCCCGGCGATCGCCTGCGTCGCGCCGCAGTCCGCGCCTGCCCAGCCGTCACCGTCGCAGTCCTGGTCGGCGTCGTCGCACATCTCGGGGGCGCCGGGGTAGGCCCCCGCGTTCTTGTCGTCGCAGTCGTCGCCCCCCGCAACGCTGTCGATGTAGCCGTCTTCGTCGACGTCGATCACTGGGCCAGTGTCGCCGGTGTCACCCGCCGAGTCCTTGCCTGCCGAGTCTGGCGGGAGCACCACCCAGGCCGACGGGCGATCAGGCGCCGGTGCTTCGCTGTCCTGCTTGCCCGTGCCCGCGCCGTCTTTGCCGGCGCAGGCGAGCAGCAGCGCCATTACCACGAGATGTCCAGGTCCCAGGGGCCGCCGCCGGCCGTCGCGAGGTAGAGGTGGTCGTAGGCCGGTGGTGTGTGGTCTGGATTGGTGAACAAGATCGACAGATCCCGGCCGATTCCCCAGCCGAGGTCGAGCCCCCGGGGGTGGTCGAGGTCGTCGCGGGAGATCCGCCGCCAGGCGTAGAGGGGCCCGCCGCTGGTCCACGGCAGCGCGCGCCGCTGGATCAGGTACACGCCCGCCTCGCCG
>SXON01000099.1 GCA_005778355.1 Pseudomonadota bacterium | reverse complement strand
GCCCACCGAGAGTGACTGCGCGCCGTTGCGGTCGACCTGGGCCACGTTGGCGCCCTGTCCTTGTCCCAGCGTGGCCGAGATGCCGTCGGTGGCGATCGTACCGGGTTTGAGGCCCACCGTTCCCTGCACGCGGACCTGGTCGGGGTCGACCAGCGGCGGCGAGGCAGGCGTGGACTTGGCGGACTTGTTCGACGTGCTCTTGTTCTGGTTGCTCGAAGGGGTCGGCGCCGGGGTGGACCCGCCGCCCATGCCCTTGGCGATCTGGGTGACCGACATGGGGATGGCGTCGCCCTTGGCACCCATGGCCTCGTTGGCCTTCTCGGTGAGGTTGATGTCCCAGAGGCCGCGCACGTCGGCGTAGAGCTTGCCCGCGTTGTCGAGGTACACGCCGGGCACGCTGGTCCACCCCCAGGTGTCGAGCGGCTTGCTGAACTTCGCGCTTGTGCCGCTGGGCACGAGGCGCCCGCCGTCGATCTTGACCTCGACGTAGGCGGTGGTGCCCGGCTGAACCGTCATCTTGCTGGTGCCGGAGCCCATGGTCTGGCCGTTCATCGGCGCGGTCACGTGCAGCGAGGCATCGTCGACGAGCGCGGCGGCCTGCTCGATCACCGGCTTCTGCGGGGTGGACTTCTTGCCGGGCGAGCCGGTGGCAATGCCGATGGCGCCCGTCTGCACCTTGCTGGCGGTGGTGTTCGTTCCTCCCGCGTTGACCGCGAAGTTCGTCGCGTTGGCGCTCTTGGCGTTCACCGAGGTCTTCCCGTCGCCGCTCTTGACGGCGAGGCCGGTGCCGCCGAGCGTGTCGGCCTTCACCGCGCCCGCGTCGAAGCCCGTGGTCGCGAGGGTGGCCGCGTTGACGCTGGTGTTCCCGCCGCCCACGTCGGCCTTGACCCCCGTCGCCTTGGCGCTCTTGGCGCTCACCGCGGGGGTCTTGACCCCATTGGCCGCCACGGTGTCGGCGCCCACCGAGGTGTTGCCCTTGACGCTCGAGAAGTTGGCACCGCTGGCCGAGGCGCTGGTGACAGAGGTGGAGCCCGACTTCACCGCACCCACGTCGACCTTCTTCGCGCCGCCGCTCAGCGTGCCGCCGCCGCTCTGGAACTCGGCGCCGGCCACGTTGGCGCTCGCGACGGTGGTTTCCCCGGCCTTGATGTCGCTCGCGGTGAGGCCCCCCGCGGAGCCGCCCAGGCCCTGGGCGTTGGCCGTGAGCTTGGCATCGGTGGCGCCCACCTTCACGGCGGTCACGTCGCCCACCGCGAGCTGCGTGGCATCGACGCTCTTGGCGCCGAGCACGGTCTCGCCGCCGCCCATGACAGCGGAGCCGCCCTTGAGATTCGCGGTCGCGACGCTGGCGCCGTCGGTCTTGATGCCGCTCGCCGTGGCCGTTCCGACGCCAAGCGTGCCCTTGCCGTCGCGCACGCCGAGCGACAGGTCCGTCGCGCTGGCGCCGTTGACCGAGGTGCTGCCGGCCATGATGCCCTTGGCATTGGCGCCCTTCGCCGACAGGTCGGCGCCGCCGCCACTGATGACCGCCTTGCCACCGTTGACGCCGAGGTCGTCGATGCCCACGCCGCCCGCCTTCACCTTCTTGGCGGAGGCCGAGCCGAGGCCGATCGTCGTGGTGCCGTTGGCCATGTTGAGCGAGGCGTCGTTCGCGGTGGCGCTGCCCACGGAGGTCTTGTCGCCGCTGATGCCGGTGGCGCCGAGCCTCTTGACGCCGAGCTGCGTGCCCCTTGGCCCGATGCTGCCGGTGCCGCCCTGCGCATTGAGCGATGCGATGTCAACGCCGCCGGCCGACACCCCGCCGGCGTTCATGTCGGCCACGCCGAGCGTCGTGACGCCCTCTTTGCTGCCGATGGCGATGTCGCTCGCGCTCGCCTGCTTGATCTTGGCCGGCCCGGCCGCGATGTCCTTTGCAGTCGCGCCCTTCGCCGACACGCTGGTGCCGGCAGGTCCGAAGCTCGCGCCGCCCGCGTTGACGCCCACCTCGCCCACGCCGAAGCCGTCGCCCGCGATGCCCGTCGCGGTGGCGTTGTCGACGCCGAGCGTGGTGGTGCCTTGCTGGTTGCCCACCTTGACGTTGTTGGCGCCTACGCTCGCCATCTTCGTCTTGCCGGCGGTCACGCCGGTGCCGTCAACCCGGGAGGCCTGGGCCGTGGTCACCCCGTCGCCGGTCGCGAGCGACGCGTCGCTCGCTGCGACATTGTCGATCGTCACGCCGCTCGCGGCGAGGCCCGTGCCCGTCAATGACTTGGCCTTCAGGCTCGACTTTGTCTTGCTGATCTCAGCTTCCAACATCTTCGCCTGCGCGGTACCGATCTCGAGGCCGCCCGCCTTGCCACCGCGCGCACTGACTGACTGCGCGCTGATCGACGCCGAGTCGTTGGTGGCCTTCATCGCCACCTTCTCGGCGTTCACCCCGTCCATGCTCATGCCCGCGCTCGACAGGTTCTGCGCGCCGAGGGCGCCGATGCCGAGCTGATGGTCGTGACCGTTCGTGGACCCGACGACGTTCTGCGCGGAAATCGACCCCGCCTGCACCCCCGCAAAGTCGAGTCCCGACACCGAGGCGCTCTGCACCTCCACGGTGGTGGCGCCCGGCTTGCTGAAGAAGTCAGGCAGATCGGAGCCCTTCGCGAGGTTGCGGTTGACGGTGACGCCCTGGACGGCCACGCCCGCGGCCCTCATCGCCGGGGTGGTGCTGTTGACATCCTTCGCGCCCGCCCGGTCGACGGTGAGCTTGGCGTTGTAGGAGCCATCCTTCGCCTTGTCTTGCTCGTTGAGCTTGATGTTGTCGCCGCTGATCTCCTTGGCGGAGAAACCTTCGCGGGCCACGCTGCCGATGCGCAACTTGGGGATTCGAACCTCGTCCTTGCCCCAGACGTCCACCTCCATCCGGTTGGCGCCCTTCTCGCGGTCGTCCCAGTTGACACCCTGGCCGTTCTTGCCGAGCCTCGTCTTCATGTGCGAGGAGCCCATCACCGCGCCCAGCTTGTCGAAGACACCGGGGTCTTCCAGCTCTTCCTGCTGCGCCGGCGGCGAAGGTCGGATGCTCGCTGCGTAGGCGTTGCCCCCCCCGGCGGCCACGTTCGCGCTGTGCACGCTGTTGGTCTTGCCGCTCTGCGTGCCCGTGCCCGTGGGGCCGTTGCTCGAGGAAGCGGGGGTCTTGGGACGGTAGGTCTGGTCGCCGGCCATCGGGGGAGTCTACAACCTCGATGCCGCGGGAGGGGGGCTTTTCCGCAGGAGTTTGACCGGTGATTGGCGCCGCCCCCGCCAGCCCAGCAGCATGAGCCACGCCCCTGGACCGGCCGCGCAGCCGCAGTCCGGGGGCACCACGGCGGGACGATCGGTCGCTCCGGTGTCGTCGGAATCGGCGCTGTCGGCATTGTCCCCGGTGTCATCCGTGTCGGCCGGCACCCCAGTGTCGACAGCTCCGTCGGAGTCACCGCCGGTGTCCCCCGGCTCGTCGCATGTCGCGTCCGCCCGCGCGTGCAACGCGAGCACGTAGGCGCCGGCGCCGAAGCCGATCATCGGGGCGGGGCCCGTCACCTCCCCGGTGGCCGGGTCGAGCAATTCCGGGAGCACGCCGTGGTTGTCCAGAGCGAGGGCAGTGGCGCGGTCGAGGAGGCCGTGGTCCTCGCAGCGCCGGGCGTGCAGCTCGGCGAGGCGGAGGTCGATGAACAGCCACTCCTGCTCGTCGTACGTGTCGCCGTCGTCGTTTCGTTTGTAGCCACCCGCGGTCACGCGCAGGGCTTCCCAGGCCGCGAGCGAGGCGTCGGCGCTCTCGGGGTTGAGACTGCCGTTGTTGAAGGCGTCCACCGCGGCAAGATCCAGGGCGCTCGACTCCTCGAGGTTGCCGAGCACGACGCCGTCGATCACGAGCTGCGAGGCGATGGCGGACTCGATCCCGGAGGCCGCCGTCCGGTAAGTCTCGGCGCGATCGTCCCCAATCCGGTCGGCAAGATCGGCCGCGTCGCGCAGCCCGCGCGCAGCCCAGGCGCTGGTGTAGGTGAAGTGCTTCTGGTTTCCGTTCCAGTGGCGCTCCCAGATGGAGCTGTCCTCGGTGACGAGCCCGGTCTCGTCGACCAGCGCGGCGAGCACGTCCGCGGCGCCGGTCAGCGCCCGGGGAATCTCGCCGTCGAGCTCCGCCCCGGCCTCGACGGCGCCGTGCAGCGCCCAGAGGTAAAGGCCGAGGTCGTCGAGCTCGATGTTGGGCCCGGTGCCGTCGTCGTCGCTCCACTCGGTGCCATCACCGTAGTAACGGCAGAGCGACACGGTGTAGTCTAGCCCCTCGATGTAGTCGGCGTACGCGCCCATCTTGCCCTCGCGGGCGAGGAAACGCAGCGCCAGCGCCGCCTCCTCGGGGTGACCGGCTTCGGCGAGCGCCCGCGCCGCGTAGGCGCCGTCGCGCGCCCAGGCGATGTTCCACACGTGGGTGAAGGCGCCGTCGGCGTAGGGCAAGGACGCCACGATCTGCCCCTCCGGATCGCCACTCTCGCGCACCTGCGCCATGCGCAGGTAGGCGAGTGACTGCTGGTAGACGAGCGACTCGTCGCCCGACAAGCCCGACGGGTCGGAACCGTGCCAGCCGGCCCAGTCGGCCCGCTCGGCGTCGACGAGTGACTCAATGTCGCGACCAGATATCCACGTCGCGACAGTCGTCGCGAGTGCTTCGAGATCGAGGCTGAAGGCATCGACAGTGCCCACCCAGCGCGTTTCGCCCGGGGCGATGGGGCCGAGGCTCCACTGGAACCCGCCCACCCTGTCGTCGCCAGTGCTGTCGCAACCGGGCGTGTAGTCACCCCCGGCGTTCACCCGCGCCCATACGTCGTCGCAGCTCGTGGCCGTCGGCGTGGACAAGGGGAGCATGAACATCCCAAGGCCGGTGGTGCTGCCCCACTCGGCGAGTCCCTCCGCCGTGGCGACGATTTGCTCGTTGCCCTGCCCCTCGCCGTCGCCGAGGTGGTAGTTGTGGAGCGAGAACACCTCCACCTCGGCCACCTCGCTGGCGCCCTCGTTGCGGACCTCGAGCAGGTGCACGAAGCCAGGCCGTCCTAGCGACATCGGGGCGAAGATATGCTCGGTGACCACGAGCGAGCCGACCGAGCGGTCCACGCGGACGATGCCGGTTCCCGGCTCGGTCTCCACGCCGTGAACGGGGGTGAGCCAGCCGGACGCGCCCTCGGCGCGGAGGCCGAAGTAGCTGTCGTAGAGCAGGTCGCGCGTGTCTTCTGCGCTGGGGGACGGGGTCTTGTAGAGGTGGTCGTGGAAACGCGACAACACGCCGTAGCCGCTGTCGTCCCACTCGAGCACCACGGCGCCGTGCCCATTGGCGCTGACCAGCCCAGACAGCGTACCGGCGAAAGCGGCGGCGACCCAGATCACGAGCCCACCACGAGGCCAGCGCGGGCGTCGAGCGCCACCGGGAGCGTGCCGTCGCTCGCGACGGTGAAGGTGCCGACGTAGGGCCAGAGCACCGACACCACCGTGCCCGGGGAGAAGGCGGTCGGCACGTCGCCTTCCATGGCGCTGTCGGCGGTGTTGAGCACGACGAGCACGCGATCGTCGTCGACCGCGCGTTCGAAGGCGAAGAGACCGGCCGCGTCGCCCGAGGCGAGCACCGTCACGTCGCCGCGTTGCAGGGCCGGTCGCGACTGCCGCAGCGCGATCAGCTCGGCGACCGCCACAAAGCTGGGACTCTCGGTGTCGTAGCCCGTGGGCCAGATGGGCTCGCGGTTCGCGGGGTCGTTGGCGCCGTCGAGACCCTGCTCGGTGCCGTAGTAGAGCACCGGCACCCCAGGCTCGGTGAACAACAACAACAAGCTCAGGAAGAAGCCGTCCTCGTCCGTCCCCGACAGCAAGCGCGGCACGTCGTGGTTGTCGATGAAGTTCACCGGGACGTCGGTGGGCGCGAGGCCGATGCCGCCTTCGTGCTCGACCGTCCCCCAGTTGGAAGAACGTGACGCCCACAAGCTCGCGATCTTGCTGGTGGCCCCGCCGTCGCGGATCACCTCGTCGAAGACCTGGTACTTCTGGCTGAAATACGCGAGCGAGTCGAGCTCCCCGGGTGCGGTGTAGCTTCCCACCAGCTGGTCGTCGCCATCAAAAACCTCGCCGAAAAGGAAGAAGTTCTCCTTCCCGAGGCTGGCGGCGTGCTGGCGGATCGCCGGGCAGAACACCTGCCACGTCTCGTGCTCGACATGCTTGACGGTGTCGATCCGGTAGCCGTCGATGTTCGTCCGGGTGATCCAGTCTGCGTACACCTCGATCAAGGCCTGCTGCACGTTCGGGTTCTCGGTGAGGAGGTCCTTGAGTCCCCCCGGGAAATCACCTGTTTCGACCTGCTCGGTGACGGCCCAGTCCGTCACGCGGCCCCTGCGGTTGTACCAGCTCTCGTCGGCGAACTCGCTCGGCACCGGCGGCATGCGGTTGAGCTCAGGCATGTCTACCCACGTGATCGGCGCCTCGCCGGCCTCGCCGAGGCTGGTGAAACTCTGGATCCCGCGACTGTCGAAGGGCGGGTCCCACTCGCTCACGATCTCTTGCTCGCCGCTGCCGTCCGTCGCGTTCCACACCTGCTCGTCCGGTTGGCCGTTGCGGTTGATGTCATAGTAGAAGAGCTGCCCCACGTGGTTGGCCACGATGTCGACCACAACCTTGATGTCCCTCTGGTGCATCACATCCACCAGCTCGCGCAGCTTGGCCAGGTCGCCAAAATGTGGATTTGGCTGGGTGAAGTCCTGTGCCCAGTAGCCGTGGTAGCCGGCCACCCCGGCATCTTCTTCCACGTTGGTGACCACCGGGGAGATCCACAGCGTGGTGACGCCGAGGGCCTCGAAGTAGCCGGCATGGTCGATGAGCCCCTGCCAGTCGCCCCCGAGGTGACGCGCGAGGTCGTCGGGGTCGCGACTCACATTGAAATCGTTGTTCAGGTCGCCGTTGGCGAAACGGTCGGTCAGCACTTGGTAGATCACCTCGTCGCGCCAGTCGTCGACGAGGCTCGTGATCTCGGGGTCGGCCTCGTAGCCGCCGGGCGGGGTGCAGCCGAGAAAGAGGAGGATCATCGGTAACTCGCAGAGTCGATCCACCACTCCGCGCCCAGGCCGACGAAGTGCTGGTGGGTGTTGTCGCGGCGGGCGTCGCCGGCGGGGAACCAGAGGCGGGCGTCGTCGCTGAGGTGGCTGTACACGTACTGCAAACGCAACTGCGGTCGCGACAGGATCGACGGCGCCAGTTGCAGCGCGGGGAGGACCGCGATCTTGGTGACCTGCGGGGCGGCGTAGGTGTCGGTCTGGGGGTTGAGGCCGTCGGGTCGCAACCACTGGTGGGACACTTCCATCGCGAGCTGCACGTGCTCACCCACGTGGATGGCGGGGCGCAGGGCCACGTTCATCTCCCAGCGATCGTCCACGTCGTCCGACTGGCCGTCGGCGTCGTCGTAGCGGCGGGCGTACGCCCCGACCAACAGGCCCACGCGGCCCACCTGCTCGGCGGCGGAGACCGCGAATAGCCCCTCCCGGGCGTCGGCCACGGTGCCGTCGAGCGCGAGGCCGTCTTCGGGCACGCCGAGCTCGCCGCAGGTCGCGAGACCCGTCGCGAGGCGACCCCACAGGTTCACGTGACTACCCGGCCGCCAGCCGCTGGCCCCGACCATCACGCCCGCGAGCGCGCCGCCGTCGCGGGGGAGCGCCTCCACGATCCCGTCGACCTCGCGTTCCCCCGGGGGCAACTGGTGCCCCTCGCCCCAGGCCTTCAGCCGCAGGGTGGCCTCGCCGAGCGGGAGGTCGTGCACCACGCCGAGCGAGGCGATGGCACGCTGGCGGTCGAGGGCGAGCACCTCGTCGGTGCCGACACCGCCGGCCTCGGGCACGTCGAGGTACTGGAGCTGGTACTCGTCGGCCACCGGTCGCGACAGGCCGCCGTGCACGAGGAACTGCCAGCGTCCGGGCGCGGCGCGGAAACCGCCGCCCACGGTGTTGATCTCGTCGAGGGGCCAGAAGTCGAGCAGGTACACGTCTTCGCCCCGGTACATGCGCGAGCCGGCCCAGGCCGAGAGCTGCGCCGCCCCGAGCCCGGTGGCCTCAACGTAGAGGTTGCGCACCGCGAGGTCGGCGTCGAAGCTGCCGTCGTAGTGGAAGAGCTCCCCCGCCAGCGCCGGGGTGAAAACCGCCTTGAAGGCCGCGCCATCCTCGGCCTCGGCGCGCCACCAGAGGTCGACCTCGACGTACGGGTCTTTCTGCAGTCGCGACGGGTAGAGCACCACGTCGGCCGGCTCGCCCTGGCCGCCCTGGGCCTCGGTGCTCACCTGCACCCGGCCGTAGGAGCCGAGGCCAAACTCGGCGGCCGTCGCGAGGGACAACAGGATCATCACTGCGGCACCAGGATCGCGTAGTCCCAGCTCTCGAGCGAGAGGGACAACGAGCCCCCCGACACGGTGAAGCTTCGCGAGGGGTTGGCCTGGTCGACCAGCGTCACCCCGTCGAGGCCCGACACCGACACCGCCTGCGAACGAGACGATCCCTTGTTCATCGCGACGATCGCCACGTCGGTCCCGCTGCCCCGGCTGTACACCAGGAGGGTGTCGTCCACCCAGAGCTGGGTACGCGCGCCGCGTCGTAAGCCCTCGCTGGCCCCGCGCGCCGTGCCGACGGCCTGCGCTCGCGACAGGAGCTCCGCCTGGTTGGCCGACAGGTAGGGATCGAAGTTCATCGGGCGACGGTTGTCGGGATCGCTCCCGCCGTGCAGCCCGATCTCGTCGCCGTAGTAGAGGAGCGGCACCCCCGGCTGGGTAAACGCGAACGCAAGCGCCATCGACTGGCGACGGATGAGGTCCCACTGGTCTACATCGCTGCCCTCCGCCATCGGGTCTTCCAGCCAGCTCGACCAGCAGTCGCCGCTCTGGCCGCTGATGGCCGTCGCGATGCGCTCGACGTCGTGATTGCCGACAAAGGGCGACATCGGGGCGCTGCCGTACACGCTCGCCAGCCCGGACACGGTGTTCTCGAGGTCGTAGAAGCTGCCGTCGTCGACGAAGGCGCTCCGGATCGCGTAGTAGAGTGGGAAATCGAACTGGGCGTCGAGCTCGGTGGGGCCGACGTAGTCCATGATGAGCGACGCGTCGGAGGTGTAGGTTTCCCCGACCATGTAGAAGTCAGCCCCGCCCCCGGCCTCCACCTCGTCGCGTAGCCGCATCGAGAGCGTGCGCATCGCGACGTGGTCCATGTGCTTGGCGGCGTCGACCCGCACCGCGTCGATGTCGTAGGCCTCGAGCAGGGCCAGCGTGTCGTCGGTGACCCGCTCCACGATGTCGTGGTTCCGGTAGTCGAGGTCGGGCAGGTAGTCGGTAAACCAGCAGTCGCGAGCGCGCTCGTCCCAGTCGCAACCGGACGCGCCGCACACGCAGCCGCCGCCAAACCACTCGGGGTGCTCGGCCACGTACTCGTGCTCCTCGTGCACGTGGTTCATCACGAGGTCGAAAAGCACGCGGATGCCGTGCGCGTGGGCCGTCGCGATCAGCTCTTTCAGCCGCGCGTCCGCCCCCGCGTCGACGTCGCCGTATCGCGACTCGAGGTGGGTGCCGGAGATGGGCCAGTAACCGTGGTAGCCGGTGAAGTCGTGGGTGCCGTCGGAGCCGAGGTAGGCGCCCTCGGGGTTGTCGTACACCGGCGACAGCCAGAGGGTGCGCACGCCGAGGGCCTCGAAGTAGCCCTCCTCCAGCGCGTCGATGATGCCGAGGTAGTCGCCGCCGTTCCAGTTGGCGCAGGTGGCCACGCCGGGCTCAGGGTCGTACAGCGCGTCGGAGGCGCCGTAGTCGCCGTTGCGAAAACGGTCGGTGAAGGTGAAGTACATCAAGCCGTCGGTCCACTCGAAGGGCTCGTCTTCCACCCAGAGCGGGATCCACAAGGGCTCGTTCTCGGCGGCGCGACCGGACGCGTCGGTAGCCCACACCCGCACCGAGTGTTTGCCCGGGGCGAGGCCGCTCGTTTCCACGACGATCTCGCCGGTGCTGGGGTCCCACTCCGCGGCCACGGGCACGTCGCCCACGGTGGCGGTGACGCTGTCGAGCAGGGCGCCATCGGCGGCCAGGGCCACCTGGACCTCGGCGCGGAGCGTCCCCTCGGGGCTGGCGGTGGCGCTCACCGCCTGCAACAGGGGTTTCTGGCAGTCGCCGACCCGCAGGTTGCGATTCTCGCTGCCGTCCACCCACTTGCTGTAAACGGTGGCCGGGGGGTCGCCCTCCCAGGCGCCGTCGAGGATGAACTTGTAGGCGTACTCTCCGGGATCGAGCTCGCCGAGGTCGGCGGTCCAGGTGCCACCGGATTCTTCCATGTCGGCCGGCGTCCAGCCGTTGAACTCGCCGGCGATCTGCACGGCGCTGGCAGAGGACTCGGTGGTGACTGTCACGTTGCAGTCACGCCCGGACACCACCGTCCGCCCGGTGTCGATGGGTGTGGTGTCGTCGGTGTCGGTGTCGTCCCCAGAGCCGTAGGCATCGCCGGCCGTGTCGCCGTCGCCGGGGTCCCAGGGGATGACCGGCGCGCTGTCGCAGTCGTCGCCGAGGCACTCTGATTCGCAGGCCAGGAGCAAGAAGATCACGAGGCACCTCCGAGGCAGGGGCTACCCGGGGAAACGAGGATGCGTGCCGACCAGGGGTCGAGCACGCGGCGAGGGTCGAGGTCGGGGTCGAACAGGTCGACGAGGCTCTCGTCGAGGCCTTCCGGGGACAAGGGGGCTGGTCCCGCGTTGGCGTAGAGGTACACCGGGTCGTCGCCCGATCGACGCCAGAGGAGCGCGGGACCCTCGGCGAGGAGCGTGTCGCGACTGCCCCGTCGCATCGCAGGCAGGCAGGCCCGCGCGCGGCCGAGGGCGCCCACCCGGTCGCGAAGTTCGAGCTGCGCGGCTGAGAGATCCTCGTCGGCCGGGAGGGGCCGCCGGTTGTCGGGGTCATCGGCCCCGGCGAGGCCCACCTCGTCGCCGTAGTAGAGCACCGGCGCCCCGGGCATGAAGAACTGGAGCGCGGTGGCGAGGAAAACGCGGTCGTACACCTCGTCACTCGCCGGTTGTGGGGGTGGCGCGCTCCACGGGTCTTGCCCATCGTTGCCCTCGATCGCGCTGGCGATGCGGGTGGTGTCGTGGTTGCCGAGGATCGGCGCCATCACCGAGCCGGAGCCGTCCCAGGCCGCCTCGCCCTGGGCCACCACCGCGTCGAAGGCCGCCGTGTCGCCGCTCGACTCGGCCACCAGCGCCCGCAGGGCCCACATCGCGGGGAAGTCGAACTGCCCGTCGAGCCCGAAGGGACCGAGGTTCATGCGGATGTCGGCGTGACCGTCGAGGCCCGTGTAGGTTTCCCCGAGGGCGTAGAAGTCGACCGGACCCTGCTCGGTGGCCGCCGCGAGCTGGTAGACGAGCTCCCGCACCGCGTGACGGCGCAGCATGGGGACCGCGTCGATGCGCAGGCCGTCGAGATCGTAGGCAATTGCGAACTCGACGATGTCGCGACCTACCGTTGCCGCGACCTCGGGGTTCTCCCAGGACAGGTCGGGCAGGTAGTCGGTGAACCAGCAGGTCTCGATCTCGCTCGACCAGGGACACGCGTAGTCACCGCAGATGCACTCGGCGCCCTCGTGGAACCAGTCGCTGCCATGCTCGGCGCGGTAGGGGTGCTCCTCGTGCACGTGGTTGGGCACCACGTCGACGAGCACGCGGAAACCCCGGGCATGGGCGGCCGAAACCAGCGCGCGCAGGTCGCTGGCCGTCCCGAGCTCCGGCTCGATGTCGTTGGCCGAGACGGGCCAGTAGCCGTGGTAGCTCGAGTAGTCGTGGCCATCGTCGCCGGGCCAGTCGCCATCGGGGTTGTCGAGCAGCGGGGAGAGCCACAGCGTGTTGGCGCCGAGCTCGGCGAGGTAGCCACTCTCGATGGCGTTGGTCACCCCGCGCAGGGTGCCGCCGTGCCTCTCGCCGGGGCCCCGGGCCACGAGGGCGCCGTCGTTGCCGCGAAAGCGGTCGACCACCACCTGGTAGATCAGCGCGTCGCGACCATCCCAGGGCTCGGGCTCGATCCAGAGCGGAACGCGCAAAGCTGTGTCGCGACCAGACTCGTCCGTCGCGAGCAGGGTGACGGTGTGCTTGCCGGGGGCGAGATCGTTTGCCTCGACGCGCAGCTGTTGTCCCTCGATCTGCACGTCCAGGGGCTCGCCGTTGATGATCGCGGATGCGGTCGCGACCGGGACATCGAGCGTCGCCTCGACGAGGAGGCTGTCGGCGTCGCTCTCGGCGAGGTCGAGCGACAGGCGGGGCTCGTCGCACTCGCGGACACGGAGGAGGGAGCGCTCCTCGCCGGTGCTGTAGTCGATGAGCGGCTGGAACGGGTCGATCTCCTCCACACCATCGACGAGAAGCAGGTAGGGGTAGTCGCCCGCATCGAGGTGCACCTGGGCGCGCCAGGTGCCCTGCTCGTCGCGAACGAGCTGCGTGGCGTCGGGGTTCCAGCCATTCCACGCGCCGACGGCCGACACGCGCTCCGCCTCGCCCACCCAGTACAAGGCCGTCCCGCAGTCGCGGGGGGGCTCGCAGGCGACGAGGAGCGCGAGGATCACGCGAGGTGCGGGCGCATGAGCGGGGCCACGTCGCCCACGCAGTCGCGACCGGTGGCGCGCGCCATGAGCGTGATGTCGAGGATCACGTGGTTGGTGGCCACGTCGACCAGCGAGGGGTTGGTGGTCCACACCGCGTGGTTGTCGGCGCCCGGCTCGGTGCCGCCAATGAGCGCCTCGCGACGGTCGATGACGACCAGCGCCTTGTGCGACCACTGCGCCTTGGTCTCGTCGCCGGTGACGTCGTCGATCCAGGGGCAGAAGCCCGCGGGGAGCGACTCGACGCGCGCGGGGCTGTGGAGGACGCGGTGCAGGTATCGCCCGGCCACGGCCTCGATCGCCGGGCGCAAGAGGTCGAGCTCGCGCGGCCAGAGCGACAGGCACAGGCTCTTCTCGGCGCCCCGGATCATGCTGTCGATCCGGGCCATCACGTCGTCGTAGCGGGAGAGGATCCAGATGGGCTCGGGACGGTTGCGCTTGGGCAGGCTCTGCAAGCTGCGCTCGGCCTCGCTCATTCGCGCGAGCGCGTCGCGACGCAGCCGCTCGATCCACTTCTCCGGCGCGGTGGCGGTGAAACGCTGGGGTTCCTGGCCGTAGGCGAAGGCGGCGCCGGCCTCCTCGAGCCCCCGGAGCACCGCGTAGACCGCGCTCCGCGGCACGCTACTGCGGGCGGCCACCTCGTAGCCGGTGAGCCCCCGGCCGGTGTCGTCTTCGAGGAGCGCCAGGTAGGCCTGCGCCTCGTTGCGGCCGAGGCCCAGGGCCACGAGATCACCCACGAGCGCGTCGCGACCGGTGTTGGGGCCGCTCACGGGACACCCCGGGGGGAAACGCTCGCCGCGCTCACGGGACACACGCGGCGCTGAGGTCGAACCAGGAGCCGACCACCGGGTTGCTCACCCGCGCGGCGATCACGTTCCAGCCGGGCACGAGGAACTCGGTGACGTCGATGGGGTCGACGTCGACCATCACGTCGCAAGAGCCGCCCTCGTTCACGCAGCCCTCCTCTTGCCAGTCGCCACCCCAGTGGCCCACCGACTGGCCGTTGACCCAGAGCCAGAGCCCGTCGTCGCTGGCGACGGTGAGCGTCATGTCGGGGGGCACGTCGGCCAGCTCGAACCAGGCGAGGAAGGCCTTGTCGTAGCCGGTGGGCACGTTCCGCTCGGGCATGGCGATGGTCGACCAGCCCGACATGCTGTAGGCGGTGTCGTAGAAGTCGTTGCCGCTCCCGTCGGTGGGCGCCGCCTCGGTGTCGAAGGGCTGGCTGCCCCACCACTGCCAGGTGCCGAAGTCCACGCCGGTGCAGTCAGCGAGGAGCGCGGTGTCGGGGGTGGGCTCCTCCTCGGCGGCGGTGTCTTCCGGGGGGAGGTTCTCGGGGCCGCCGGTGCTCGCGGTGTCGATGCCGGTGTCGTCGTCGGGAGTGCCCTCGCCCGCGTTGCCGGTGTCGGCCGCAGGCACAAACTCGCCGGCGGTGTCGAGCTCTTCGCTGGCCTTGTCGGCCACGCGGTTGAGCCCGAAGTCGTTGCATCCAAGGAGCAGGGCGAGGTGGAGCACGGGGACCTCCGAAGTGACTCTGGAGTGAGTCACGCATGGTGACTCTACAATGAGTCACGAGGGGGCGCAAGGGGGATCGCCGCCAGAGGGCGAACCGGGGGAGCCACGCCGCACCGAGTGCGCCGCCAGCGGGACGCCTGGCCGCCCGGGCTGGCGCGGCGGTCCTGGGAGGCACGGCCGCGGAGGGGGGGCGTCGCGACCAACTACCGTTCGAACCGGAATCGTCGTAAGCACAGGCCAGCCGAGCCGGACTGCGCGCGCCATCAGCGCCGAGGCACCCCAAGAAAGTGACTGTTCTCCCGTGATGGTCGCCCTTGCTGAGGCGGTCGACCGGGCACCGCGTACCCAGGCGTGCCAGTTCAGCCAACGTGTGCTCACGACGATTCCTTTCCAGCTAGCAACCGCTTGCGACGGTCGGCCTCGGCCCAGCGTAGGAGCCCTCGGCCCGGGGCACCCCACGGGCACCGCAGCCGTCCGGCGGCGGCCCGGTCCGCGGCCGGCGACCCACACACCCCCGCTCACCCCGGCGCCGCCACCCTTCGCTCCACCCAGAAGCCCTGCTCGTCGCGCACCCTCACGCGCAACTGATCCCCTTCTTGCACGATCACCTCGCCCTCCGCCGCCGGGGCCCAGGCGCCATCGACCTCGCCCTCGGGGAGCTTCACGCGCGTGCCGGGACGAACCCCGGGAGGCACGGCCGCCTCGCGGAAGTAGCCGATGCCGGGACCGAGCGAGTAGGCATTGAATCCCTGCTCCCGGAGCCAGTGGGCCACGCCGTAGCTGCGCACGCCGGCGGCACAGTACACGGTGATGGCGCGGTCGCGAGGGAGCCGGGGGAGCTGGTGGGGCACCATGTCCATCGGGATGAGCATCGCCTCGGTCGCGACGCCACCCGCGTACTCCCCGGGCTCGCGGACATCGAGGACAAGTGAGCCAGGGACAGGGTCCTCGACCTCGAGATCGTCGACCGGCTCCTCTGGGGCGACAGCGGGCGCCTCCGTCCACTTGCCCACGGGCTCCGCCACGGGCTTCACGACGGGACGAGGCCCCACCAGCGCCCGGTCGACCACCCGTCGCAAGAGCTTGCGGATCATGCGCTGAACCAGCCGCGCAGAATGTCTTCCGCCGGCATCCCCGCGGGCACGTAGAGGTCTTCCTCGCCGGGCAGGTCGGTGAACCACTTCCACCACCAGGCGCCCGCGAACCACGGCCGGGCGCTGCAGGCACGGAAGAGCGCCTCGTAGCCCCGTGCCTGCACCGCCGGGTCGGCGGGACCGCTCCCCGGGTCCCAGGGCTTCTCGGTGCCGAGCGCGACCGCCCGGTAGCCGCACTCGGGAAACACCACGGGGCGCCCGCCAGCGGCACGCTCGATGTTGTCGAGGTGCGGTTTCCAGCTCTCCACGAGCGACTCCACCGTGTTCCCGGTCAGCGGGAAGTAGGCGTTGACCCCCACGAGATCGTAGGCGTCCCAGTCGGCGAAGAGCTCATACTCCTCGTACCAGTTCGCCGCGTACATGAGGCGACCCGGAAACACGGCGCGGATCGCCTTCGCCACGTTGGCCCATGCACCGGGGTTGTGTCGTGAGGCGGAGGTGTACTCCAAGCCGGCGCAGTAGGTGGCGCAGCCGGTGTCGGCGGCGACGCGCGCGTAGTGCACCGCGAACTCGGTGTAGCGCTCGAACCACACCTTCCAGCCGGCCGCGTCGAGCTCGATGTCGCCGTTGCCCTTGCCGGCCATGAACTGCCAGGCCCAGAGGTGGGGCTTCATCGTGACGGCGAGCCCAAGGTCGCGCAGGTTTCGCACCTCGGCGCGGAGGTCGTCGTCGGTCATGGTGGGATCGCCACCGTAGCTCACCTCGGGTCGCGACAGAGATCGCGTGTACGCGAAGGGGTTGAGCGCCACGTCGCGCACCCCCAGCTCGTACAGGCGGTTCGCCTGGGCCTTGCTGCGGTCGCTCCCGTAGCCCCAGCCGCGCTGGTGCAGGTGCGCGAGGTTCATGCCGCGCACGAAGGCCGGACCAAGGGGGCGAGGGCTCGACACCACCGGCGTGCTCTCGGCCGACTTGGCCTCGCCGGTGCAGGCCACCGTCGCGACCGACCCGAGGATCAGCGAACGCCGATCAATCACAGCTCGCGGTCGATGATCCAGCTCACCACCTTGCCGGCCTTGCCGTCGAGGTTCGCGCTCATGCGCCACGGGGTGTACACCACCACGCCGTCGCCCGACTCGAACTCGAGCAGCATGGGGGAGTCTTTCTCCTCGCCGGTTTCCATGCCCTTGCGCCAGGGCGCGTCGGCGCGGATGTACACTTTGGTGTCGTCGCCCGCGGCGTCGACCACCGGCCAGGCGTCGAGGTCGAGGTTCATCTCGACGGTGTCTTTGCCGAGCTCGTCCTCGAGGTTGTCGCTCGACACCTCGCACTTGAGCTCGCCGATCTCGCCGATCTGCGCCGCGTCGGGGTCGCTCCCGCCGAGGAAGTCGATCTTGTCGGGCCAGGTTTGCTCGATCACGTCGTAGGACCAGTCACTGGCAAACACCACGCCACCGGCCTTCACGTAGTCCTTGAGCGCCGCCTGCACCGCGTCGACGTCGGCCTGGGCGCTGCCATCGGCGCTGTAGAAGACCCCCTCTTCAAGGTGGCCGCCGGCGAAGAAGATCGCGTCGTAGAGGCCCATCTGCACGGGGTTCTGCAGGAACTGGAGCAGCTCCGAACCGGTCTGGCCGTTGACGAGGTGGTAGCCACCGATCCCCACCGCTTCGAGCACCTTGTCGAACTCGTCGAAGTCGCCGGTGACGACGGCCACCTCGACGTCGGCCGAGCCCGTGCAGGCCTCGAGCGGCACCTCGGTTTCACGCCCGTCGGAGATGGTCGCGTTGAACACGTCGATCGTGGTGGAGCCGTACTGGATGTACACCTCGTAGGTGCCGTCGTCGAGATCGTCGAGAACCCAGTAACCTTCGGCGTCAGATGTCGTCTTTCGCGTGTCGCGGAGCTTGCCCGACTCGTCGATGATGTGGGTGTAGACGCTCGCGCCCTCGAGCCAGACGTAGCGCGCCGGGTCGCACACGCGGCCCACCAGGCTGCCGTCGCCGTGGCCGTAGCGGTCGGCCACGTGCTGGAAACCGCTGTCGGAGTTGCAGGCCGCGAGGGCGAGCGACAGGACGAGGAAGCTGCGCATCAGTAGGACCTCCCGGGGACGAGCACGTAGATGTCGAGCGTGTCGAGGAGCACGGTGCCGTCGCCCAGGACGTTGAGGGTGAGCGCGTACACTTGGTCGGTTTCGGCGGCCGCCACCGCCCCGCGGAAGGTGATCTCGAAGTCGAGCACCTGGCCGTTGGCGCTGGAGGAGAGCGTGTAGCTCTCGGGGTCGATCGACTTCACGAAACCCCACTCGTCGCCCTCGACCTGGAGCACCACCTCGCTGAACTGCACGCTGTCGACCAAGTCTTCGATCGCCCCCACGATGGTGGACCGCAACGAGGAGGAGCTTCCCGTCCACCGGAAAACCAGCGAATCGTCGGCGCGGCCGTCGCCATCGGTGTCGGCGTAGGATCCGGTCTGGTCGGCCAGGTCCTTCATCTGGGGCTCGGGCAGTGAGGAGTTCACCGCGATGCCGATCAGGTAGGCGTTGAGGTTGCCGGCCGCGCGCACGACGTCGTCGCTGCCGCCGTCGACCGGGCAACCGTTGGGCGACCCGTTGTAGGTGCGGTCGGTGCTGTCGGGGTCGCGCATGTAGTTGTCGGTGGCGTACACGATGACGGGGAGCGCGAAGTCGCGGAAGCCCATACCGCCGTTGGTACCGATGCCCGGCACGCCGGCGTCGTAGTTGTCGCCCGCGCCGCCGCCAAACGGGTCGGCTCCGCTCGCGATGAAGGGGAGCACGTCCTTGCTGGAGTTGTAGCTCCCGTTGCAGTCCATGTCGTAGCCACCGCCGTTGAGCGCCTGGTAGAGCGCCTCCATCGAGCCCTCCGGGCCATCGACGCCGTTGTGCACGCGCAGGCTGGAGAGGGTGCTCTGCACCGACGAGGTGCTGGTGGTGATTGGTTGTTCCAGCGAGTAGATCAGGTCGCCGTTGGTGCCGTAGGAGCCGTAGTTGTAGTCGTCGAAGGTCGCGACACCGTACTGCGCGTCGGGGAGCGTGGCCGAGAGTTGCGACACGATCTGGGCGAACTCGCCGGCCATGCCGTTGAGCGTGCTGGTCATAGAGCAGGTGGTGTCGAGCAAGAAGCCGATGTCGCCGGCCGACACGCTCAGCGTGAACTCGAAGCTCTCCTCTACGTTCGTGCGCTCTTCCACGGTCACGTAGATGCCCTCGATCACGCTCGACCCGTCGGCGGGGTTCGACCCGGCGGTGAGCTCGGCACCGTCGGTGTAGCTGTCGCCGTCGGTGTCGGCGTCGTAGGGGTCGGTGCCGTACGCGGCCTCCTGGTTGTCGGCGATACCGTCGCCGTCGGCGTCGGTGTCGGCGCCGTCCCACATGCCGTCGCCATCGGTGTCGGCTTCCTTCTTGCCGCTGCCCACCTCCTGGGCGTCGGAGAAGCCGTCGCCGTCGCTGTCGTCGTCGAGGTAGTCGGGGGTGCCGTCGCCATCGAGGTCGCGGGGCTCGCTGTCCCACGCGCTCGTGCCCGCCTCGGTGGCGTCGGAGGCGCCGTCGCCGTCAGAGTCATCGTCGCGGTAGTCCTCGGTGCCGTCGCCGTCGTGGTCGACCACCGCGCACTCGCTGCCGATCTCGGTGGTGTCGTAGAGACCGTCGCCGTCGTCGTCGAGGTCGGCGAAGTTTCGGACGCCGTCCTCGTCGGGATCCTTGCTGCCCTCGGAGCCGTCGGGGATGCAGTTGGCGTCGCTGTCGAGGTCCTGGAAGTCCGGCACGAGGTCGAGGTCGCTGTCCCACGGCAGGGTGAGCACGTCTTCGTCGCCGGCCTCGATGATGTCTTCGATGCCGTCTTCGTCGCTGTCCTTGTCCTGGTAGTCGGGGAGATCGTCCTCGTCGGTGTTGGTGGCGACGAGACCCTCGGTGTTCTGGGGGTCGACGTAGCCCTCGTCCAGGTCGAGGATGGTGTCCTGGTCTTCATCTTCCCAGGTGACCAGCTCGTTGGGCTCGTCGCCGCCGGTGCCGGCGGTGCCGGTACAGGCAAAGAGCAGGATGGTCGGGGCGAAAGCGGGGAACGCGCGCATGGGGCCTCCGCGGGGCGTGCGATGGTATCGCGAAAGGGCGCCGCCCGCGCATACATTTGCGCGATAGCCACCGGGGCCGATGGGCTGGGTCGTCAACATCTTCCTGGTCGTGCTCTCGCTCTTGCTGGCGGGCGGGCTCGGCGCCTACCTGGCCGCGAGGCTGGCTTACAAGACCGCAGGAAAGGTGCGTAGATTGCCGGTGGTTCGCAAGATCCCGTTGATCGGCGTGAAGCCCCCGGAGGCGCCCAAGCCGCTCGACCACGACCTGCGCGCCTACCCCGATCGGCTCCTGGCGCTGGAGACGGGCCTGGCCGGGCGACACGCCGAGGTGCAGGCGCAGATGCGCCTCCTGGCCGACCGCCGCGGCGAGGTGGCCAACAAGCCCGACCGCGCCGACCTCGTGGCCCGCTACGACGAGGACATCGGCCACCTCGACCGGCGCGCTGGGAGCATGCGCCGCGTGACGGCCTTGCTCTGGCGCACCCGGGCGATCCT
>SXON01000098.1 GCA_005778355.1 Pseudomonadota bacterium | reverse complement strand
TCGATGGTCTTGCCGAGCGCGGCGGCGCGATGCGACGCGCTCTCGATCGCGTGACGGACGTTGTCCCACTCCACCAGGGCCTCGCCGCCAAAGAACTGCAGGGTCAACGCGGGACGTTCACTCGACAGGAGCAGGCCGACCGCCCGGTCGAGCGTGTCGCGAGCCATCACGCGACCGTCTTGCTTGGGGATGTAGCAGTAGTTGCATCGCAACTCGCACTGCCAGGTGGGGATCACCACCAGCCGGGTGACACCCCCCTGCGCGTAGCGTTGGAAGGCGTGAATCCAGCGGTCCACCGGGCCAAGCAGCCCCTCCGCCACCCCGCGCATCCGGGCTTCCTCGCGGGGGTCGCCCCCCTGGGCGCCCTTGCGCGCCTGGTCGAGCAGCTCGAAAACGCGGCGGCGCAGGCGATCGTCCAGCGCACGCGCCAAGGCCTCGTCGTCGTGCCAGAGTGCACGGAGGCGCCGGTAACTCTCGGCGTAGTAGTCCTCGTCGGTGAAGAAACCGGCGTCGACCGCGGCATCGACACGCCCGTCGGCGGGCACCTCGTGCTCCACCAGCGGGTAGTCGAACTCGGGGTAGCCCGGGGCGGCGAGGGTGTCGCGGAGGTGCAGCCGGTCGAGGCGGCCCTGCTGCGCGTGCCGTCGGTAGGCCGCGCTCGTAAAATAGGCCACGAGCCGCGCCACGACGGGGAAACGAACGTGGAAGTGCACCGGGTGGGCGAGCTTCAGCCGCACCACCTCGTCGAGCACCTCCACGAGCTCCATCGCGGTGGTGTCGGCGTTGCAGAGGATGAAGTAGGCATCGTGATGCAGGCCGCGTTCGGCCAGCGCCGCCACGATGGCGCGGACGTGGGCGCGCTTGTAGCCCTTGCCGAGGCGCACGAGCTCCGTGTCGGAGAAGCTCTCGACACCGAGTTGGAGGTAGCTGGACCAAGTGCGGGTACGGTGGTCGGCCACGAAATCGCGGTCGGGAAAGCTGCGACCGTGGTCGTCGAAACACTCGGGGCGGATCGCGTCGAGGAGCTCGGCGTCGGGCTCGGCGAGCAAGATTCCATTGCGACGCATGCAGAGGTCGGCCACCGACACCTGGCAGGAGGCGAGGCGGAAGGGCGTCCCGGGGAGCGCCTGGAAGAACGCCAGCGCGCGCGCGCGGTCGCAGGCGAAGTCGTCGTCGCTGATGTGCACCCGGTAGGCGTTTTGAGGCGCGAGCGAGTTGCGGCCGCGCTTGTCGCGGGGCCCATCGGCGAACATCTCGGAATAACGTTGATCGTAGGCTTGCAGTAGCTCGATCACACCTCCGGCCGAGCGGGCCTGGTAGGACTCGCGGCCGATGATCGAGCAGAAGGTGCAGCGATGCACACAGCCGCGCGAAGTGGCGATCTCCACGCCGGCTTCGAGGTGACGCGGGGAGAGCCTCGAGAGATCGAGCGACACGCGGTCGAGGTCGGGCACGGTCACCACCGCGGCGCTGTTGGCCGACACGAGCACGCCCCCCGCGCGGTCGATGGCGATAAGACCGTCGAGTCGCGACAGAGCAGAGATCTGTCCATCGGTGAAGGCACAGTCGATGTCACCATCGCCAACGATCTCGCAGAGCCGCGGCAAGAACACCTCCCCGGCCCCCCGGCAGACGAAGCTCGCATCGGGGAAGTGCGCCGCCACGTGCTCGGGCGCCAGGGTCGGCATCACCCCGCCGAGCGCCACGTGGCCGCGGCAGCCGAGGGCGCGCAGCTCCCGAACCAGCGAGAGGACGCCCTCCCAGTAGCCCTCGAGCAGGGTGATCACCACGAGGTTGACTGGGCCATCCGAGAGTGCGGCTTCGAGGGTGTCGAGCCCCGACACGGGGCGTTCGCGACCGGTGATCGCCATCTTCACGTTGGCGAGACGCACCTCGGCGCCGGTGCCCTTGAGCGCCGAGATCATGTGCAGCACGCCCTGCGAGATCTCGGCGTCGTTGTGCGGCATCTCGGCGTTCATCAAGGACTCGAAGAACAAGACCCGCGCCGAAGTGCCCACCGCCGAGTCGACTCGCGCCGGGGGCTCAGACGGCGCCGAGCGCGCCCGGCGCAAGAGCTCCGGCACGCTGGCCCCCGGGGCACGAACCACCACTCGCCCCTCGATACCGTGCGCCCGCGCCACGAGCCGGCCGTCGGGGGCACGGAGGTAAGACCAGGGGCGGGGCGCGCTCATGCGGAGGTGGAGCCTAGCCGGATAGGCTCGCGGCAATGGCGCGCTTCTTCAACACCACCGGGCCGTGCAATCCCGAGCGGCACTACATGCTGCCCGCCACGCGCCGCCTGCCCGGGCTGAGCGCAATGGTGGAGCGCGACCAGTACTTCGTGCTCCACGCCCCCCGCCAGGTGGGAAAGACCACCTCGATGCTGACGTTCGCCGCCGAGTTGCGGAACGAGGGCTACGCGGCGGTGTGGTTTAGCCTCGAGCGCGGGCAGGGCATGGAAGAGATCGCCCGGGCGGAGCCGAACTGGCTGCAATCCCTGGAGACTCGCGCGCGAAGCCAGCTGGGCCTGGAGTTCAGGTCGCCGGCGGTCAACTCCGGGAGCGGCATGTTCGCGGCCATACAGGCCCTCGCCGCCGCCGTCGCGCCGCGCAGGCTGGTCTTGCTCATCGACGAGGCCGACACCGCCACCGGGCCAGCGCTGGTGAGCCTGCTGCGGCAGCTACGCGACGGCTTCGTCGAACGCGCGCCCGGCCTGTTCGCCACCTCGGTCGCGCTCATCGGCATGCGCGACCCGCGCGATTACCTCACCGCCGCCAAGGGCGGCGTGCCCACCAACCCCGGCAGCCCCTTCAACATCAAAATCGCCTCGATTACCCTACGTAACTTCATGCGCGACGAGGTGGCCGAGCTCTATGGGCAGCACACCGCCGACACCGGGCAGGCCTTCCTCGGCGAAGCCGTCGACCGCGTCATGGACTGGACGGCGGGCCAGCCCTTCCTCGTCAACGCGCTCGCGCTCGACTGCATGGACAATCTCGTCCCCGACCGCGCGCAGCCCGTGACCGCCGCGCACATCGACCTTGCCAAGGAGCGGCTCATCTTGTCCCGCACCACGCACCTCGATGCGCTCGCCGAGCGGCTCAAGGAGGCTCGGGTGGCGCGGATCGTGGAGTCGGTGCTCCTCGGCGACGAGCACGTGGCCTACAATTCCGATGATTTCCGCTACGTGACCGACCTCGGACTCGTCGTGTCGGATCGCGGCGGCGCGCGGGCGGCCAACCGGATGTACCAGGAGATCCTCGCCCGCGAGCTGTCGGTGGAGCGGCAGGACAACACCCCGCTCCCGTGGTGGCCGTGGCGGCGCACCAATGGCACGCTCGACTTCCCGGCGCTCGTCGGCGCCTTCCGCGACTACTGGCGCGAGAACGCCGATATCATCACCGAGCACTTGCCGGACTTCCCCGAGGCGGTGGCCCACATCGCCTACATGGCCTTCCTCCAGCGGGTGGTGAACGGCGGCGGACGCGTGGAACGCGAGTTCGCCGCGGGCCGCGGGGCGGTGGACCTCGTCGTGGACTACGCCGGCGAGCGCTTCGTCACCGAGATCAAGCGCGTGCGCCCTCGCGACAGCCACGACACGGTGCGGGCGCAGGGACTCGCGCAACTCAGCCGCTACCTCGACACCCTGGGGATGACCGAGGGCTGGCTCTTGATCGTCGACCAGCACCCGGGTCGCACCTGGGCGGAGCGCCTGTGGACGGAAGACACCGTCTACGAGGGGAAGACCCTTCACCTCGCCGGGGTGTGATCCCCCTCCTCCACCCCCTCCGGGTCGGCGTGGACGATCACATCGAGGTTGGGCAAGGCCCCGCGTAGTCGCGCCTCCACCGCGTCGGCGGCGGCGTGAGCCTCGGCGAAGGGAATGTCGGCCGGCAGCACCACGTGCACCTGCACGAAGCGATGGGGCCCGGAACGACGCGTGCGCAGGTCGTGCCAGGACAAGAGCGGCAACCCCATCTCGCGCAGCGCGGCCTCGATGCGAGCCGTTTCCTCGGGCGGCAGGGGACGGTCCATCAGCTCGTCGATGGCCTCGCGGCCCACGCCGTACACGTCCTTCACCATGATGGCGCTCACCAGCAAGCTAGCGCCTGCGTCGCCCATCGCGTTGCCAAGAATCTGGCTCGCGACGAGGCCGAGCACCACGGCGGCGCCGCTCCAGAGGTCCATCCGGTAGTGCACCGCGTCGGCCTTGATCACCAGCGAGCCGGTGCGGCGCGCGGCCCGCGACAGGTAGGCGCTGATCGACAGCGAGCCCAGCATCGAGAAGGCCATGACCCCCAGGGTGGGGCCCACCCGGGGCACCGGCCCTCCCCCGCCGAGCAGCGTGCCCACCGCGTTCACCGCGATGGCGCCGACCACGATGGCCAGCACGGCGGCCTGCGCCAGGGAGGCGAGCGCCTCGGCCTTGCCGTGTCCCCAGGGGTGCCCCTCGTCGGGGGGCTCCGCGGCCTGCCTCACCATCAACAAGTTGACGCCGCTCACGATGGCGTCGCCGAGCGAGTCCGCCGCCGAGGCCATCACCGCGTGGCTGCCGGTGAACAGTGCCACCGCCAGCTTCGCCACCCCGAGCACGAGGGTGGCGGCGATGGCAACGGCGAGCGGGTGAATCACCACGGGGGGGGCTTATCCCCGGGAGCCCCGCTCCCTCTCCCGCCCATCGAACGGAGCGGGCGGTAGGGGGGAACCCGCCACGCGGGTTCCCCCCTCCCAACAACGGTGGTGGCGCCGGTGGGACTTGAACCTACGACACCGCGGGTATGAACCGCGTGCTCTAACCAACTGAGCTACGGCGCCAGCGGGCCGCCATCTATACGCACAGCCCCACGGCGGCAAGGGCTACGGCATGTAGCCCAGGCGGCGGAGCGCATCGGGCAGCGACGTGCCGAGGCGGGCGCACTCCACGAGCGCGTGATTGAGCTGCGGCCGAGTGACGAGACCGAGGTCGACGTAGAGCATCCCGACGGCGCGGCGGCGCGTGGCTGGCGTGGTGGCTGTCTCGGCGGTCATCGGGAAGCTCCTCTCTGGTGCTCAGGAGATCGGAACGGCTCCCCGACTCCATGAGGGGGCGCGGCCCTTCCCTTCCCCAGTCCAGTGCCTAGCTGTTGCCCTTCAACCCCGCGTGACGCAGCACCTGTCCCTCGGCGAGGAAAACCGCCATCTCGGCGATGTTGCAGGCGTGGTCCGCCGCGCGTTCCAGTTGTCGCGACACACTCGACCAGGCGATGGAGCGCTCGAGCTGGTCGGGATGATCCTTGGCGATCTGGATCATCCGGCGAATCGTGGCGCCGTGCAGCGTGTCGAGCTTGCGGTCGTCGACGATCACCGTGCGGGCGGCCTCGCCGTCGCGATCTGCCAGCGCCTTCATCGCGCGGCTCACGAGGTCGACGCTGCCATTGGCCAGCTCCACCACCTCGGGCGGCGCGCTGATCCCAGTGCCCGTGCAGAGCTCGATCGCCCGCTCGGCCACGTGGCCGGCGAGGTCGCCGATGCGCTCCATGTCGACGTCGGACTTCAGCGCGGTGAGCACCAGCCGCAAGTCCTCGCCCACGGGCGACCGGCGCGCCAGCATCACGATGCAGAGCTTGTCGAGCTCAACCTCGAGCCGATCAAGCTCGCGGTCGGTGTCCATCACCTGCCGGGCGAGCGTGACGTCGCGGCTCAAGAGCGCGCGAACGGCGTCGCGGAGCATCTGCTCGGCGCGCGCAGCGGTCCGGGAAAGGTGCAGGGAAAGCCGCTGCAGTTCTTCTTCGTAGGCCTGGTCGAGGTGCGGCGTCTGCATGCGCGGAGGGCTCCGAGAATCGACCTAGGACGCCCGGCGGCCCCGGAGCGTACGGTCTGCGATGAAGTTGACGACGAAGGTAACCGCAAACAGCATGATCCCGAGGGCAAACAACGACTGGTAGTGCTCTCCGCCACGAACCGCCTCGCCGAGCTCGGCCGCGATGGTCGCGGTGAGGGTGCGCACGGGGTCGTAGAGCGAGCTGGGGATCCGAACGGCGTGTCCCGTGGCCATGAGCACCGCCATCGTCTCGCCGATGCACCGTCCCACGCCGAGGAGCACCGCCACCAGCAAGCCGCGCTGCGCCGCTGGCATGAGTACCCGCCACACCATCTCCCACTTCGTGGCGCCCATCGCGATCGCCGCCTGTCGATACGACTCGGGCACGGCGCGGAGCGCGTCTTCGCCGAGCGATACCAGGAGGGGCAGGGTCATCAGCGCAAGGACGATGGCGCCGTTGAGCCCGTTGAGGCCCACCTGCGCGCCCATCGACTGCAAGAGCGGGTTGAGGATCATCACGCCGATGAAACCCCACACCACGCTCGGGATGGCGGCGAGCAGCTCCACCACGACTTTCAGCGATTCCCTCGCTCGGTCGCTGGCAAACTCCGACAGGTACACCGCCGAGGCGAGGCCGACTGGCACCGAGAAGCACAGCGACAGGCCCACGCACCAGAGGGTGCCCACGACCAGCGCGAGGATGCCGTACACCGGCGGCTCGGCGGTCGGCGACCAGTCGATCGACAGGAGCATCGGCAGCACATTGCGCGCGAGGAAGGCGATGCCTTCCTTGCCAATGAAAACGAAGATCGCGAGGATAAACACGATCGCGCTCACGCCGCAGAGGCGGATGAGCCCCTCGATCACGAACTCGACGTACTTCGTGTGCGCCAGTGGGCGCCGCCTCGCGACCTCGGCCACTGTTAGCCCCCAGCCGGCGCGGCAGGCGCGGGCTCGACCGGGGCCGCCTCGGCCGCAGGCACCGCCGGGGCCACGCCGCCCTTCGGCGTGGGCACAAAACCCGCCTCGGCCACGACCTTGTCCGCGGCCGACGACATCGACCAGTCGAGGAAGTCCTTCACCGCGCCGCTCGGCGCCCCGTTGGTGTAGATGTAGAGCGCGCGGCTGAAGGGGTAGTTGCCGCTCAGCACGTTCTGCTCGGTGGGCTCCGTGCACGTGTCGGCCTTGCTCTTCGCGAGGCACAGGTGCTTGGCGCCGGGGTTGGTGTAGCCCATGCCGCCGTAGCCGATCGCGCACTTGGTGGTGCCGACGACGTCGAGCACCTGCTGCGTGCCCGACTGGTCCATCGTCGAGGTGAACTTGCCTTCCTTGCCGAGCACGTGTTCCTTGAAGTACTCGTACGTGCCGCTGTTGTTCTGGCGGCCCACCTTCACGATCACGTCGTCGCCGTTGCCGCAGTCCAGGGTGACCCCAAGCTCCTTCCAGTGAGTGGCCGTCGAGTCGCTGCCAAAGATCGACTTCAGCATTTCGAAGTCGATCTGCGCGATCGGGTTGTCCTTGTGCACGTAGATGCTCAGGCCGTCGAAGGCAATCGTCGTCTCCACGGGGTGAATGCCCTTCGCTTCCGCCTGCGCCTTTTCCTCGTCCTTCATCGCGCGCGACGAGGCCGCCATGTCGGTGGTGCCGTCGATGATCGCCTTGATGCCAGTGCCGCTGCCGCCGCCGGTCACCGCGACCACCACCTTGGGGCTCACCTTGGCGTAGTCCTCGGAGAGGCGCTGCACGAGGTTGACCATGGTGTCGCTGCCCTTGGCCTGGAGGACCACGGGCTTGCCGTTGTCGGCCGCATTGCCCTCCCCGGACTTGTCCGGGCGGGAACAGGCGGTGACGGCGAGCAGGGAGAGGAACAGGACACGAGTCATGGGGAAACCTCGGAGTGCGCGAGAGATAAACGACGGAAGTGGCGTACGCGCGAAGCCCGCGTGCCGTTCCGGTGACAACTAGCCGTAGCGACCCTCGATGTACCGGGCGGTGCGCTCGTCCACCGGCTTGGTGAAGAGCTGTGCCGTGGTGCCGACCTCCACCAGCTCGCCCATCAGCATGAAAACACAACGGTCGGAGATACGACGCGCCTGCTGCATGTTGTTGGTGACGATCACCTGCGTGAAGGTGCCCCGCAGGCTGCGCATCAGCTCCTCCACCGCCCCGATGCCGTCGGGGTCGAGCGCCGAGCAGGGCTCGTCCATCCAGAGCACCGTGGGCTTCACGGGCAAGAGGCGCGCGATGCACAGCTTTTGGCGACCTTCGAGCGACAGCGTCTCCGCGTCGCGGTCAAGCTGGTCTTTGACGTGGTCCCACAAGCTCACGGCTCGGAGCGAGCTCTCCACGAGGCCGTCTTGCACAGACTTCGGCGTGCGCGGCGCGTGCAGTCGGACGCCGAAGAGCACGTTGTCGCGAATCGACAGTGGCAGCGGGTTCGGACGCTGGAACACCATGCCCGCGTCACGACGAAGCGCAAGCGCGTCGATGTTGCCGCCGGTCACGTCGTAGCCGGCCACGTGGAGGTCGCCCTCGACGCGCACGTAGGGGTAGTCGTTCATCCGATTGAAGCAGCGGATGAGCGTGGACTTGCCACACCCGGAGGGGCCAATCAGCGAGAGGATCTCCCCCGGCCTGACGTCGAGCGTCACCCGGTCGAGCGCACGAAAGGTGCCGTACCAGAGCGACAGGCCCCGGCAGCGGATGATGGCGTCCGTCATCCGAACTTCCCGGAGAGGTAGTCGTTGGTGCGCGGGTCCTTGGCGAACACGAAGAGCTCGCCCGTGGGCGCGGCCTCGACCACCTTGCCACCCATCATGAACACCGTGTAGTCCGCGATACGACGCGCCTGCAGCAACAGGTTCGTCACCATCACGATCGTCATCGACTTCTTCAGCTCCACCAGCACGGCTTCGATGCGCATCGTCGTCACCGGGTCGATGGCGATGCTGAACTCGTCGAGACAGAGGATCTCGGGGTCGGTCGAGAGCGCGCGGGCGAGCGTGAGGCGCTGTTGCTGCCCCCCGGAGAGGCGCGTGCCCAGCATGTCGAGACGGTCCTTCACCTCGTCCCAGAGCGCAGACTGCACGAGGCAACGCTCCACGATTTCATCGAGCTCCGCCTTGCGACGCACCCCGGCCATGCGCGGCGCAAAAGCCACGTTCTCGTACACCGACATCGGGAGGCCCACTGGCAGCGGCAAGACCATCGCTACGCGACGGCGCAGGTCGCTGGTGTCGATGCGCCGCACGTCTTCACCGTCGAGCACCACCCGCCCGGTCATGTGCGCAACCGGGTTCAGCTCCACCGTGCGGTTGAAGCAGGAGAGCAAGGAGCTCTTGCCGGCGCCCGCCGGGCCGATGATGCCCACGATCCCGTTGTGGGGAACGTCGAGATTCACGCCGGAGAGCACTTGCTTCTCGCCAAGGCGCAGCGAGAGGTCCTGGACCGCGAGATGTGGTGCGCTCATCACCACTTCCGGTTGCGACGAAGGTAGAAACGCAGGCCGATGGCGAAGCTATTGAACAAGACCACGACCCCCAGCAGCACCAGCGCTGTCCCGTACTTGGTGGCCTCCGGCACGTTCGGCACCTGGGTGACGAGCGCGAAGACGTGCATCGACAGCGCCATCGTCTGGTCGTACACGCTCGTGGGGAGAATCGGCAGGTAGAAGGCCGCACCGGTGAACAGGACCGGGGCCGTCTCTCCCGCGGCGCGGCTGACCTGGAGGATCACCCCCGTGAGGATGCCGGGGAGGGCGTTCGGCAAGACCACGTGCCAGATCGTCTGCCAGCGGGTGGCGCCGAGATTCCAGCACGCAAGCCGGAAATTCTGCGGCACTGACTGCAAGGCGGCCTTGGTGGAGGTGATGATCACCGGGAGCGTCATCACGCCCAGCGTGAGGCCGGCCGCGAGGATCGAGGTGCCGAAGTCGAGGAAGAGCACGAAGGCGCCGAGGCCGAAGAGCGCGTGCACGATGCTCGGCACCCCCGCGAGGTTGACGATCGCGAGGTCGACGGCTCGGGCGAGCTTCCCCTCACCCGCGTACTCGGAGAGGTACATCCCGGCGAGCACGCCAACCGGTACCGAGAACGCCAGAGAAACGCCAACAAGCCAGAGAGTGCCCACGATTGCGGGCAAGATGCCGCCCTTGGTCATGCCCGAGACGGGCATCTCGAAGAGGAACTCCGCCGAGATCGCTGGAGCGCCCTTGTACAGGATGAAACCGATGATCGCCAGGGCGGGGAAGGCCGCCAGCAACGTGGCCGCGAGCAGCGCCAGCTCCACGATCTTCTGGCGGCGGTGACGCGACTCCAGAGGGTCGGCGACGATGTCGGGCGGGAGGGCGCTCACGGCCGGGTTCTTAGCGGTGGCTGTGTGACGAACAGGTGACGGAGTGGACAGGTTTCAGTGACGGAGAAGCACCTGGGCCCGGGCATACGACTCCATCGTTCCCGCGTCGGTCCAGCGCCCGCCCAGCTCCGCCCAGTGCATCTGTCCCTGGGCGATGTAGCGAGTGTTCACCTCGCTGATCTCGAGCTCCCCGCGCGCCGAGGGGCTGAGCGTGCGGATGATGTCGTAGACGGCGGCATCGTAGAAGTACACGCCCGTGACCGCGAAGGGCGACGGCGGCAACGCCGGCTTCTCGATCACCTCCACGATCCGCTCCTCGGCGAAGCGGGGGACGCCGAAACGCTGCGGGTCGGGCACGCGCGCCAGCAGGATCATGGCGCCCTTGCCGCTCTGGCGCCACTGGTCGAGGTGGGGCCCGAGCGGCGCGTCGAAGACGTTGTCCCCGAGCACCACCGCCACCCGCTCGCCCCGCGCGAAATCCTCGGCGAGGCCGAGCGCCTCGGCGATCCCGCCGGCGCGGTCCTGCACCTTGTACGTGAAGCGACAGCCGAACTCGGCCCCCGAGCCGAGCTGGGCCACGAGCGCGCCGAAATGATGGACGCCGGTGACGACAAGGATGTCGACGATGCCCGCCGAGACCAGCGCCTCGATGGGGTAGTACACCATGGGCTTGTTGCCCACGGGGAGCAGGTGCTTGTTGGTGGTTTTTGTGAGCGGGTGGAGCCGGCTGCCGGAGCCGCCAGCGAGCACCACGCCGCGGAGATCGCGCATCCCGCGTAGAGTAGCAGGGTCGGCATGAACGTCCTCGTCACCGGCGGCGCGGGTTTCCTCGGTCACCACCTGGTGGCTCACTGGCGTCGTGAGCGTCCGGGCGACAGGCTCCTCGTCCTCGACGCACTTACCTATGCCGCGGACGCGACCCGCCTGGGCGACGTGCCGCTCCAGGTGGGCGACGTGGGCGACCCACTCGCGGTGCGCACCGCCTTCGAACGCCTCGGCGCGGTGGACCTGGTGGTTCACATGGCGGCAGAAACGCACGTCGACCGGAGCATCGCCGCGCCGGCGGCCTTCGTGCGCAGCAACGTGCTCGGCACCCAGGTGATGCTCGATGTCGCCCGGGAACGCGGCGCCGGGCGCTTCCTGCACGTGTCGACCGACGAGGTGTACGGGAGCATCGAAACGGCCCGGGTGGACGAGTCGGCGCCTTTCCGACCAGGCTCACCCTACGCCGCGAGCAAGGCCGGCGCGGAACACCTGGTGTGGGCGGCCGTCTTGACTCATGGCCTCGACGCGGTGACCATCCGCCCCGCAAACGGCTTTGGATGTGGACAGTTCCCCGAGAAACTCCTGCCGGTCTTGTGCCGGGCCGCCGTGCGCGGCGAGCCGCTGCCGCTGTATGGCGACGGACAGCACTGTCGCGACTGGGTAGCGGCGGAGGACGTGGCCCGCGCCTGCATGCTCCTGGCCGAGCGGGGGGCAACCGGAACGGCCTACAACCTCGCGGGCGGAGGTCCGCGGACGAACCGCAGCGTCGCCGAGGACATCTGCCGCCTCAGCGGGCGCGGCGAGGAGGCCATCGTCTCAGTGGCCGACCGGCCCGGACACGACCGGCGCTACGCCATGGACGGGTCGCGACTGGCTGCGCTCGGCTATGCCGCCTCGATCACCCTCGAGTCGGCGCTCCCCCTCCTCATCGAGGAGGCTAGGCAAGCCGGAAGATGTCCACGATAATCTTGCGCTCACCCTTGCTCTTGAGGGTGGCCCCCATCGTCGTGCTGTCACGATGAACGCGGCCCGCCGCCGCGAGCGCCAGGAGCTGCCCACGAACGGCCTCGGCGAGGCGGCGGTTGGCCACCACCGGGTCGAGCCCGTCGACGGTGGCATGATCGGCCCGGTCGCCGGGGTCGAGCCGCTCGACCACCTGCACCACCGTCCAGCCCCCTAGCCACCGCGCCCATAGCCGCTCGCGCACGCTCCGTGGTTTCAACGCGTGGAGCACAGCGTCGGCGAGCGAGTGCAAGAAACTTCTCCCTGGCTTCTCAAGTCTATCGAGGGCTGGCCGAAAGAACCCCCATGGGCCTCCGCGACCCCAGAGCATGGACACCGCGCCGCTCGGTGGCGCTGTTCGTGGCGAGCGCCTGGATCGGCAGTGTCGCGCTGGCCTGGGCCCTGCTGCACGTCGTGGTCTACGGCGGCTACGCGCAGCTCGAGCGCGCCGATGCCATGGAGCGCATCGACCGCGCCGCCGCCCTCGTTGAGCTTCGCCTCGCCGCCTTCGAACGCGAAGCGGATCGGCTCGCCCACCGCGGCGTCGACACGCCCCTCGACACCCCCGAGAACTTCGACCTGCTGGTGATCGTGGACGAGGACCGGCTGGTTCGCCACCGCGAGGAACCTCCGGGCTACGGCGTCGCAACGGAGCAAGCGCTCACTTCCCGGTCGGAGGTCGCCGGCACAATCAACGTCGATGGTCCAGCGCCCATCTACCTCACGACCCGCACGGTTCGTGGTCGCGAGCCGGGAACCCACGGCACGCTGGTCGCGGGGCAAATCATCAGCACCTCGCGCCTGCAGGAATCCGGCCAACCCTTCGGGCTGTCGCTCCGACTCCTCCCGGGCGCGACGACCGGCGCGACCGGCACGCGCGTGAGCCTCCAGGATGACGGTAGCCTTCGGGCCACGCGGACAATCCTCCCCCGTGGCGGCGTGCCGGTGGCGTTGGAGGCGCGGGCGCCGCGCACCATGGCCAAGGGGGCCACGCAGCTTTTCCACCTCCTCATCCTCGGCTACGCCATCGCCTCGGCCGCGCTTGGCCTCGTTGCGCTCCGCCTCGTGCCCTCGCTCGTGGATCGCGAGGGGGATCGTCTCTACTCCGAGTTCGTCGAGGGCTCCGGCGAGGGCCTGCTCCTGGTCGAGCTCGACACGCTGAGGGTCCGGCAGGCCAACGCCGCCGTCTTGAAGCTGCTGGCCCGTAGCGGGAGCGAGTTGCAGAGCCTCACCCTCCCCGAGGTGCTCCCCCTGTCACCCGCCGCTACCATTTCTCTCCGCGGCTTGCTGGGCAGTGATCGCGCACAGTTCGGCGAATTGCCCTACCGCCAGGGTGGCGACGGCAAGATCGTTCACCTCGATGTGCTTGCCTCGCGCATGACCTGGCGCGACGAGGACGTGCTCTGCGTGTTCGTGCGCGACGTGAGCGCGCGTCACGCGGAGGAGGCACGGACACGTCACCTGGCCTGGCACGACGGCCTCACCGGCCTGCCGAACCGCGCGCTCTTCCAAGACCGCCTGCGGGAGGCCTTGCAGACTGCGGACAGCCGTGGCGAGGTGCTCGGAGTGGCCTTCGTCGACATCGACCAGTTCAAGGAGATCAACGACACCTTCGGTCACGACCTGGCCGACCGCCTCCTCGTCGACGTGGCCCTGCGGCTTCGCGAGGGTGTACGCGGGGGTGACGTGGTGGCCCGGCAAGGAGGCGACGAGTTCCTCGTGCTCATGCCCAACCTCGGGGCGCGACTCGAGGCGGGTGCGCTCGCGGAGCGACTCCTGGCGTTGATGCGGCGCCCTTTCGACCTCGACGGTCGCGAACTACACCTTACCGCCAGCGTCGGCGTCGCCATCTACCCAGAAGACGGTCACGACGCGGTGGAGCTCGTCAAGCACGCCGACATGGCGATGTACCAGGCCAAGGAGGCCGGTCGCGACGGGTACCAGCTCTACAACCCGCAGATCGCCGCCAACACCGCCCGGCTGGTCGATACGCGCGCCCGGCTGGTTCACGCGCTCGACCGCAACGAGTTCATCCTGCACTACCAACCTCAGGTCGAACTTGCGACAGGGCGGATCATCGGGGTCGAAGCGCTCATCCGCTGGCAACGCGACGGCGTGATGGTGCCGCCGATGGACTTCATCCCGGTGGCGGAACAGACCGGCCTCATCGCGCCCATTGGCGCCTGGGTGCTTCGCGAGGCCTGTCGGCAGGGCAAGGCCTGGCAAGCGGCGGGCCTCCCGCCCCTGCGCATGGCGGTCAACCTGTCGGCGCGGCAGTTCCTCAACGGCGGGGTGCAGCAGGCGGTCGACCTCGCGCTGTCCGAGAGCGGGCTGGCACCGGAGCTGCTCGAGGTGGAGATCACCGAGTCACTGGCGATGAAAAACCCCGAGGTCGCCCGGACGGTGCTGGCCGAACTCCGCGCGCGCGGCGTGACGGTGGCGCTCGACGACTTCGGTACTGGCTACTCGTCGCTCGCCTACCTGCGCCAGTTCCCCATCGACCGGCTCAAGATCGACCGCGCCTTTCTCGCGGGCGCCACTCGCGATGGCGAACAACGCGCCTTGGTGGCTGCGATCATCCAGCTTGCCCACGCCATCCGACTCGAGGTGGTGGCGGAGGGCGTGGAGAACGGCGAGCAACTGTCGATGATCTCCCACGACCGCTGCGACATCGGGCAGGGCTTCGGCCTCTGCAAGCCAGTGAGCGCCGACCAGGTGGAGACGCTGGTGCGCTCCGGGCTTGACCTCTCCGCGCGGTTGCGGCCGCGCTCCGTGGCGTAGAAGGCTGTAGGCTGTAGGCGTTAGGCTCTAGGCAGGTTGTTGGCGCGTTGGCCGGTGGTGTGGCCCCGCGAGGGCGGCCTTCGTGCCGCCACCGCTCAGGTCCTCCAGCCTAGCCCCTACAGCCTAATGCCTCTCTCAGAACCAGCCGTGCGCCATCACGATGACCTCGTGACTGGCTAGCTCCCCGCCGGTGGCGAAGAAGCCCCCACCCCGCCAGGTGCGCCGGTACTGGGGTTCGAGCTCGAAGGAGGTGTAGGGCGCGACGTCGACCCCGACCGCCACGCGGTTGAGGTGGTCGTCCTTGTAGTCCAGCGAGGGGTCCATCCAGTCGTACTTCAACTTCGCCGCCAGGCCGCGGTGGAAGAGCCACTGCAGCTCGTGGTACGCAAAGAGCGAGCCGGTGGCGCTGCCTTCGCCGTCGCCCAGGCGCCGGTAGTCGAGCTCCCCCAGGTACACCACCGGGTTCCAGTTCACGCCCCACTGCGGGCCCACCGCGAGATCGAGACCCCCGTCGGCCAGCTTCAGCACGTGCACGTTCCCACCCGCCTGCCAGCCCAGCTCGCGCACGCCCGCGCTCGCCGACGCGCCGAAACCACGCGCGCTGGTCTCACCCGGCCAGAAATCGAGTCCCTGGTAGAAAAGGGCCACGTTGGCGTAGGGGTAGTTGGGATTGAGCCCCGCCTCCACACCAAACCAGGATCGCGTTTCCCCGAAGCCCAGGTCGCGACGGATGAAGCTGGTGTGGTCGGGGATGCGCCAGCCGTAGGTGGGCGCCAGCCGCCCCGCCCGGACGTAGCCGTTGTAGGGGAGTCGGTCGTACTTCACGAAGAGCTCGTCGACCTTGAGGTAGTCGAGCGCTGAAGGCCGCGTGGCCTGGTTTTCCTCGTCGAGGGCAAAGGTGGACCGGCTGCTGTAGAGGCCCACGTCCACGTAGGCCTGGAGGTGTCGCGACAAGCGCGCCGCACCATAGAGGTCGGCCTGCATCGGGAAGACCGAGGCGTAGTCGCCCTCGCCCAGCGGGAAGTAGGCCATCGCGCGCAGGTCGGCGCCGGCGACGAACTTGGGATCGGGATCGATGTTGCCGTACCGATCTTCCACCGAGGAAGACGGCGTCTGGCCGGGCGCCCAGCCGGAGAAGCCCTTCAGGAAGTCGTATCCGCCGTTGGTGGGGTTCTCGCGCGGCGCAGCCTTCTCGGATGGGCGGTGACCGAACCACGGCACCGACTCGCGCCCGTAGTAGAGCCCAGACGGCGTGCGGAGACCGCCGCCCGCCGGGCTCAGGTGACAGGTGGTGCAGTTGAGCGAGCACAGGCGGTCCTTGAGCTCGGGATTCGCCCAGTCCGTGGGCTCCACGTGACAAGTGCCGCAGTCGTTGGCGCTGCGCAGGGCGTAGGCCGGCTGGGCCTCGGTGCGCCGCGCGAGGCCCAGAAACACGAGGGCCGCCACGAGCGCCGGCCAGAAGAAGCGCTTCACTCGCCACCCCCCGAGTCGGGGCCGTAGGGCGCACCATCCGCGATCCAGGCCGCCAGGATCTCGCGGTCGATGTCGCTCGGCTGGGTGGCGTAGGCAGGCGGCATGGTCGGCGTGTCACCGGTGGCGCGCGCCTCGATGCGCGCGGCCATGTCTGCGGCGCCATCACGCGCGTCGTCGCCTTCGTAGTCGTCGAGCCGGAAGTAGTCGGGCGCGCCGCCACTGGGTGTCTCGCCGTGGCAGGGGGCACAGTAGGCGTCGAGGATCGGGGCCACGTGTTCGACGTAGGTGGGATCGGCGGGCACTTCGGAATTGCCGCCGCCAAGCGTCTGCGATCCGAAACCGGGGCAGGCGCAAAAGAGGAGGGGGACGAGGGGGAGCATCGGTGGAGTCTGCCAGCCTGGAGCGTCGGTTACAAGCCCGATGCGTCCGAGCCGCCCGGGAGGCTGTTTGTCAACGCCATCCCGAACCGGCACAATGTGAGCGCGTGACAGACACCGCCATCGAGTTCGGAGGCGAGGGTGCCACCTCCGGGGCGCTGCGAAACGCATTTGCGCGCGCCGGCGCGATCGACCCGGCCAGCGGAACGGCGCCCACCGAGGCGACCGTCCACGCCGTGACCGAGGCCATCGGCTTCCACCACGCCACGGTCGGCCGAGGCGCCTCGGCTCGATTGCTGCTCGGTTTTGGCCGCAGCGGCATCAGCGCGGGCAGCCAGGCCCTCGCCCAGGGCGCGGCCTGCCTCGGTCTCACCCAGGAGAGCGTGGCCCCGGACTCGGATCTCGCCGCTGAAAACCAGGTAGTCGAGGCCATCGATCGTGGCGTGCCGGTGCTCGCCTGGACTGATCCCGCCACCCTGCCCCACCGGGCGATGCCGCGCGGCCAGGCGCGCGCGATCCCTCATCTCCTCGGCGTGGTGGCCTTCCACGAGGAGGTCGACGAGTTCGAGCTCGATGACGGATCGAGGCGCGCGATCCCCATCGACGCCCCACGGCTCCGGCTGGCCCGGGCCGAGGTCCACGGCGCGCGCAACCGTGCAATCCTCCTCCGGCGCGGCGCTGCCCCGCTTCCGGTGCGCCTCGGGCCCCTCGAGGTTGCCCGAAACGCTCTGATGGCGCACCTCGATGCCCCCATCGCCAACCGGGGCGTGGCCGGCATGCGCAACCTGGCCGAGCGCATCATCGTCGAGGCCAACCCGCGGCACTGGTCGCGCGCCTTCCCCCGGGGCAGTTCGCGAGTCCTCGCCTGCCTCGCGCTCTACCGCAGCATTGAACACGGCGACTATGGCTCCTCCGCCGGCCGGAGGCTGTGGGTGAGCTTCCTCGCGGAGCTCGCACAGGCGCCGGGTTGGCGGTTGCTCCAGCCGGAGCTCGAAACGTGGCGCCAAGTGGCGGACGCCTGGTCGGATCTCGCACGATCCGCCCTGCCCGAGGACGTGCGCCGCCTCGCGGAGGCTCGATCGCTCGTCGACACACAGTGCGCACGGTACCGCCGCGACGGCATTGACGCGAGCGGGCTCCTCGCGTCCACCCGCGCGCGACTGTCGGGCATCGAGATGGAGATGCGGGTGGACTACCCACTCGGCGAGGCCGACAGTCGCGATCACCTCCGGGAGCTTGGCGGCCAGCTCGCCCGCTTGGCGACGATGGAAGAAGAAGCGAGCACGCGGCTCCTGCAACTCGTCCGCTAGGTGCCTACGGGGAGTTAGCCGCGGGGCGTGGACGAAGTCCTTTCCCCCGGAACGCGCCTGCTCGTGCAGATGGTGCTGATCCTCGGCGCCGCGCGCGTCGTCGGGGCCCTTTTCCGCCGGGTGGGGCAGCCGCAGGTGATCGCAGAGATCGTCACCGGCATGCTGATGGGACCCACGCTGCTGGGCCGAGTCTGGCCGGAGTGGCACGCCGTTCTCTTTCCGGCGAGCAGCCTTCCCGCCCTCGACGCGATCAGCCAGGTTGGACTGGTCCTCTTCATGTTTCTGGTTGGGCTGGAGCTCGACCTCGACGTGATTCGCAAGCAAGGTCGTCTCGCGGCGGGTGTCACGCTGGGCACGCTGGTCTTGCCCATGCTGTCCGGCGTGGCGCTGGCGCTGGCCCTGCAACCCGGCTTCGGGCCGCCGGGCGTGGCCGTAGCCGAGTTCGCCTTCTTCATCGCCATCGCCATGTCGGTCACCGCGTTCCCCGTCCTGGCGCGCATCCTCGCCGAGCGCGGCATGCTCGCCACGACCGTCGGCACCATCGCGCTCACGGCCGCTGCGGGCCACGACCTGGCCGGCTTTGTGATGCTCGGCATCGCGGTATCGGCGGCGCACGCCACGGGGGCGCTGGGGGTCATCCAGGCGGCCACCATCACGCTGGCGTACGTGGGGGCGATGATCCTCCTGGTGCGCCCAATCCTTGGACGCATCGAGCGGCGCTTCGGCACCCTTCGCGACCTCAAGCAGACGGGCCTCGCGATCCTGCTGCTCGCTGTTTTCGCGAGCGCGCTGCTCGCCGAGCACATCGGCATCCACGCGCTCTTCGGGGCATTCCTCGCGGGCGTGGCCACCCCCCGGGTTCACCGAACCGTCGCCGCGATCCGGGGGCGCGTGGAGGACATTGCCACGCTGATCCTCTTGCCGGTGTTCTTTGCCGCGACCGGCCTGCGCACCGACCTCTGGGCGGCGATGTCCGGGGGCAACGGCAGCTGGACCTTGGCGATCATACTCATCTCCTCCAGTGCGATGTGGCTCGGCGCCCTGGTGCCGGCGCTCCGCGCCGGGCTCGGCTTTCGAGACGGGGTGACCCTCGGCGTGCTCGCGAACACGCGGGGGCTGATGGAGCTCATCATCCTCAAGATCGGTCTCGACCTCGGCTTGTTGACGCCCACCCTCTTCGCGATGTTCGTGGTGATGGCGATTGTCAACACGCTGGCCACGTCGCCGCTCGTGGCCTGGCTCTACCCACGGTCACGAGTGTTGGCCGAGACCACCCGGGCCACGGCCGCGTCGACCTATGGCGTGGTGGCCTGCGTGGCCCACCCCGACAGTGCGCCAGCGCTTGGCCGCCTCGCCGCCGCCATTTGCGGCCCACCGCCCGCGCGGGGCTGGGCGTTGCGACTGGTGAGCGTGAGTGAACAACCCGGCCTTTTCCCGAACGACCCCACCGAGGCCGACGGCCCGGCGGAGATCCTCGCCGGCGTGGCTCAGGGCGCCGGGTCGACGTTCGAGCCGGTCACGGCGCAGGCAGGCGACGTGGTCGACGCCATCCAGAGCTTCGCGAGGCTGAAAGAGGCCGACGCCATCCTCGTGGGCCTCCATCGTCCGCTCTGGGGTGGCGCCCAACTTGGTGGCCCGGTGGCAAGGGTGGCACACGCAGCGCCATGCGATGTCTTGGTCTTTCACGATGCCGGCTTCCGCGGGGCGCGGCGCGTGGTGCTCGGTCTTGGGGGCGACAACGACGAGGCCGCCCAGCGCGTGGCGGAGCGAATCGCTGGCCGCGAAGGTGTTGAACTCGTGGTGATCGACGGCCGACGTCACAGCGGACGGGTGGAGGCCCTCAAGGCGGCGGCCGCGGGCGCCGACCTCGTGGTCGTCGGCATCGGCGCCGCCTGGGATCTGCCCCTGCAACGTTTTGACATGCGGGAGCCACGGTTGCTGGCAGAGCTTGGAACCTCGCTACTTGCCGTCTGTTCGGGGGACGCAAGCGATTAGTTGACCGTGTGCCTTGTCTCCGGGGTGATGCGCGTTATGCGCCGCGACCCACCTCAACGGAGATTCAATGCCGCGTCCGCCCGTCGACCAGAAACTCGCCCCGTTCAAAGACAAGCTTGGAAAGATCCCCGACCACGAGATCGCCCAGCAGGCGGGTGTCTCGCGCACGGCGGTTGTCAGCTTCCGCAAGCGCATGGGGATCAGCTCGTACGAAGGCTACAAGTTCCAGCCCGGCGCGGCGCCCACCAAGGCAGCGCCCGCCAAGGCCGCACCCACCAAGACTGCGGTCGTCAAGACTGCGGCCAAGGCAGCGCCGGCCAAGGTTGAGGCCCCCAAGACTGTTCCCGTCAAAGCGGCACCCGCCAAGACTGCCCCGGTCGCGGCGGCCAAGCCAGCAGCGCCAGCCGAGAAGGCCTTCCACGGCCGCAAGTCCAAGCTCGACCCCTACCTGCACCTGCTTGGCAAGGTGTCCGACGCTGACATCGCGGCTCGTGCCGGCGTCACCACGGAAAACGTGCGCGCCTACCGTACTCGGCGCGGTATCAACGCGAGCAAGGCCGCTGCGGCGGTGGCCGTCCAGGCCGCGCCGGCGGCGCCCGCCAAGGTCGAGGCGAAGGCCGCCCCGGTTGCCGCGCCCGTCGCGCCGGCGAAGGTCGAGGCCAAGGCACCCTCCGTGGCCGCGCCAGCCGCGGTGGCCGCCCCGAAGGCCAGCGCGAAACAGAACGCCTTCACCGTCACCGCCGAAGGCAAGGGCGGCGACAGCGTCACGTACGTTGTCGTGGCCGGGGACATCGCCGAGGCGGCCCGACTCGCCATTGCCGGGCTCGGCGCGCGGGGCCATGCTGGCGCCATCAAGGGCATCCAGCGCGTGGCTGAACTGCTCTAGCCGCGCCTGGCGCCACGACCGGGGGACGGGCGCGCTTCGCTCAGGCGAAGAGGCGCCCCCACTCGGCGTCGAGTAGCTCGCGCTGGTCGGGCCGCATCTGCTCACGCAGGTCGAATAGCTGGATCGCGGCCTGACGACGCACGTCGGCCAGCGTCACCGGTTTGCCGCCACTCCCTGCCCGCATCAGGTCGCTGGTGAGAGCCTCTATGCTGGCGTCGTCGAGGTGGCCGAGCTCGCGCAGGAGTTCGATGTAGTCGCTCGCCGCGGGTTCGATGTCAACGTGCTCATAGGAGGCGCGGGCCATGCCCCTTGCCTATCCCGGCCCGCCCGCGACGAGCGCGGCCACGGTGTCTGGGCCCCTCACCACGCTCGCGCCTTGCTCAATGAGGTCGAGGCAACCCTCCGCGGTGTGGAGGTCGAACGACCACGGCACGGCGTACACCTCGCGCCCGTAGGCCAGCGCGTGAGCGGCGGTGTTCTTCGACCCGCTCCGGCGAGCGGCCTCCACCACCACCACCGCGCGCGCCAACCCGGCGATGATGCGGTTGCGCCGGGGGAAGGTCCAGGCGGCCGCCGCCACGTCGCCCTCGTACTCGCTGAGGATGAGACCGCCCGCGTCGAGCACCCGCGACCGCAGGTCGCGCTGCCATCGGGCCATCGGCGCGCCCAGCCCCTGGCCCAGCACCGCCACCGTGCGACCCGCAGCGGCCAGGTGGGCCTCCGCGTCGATCCCAGCGGCCAGCCCGCTCACCACGACCCCGCCCGCCTCGACAACGGACACCGCGAGCCGCCGAGCCATCGCCCGACCATCGCCGGTGCAGGCCCGTGCGCCGACGAGGGCGATCATCGGCGCCCGCAACCGCTCGAGGTTGCCCTCCGCGTAGAGCACGAGGGGGCCACCCGGCAGGCCAACGAGTGACGACGGCCACGCAGCATGGCCTTGGGTCATCACCGAGACAGCTGACACGTCCACGCACACCCCCAGGAGCGCCGCAAGCTGCGCACCGCCGGGCCGCCGTCAACCCGCCCCCAGGCCTTTAGTCCTCGTCGTTCGGCGTCGAAACGAGTCGCTGCCCATCGGTCATCTCGCGCGCGGCGTCGACAACCACCGCCGTCGCGTGGTCTTCGCCAGCCCGCACCACCACCACCCGCCCCACCACGCGCTCGGGCAGGCGGCCGTCTTCACGGTCCCCAAGCTGGGCCCGGCCGTCGCGCTGGTTGACCATGTAGAGGGCGGTGCCCACGTCGACGCCATCACTGGTGCCGCGGTTGATGAAAACCGTCTCGTAGGTGCCGACGAGCGCGACGTCGGCGTTGAGCCGCGCCACCACCTCGGCCTCCACGTCGCCCTTTGGCGCGCGCACGTCGACCGTCACGTCCACCGGGATGGCGTCGCCCACGAGGTCGCCGCGGCGAGCCTCGATGAAGCTGTCGCGGATGACGGCCGTGGCCACGCGCTCGTCAACGCGAATCACACGCGCGGTCGCGATGGCGCGGTACACACGGCCGCGCACGCCCTTCTTGGCCACGCGCCCACCGACAGCGCGCCAGACGCCGATGATGTCGCCACACTCGGCCACCTGGTTGGCGTCGAGGCGAACGTGGATGTAGTCGTTCTCGCCGAGGCTCTCCCCGCCCGACTGCGACCACATGAGCTTGCCACGAGCCGCAAAGTCGTCGGGGTGGCCGAGCAGGCCCGGGGCCGTGAGGCGCTGGCCGCGACGCGTATCGTTGAAGGTCGGCGGGTAGTCGCAGGTCTCGTCGACCACGGCCACCTGCTCGTCGGGCGGCTGGTATGGGATGTCTTCCACCGTTTCCACCACCGCGCTGGGCGGCGAGAGCGAGTCGCCAAGGCGGAAGTAGATCCGGTTGCCCGGGTAGATCCAGTGCGGATTGGTGATGTACTCGTTGTACGACCACAGTTGGGGCCACTGGTACGGGTCGCCGAGGAAGCGGGTGCTGATGTCCCACAGCGTGTCGCCCGCCTGGACCACGTAGTAGTCGGGCGTGGACGACGATCCGCCGACCTGGACGAAGCCCTCCTGCGCGAAGGCGAGCGAAGAGGCAGCGAGGATCGACAGCACCGGCAACATCACGACTCCTGCGACCGCGCCAGTTTCGCGATCACGGGGCCGCCTGTCAAGGGGCCGGCACCACCGCGGGGCTCGCCGAACCTGCGCGGCTCGCGACGTCCGCCAGGGCGATCGCGGCGGATTCGCGCGTGGAGTAGCCGGCCACCCGCACGCGCTCGCGTCGGTGGCCATCGATCAACGCGCGCACACGGTACGCGGGGAGTCCCGCCTCGCGCAGTTGCGCGACCAGCCGATCCGCGCCGTTCTGGTCGGCGTACTCGCCTACTTGCACCGCCCAGCCGCCGGTCGGCACGCCATCGACCGAGGCCGAGGGCGCCGACGAGCCCAACTCACCGGGGAACCGCACGCTCGCCCCCTGCACCTCGGAGAGGCGCGCCAGGAGCGCCTCGAGCGAGCCGCCTTCGACCTCCTCCGCCACCAGCGGCAAGACGGCGGGGTCTTCCGAAGCGACCTCTGGTGCCCGTCGACCGAGCGCGAGCCCCACGAAAAACGCGAGGAAGGCAAGGGCCATCGACATCGCGCCGAGCGCGTAGAGGTGACCGCGGGTGAGAGGGATAGCGGCGTCCTTCATGCACAACACGGTATCACATTTGACGCGTCAAGATCTAGGTCACGATGTGCCCTTCGACTCGTCGGCCGCGCTCATCTTCACGAGCCAGGTGTTGCTGTCGATGAACACGCTGTCCGCAGCCAGCTCTGCCTCGCGACGAATCGCGTCGAGACGTGCCCGAACCAGCTGAGGCGCATTCGCCACCACGGTGGCCGCGACAACCGCCGCGCCGGGATGCTCCAGGTGCCCGACCTCGGCGACCGAAGCGTGATGGCGCGCAGCAATACGCTGGACCAGCGACTGCACGGCGCGCCGCCGGTCCTTGAGGGTGCGGCTGCCGGGGACGTGCAGCAAGATGCGCACGACCCCGACCCACACCTCTTCATCAGGAGCAGGGAGATACACGGAGAACTAGGTGCGAGGAACCTCGACCTTCACCACGAATTCGAGGCGGTCGCCGTTCTGGATGTCGTTGTAGCCTTCGATGCTGATACCGCACTCGAAGCCCTCGACGACCTCGCGCACGTCTTCCTTGAAGCGCTTGAGCCCGCTCAGCTTGCCCTCGTGCACCTGCTTGCCGGCGCGCAGAACGCGGCCGGTGGCGCCACGCTGCACCTTGCCGCCCACCACCATGCAGCCTGCCACGGGGCCGGACTTGCTGACGTTGAAGACAGCGCGGACCTCCGCCTCGCCCACCTTCTGTTCCTCGTAGATCGGCGCGAGGAGGCCGGTGAGGCGAGCCTTCACCTCGTCGATCACCTGGTAGATCACGTCGTAGCGCTTCACCTCGACGCCATGCTGCTCGGCGGCCTGCCGGGCCTTGGCGTCGGACTTCACGTTGAACGCGACCACGAGGGCGTTGTTGCCCGCCGCGAGGTTGACGTCGGACTCGTTGACCGGGCCGATCGCCGCGTGCAGCAGCTTCAGCGTGGTGCCCGACACCTCGATGCCCTCGAGAGCGCCCTTCAGCGCCTCGAGCGAGCCGCCCACGTCGGCCTTGAGGACCACGTGGAAGAGCTCGGCTGTGGACGCCTGGCCGCCCTGCTTGAACAGGTCGTCGACCGTGAGCGCCTTGCGCTGCGACTGCGCACCCTCGCGGGCCGCCTTGGCGCGGTGTTCGGCGAGCGCACGGGCGTCTTTCTCGGTGCCCACCACCACGAAGTCGTCGCCGGCCGCGGGGATGTCTTCGAGGCCGAAGATCTCGATCGGGGTGGACGGGCCGGCTTCCTTGAGGCGACCCCCGCGGTCGTCGTGCATGGCGCGCACGCGGCCCCAGGTGTTGCCAATGACGAGCACGTCGCTCTGCTTGATGGTGCCGGTCTTGACGAGCAAGGTGGCAACCGCGCCGCGACCGGTTTCCAGTCGCGACTCGAGCACCGCGCCCTCGGCGTGACGGTCGGGGTTCGCCCGCAAGTCGGCCACCTCGGCCACGAGCAAGACGCTATCGAGCAGGGCATCGATGCCGGTGCCCTTGAGCGCGCTCACCGGGGCGCAGATCGTGTCGCCGCCGTACTCTTCCGGCACCAACCCGTGCTCCATCAGCACGCGCTTGATGTGATCCGGGTTGACGCCCGGCTTGTCGATCTTGTTGACCGCCACGATGATC
>SXON01000097.1 GCA_005778355.1 Pseudomonadota bacterium | reverse complement strand
TTCTGGCTGCCATCGCCGAGCTGGTAGAAGGTGAACATGAAGTTGGCATCGGGGTCGATAGCGACGCTCGTCAACGACTCGCCCGACTCGTCGCCGTTCGTCGGCGGCACGAGGTCGCCAATCCAGTCGGCGCTGCTGGCCGCTGTGCAGCCCCGTAAGGCGGCGTCGAGGTCCGTGGTGCCCGGGTGGCTGTACTCCAGCGGGTCGCCCGTCGCGAAGGTGACGCTACCGGAGCTGAGGCCGTCAGCGTAGGCGGGAACGACGGACCAGGACGGCCGGTTCGTGGTGTCGGTGGCGTCGGGGTCCCAGATCTCCACCAGGGGATCGCCGACGCCGGGGTTGGCGGTGATGGTCATCCCGTACACGGTGGAGTGCTCGTGGTTCGAACAGGAGCCGGCGGCGTCCCCGCCGCCCCGCTTGCCGCCGTCTACGATGAAGACCTGGTTCGGCGCCATCGGGTTCACCTCGATGTCGCGCACGTCGAGCCACTCCTCGTCCAGCGCGTCGCCGTCGTTCACCTCGATGCAATCGACAGAGCCGTCGCAGGCGCCGGTGTCGGACCACAGCGGGCAGAGGTACAGCCCGCTGCGTGGCCCGTCGATGGTGTGGTCGACGGCGTGGTTGTGCACCGTGTAGCCAACGAGCAGCCAGGACTGCTCGCCATACTCGTCGCTCACGATGGCGGCGGCGGTGGGCAGCGCCATCTCGGGCAGGCTCGGGAGGCCCACCGCGTAGGGCTCGCACAGGCCGGGGGATCCAAGCCAACTCGCGCCCGTCACCCGGTACACCCCGTGGGTGTCCTTCGTGATGGTGCCGGTGGCGTCGGTCTCCCGCCGCTGCGCCAGCGCATACACCGAGTCCCACTCGTCGGCCGGGTCGTGCACGAGGATCTTCCCCGAGCTGAACATGTCGTGCGCGATGTCGGGGTAACAACCGCTGTAGAACTTGGTGAAGCCGAGCTCCGACGACGCGAGGATCTCGGTCAAGTCCTCGCCGTCGGGCGAGCCGGTCCACAGGCCACCGCCGCTCCCCTCGATGTTGTCGCCCGTCGCGACCACCATCTGCGCGAGCGCGGAGGCCTCGGAGTACCACGCGTCGAACACGCCGTGGTCGCCCCGGTCCGTCCAGTCTTGCGACGCGCCGTTCGCGAAGTTCCACGTCTCCCCGTCGGTGCTGTACGACAGGCCGCCCACGTCGCTGCCCATGAAGAGGTAGTTCTGCCCGTCGCTCGGGCGCACGAAGGTCATGCGGCCACCCGAGGGCATCTTCATCGGCGAGGCGGTAGTCTGCAGGTCCATCAGCGGCGCCATCTCGTAGGCACCGTTGGCGACCGTCAGCCAGTCGATGATCGCGTTTCCACCAGAGCAGTTGACGCGCAGCAAGCCCACCGTCGAGCCCGGCGTGATGTTCGCAAACTTGAGCGCGTTGGTGCCCTCTTCCAGCGAGAGCGCCGTGGACTGCGCCGCGCCCTGCTTCTTCACCTCGACGGTGCAGGTGCCGCCGGTGGCGAGGCTGTCCACGTCGATGCCGACGTTCAGCTCACCCGTTCCCCAGGCAAACGTGTGTGCTAGTGTCGCGACCGATGTTTGTTGAGGGGGGGGTGAGGTTCAGTTGACCTGCCTGGAAGCTGGCGTTGCTGAGCGTCCAGTCCACGGCACCGGGGTTTTCGAGCGCGGTGACGTAGACGCGCCGGATCAGGCGCGAGCCGTCGCAGTCGTCGTCAACCTCGTGGGTGACGTCCTCGGCGGCGGCCGGGTTCACCGCCTCGTTGTCGTCGTCGCAGTCGGGCAGCACGGCCTCGGCGTGCCAGCCGTCCTGGTCGGCGTCGAGGGCGAGGGCTTCCGGCGTGGCGAGCAGGAGCGCGACGAGCATGCAATGGACCCCGGTGTCGGGACATCATGGCACACGGGGTCCGGCGTCGCAAGGGGGGTCGGTCGAACGCGTGGCGCCCGAAAGCCTGCCGTCCCAGCTACGAAACGGGTGGTCGTCACAGAGATGATGGATATCTTATCGGTGTGCCCCGCCGCTCGCGCCCTGAGGAGTCCTTTCTCGAACGTCTCGACGTCGCGATCAACGCGAACCGGCTCGAGGTCTCCGACGACGCGCTGGAAACAGCAGCGGATCAACTCGGATGGGGCTTGCCGGAGATGGTCGGGCTCTTGCTCACACTCGACGCCGACGATTTCGCCGAGTTGAAGCCGAGCACCGCTCTCGGGGGCGGGCTCATATGGGTGTTCACACCGATGATTGACGACGGCCGACTCTGGGTTCGCCGTTGCGAACGAGGGAAGGTCGTGGTCGGGAGCTTTCACAGAGGATGATTCCATGAGCGAGAACCTCACCGCAAACTGCCCGTTCTGCGACAAGCCGGCGAGACTGATCGAGCGAGAGTACCGCATTCGACGTGGCGAGCGCGTACTCCCTGTTCAGCTTCCCAACTGGGAGTGCCAAACAGGCTGCCTGAATGAGGCCGGGACTGGGCCCTTCCGGTTCGCCAACATGGCGCTTGCTCCGCTGCACGCGGCGCTGACTGAAGCCGCGTGGCTGGCGGCGTTCGGTGAGCCTTTGCCGGCCGCGAAGCCGCCCGGACGCAAGCCCAGGGAGAAACGGACGGTCGACGTGCACCTGTTGCTCACGCCGAGTGAGGCCGCCTGGGTTGACCGGATGCGGGCCGAGCGCTCGCGAGCGGAGTTCATTCGTGAGAAGCTGCTCGCGGGATATACGCGCCCGAGCGACCAACTAAGAAGGCGTGCGCGAGCGAGAGCGAGCGCCGCCCCCCAGTGAGCGCGGGCTCGCTAGCCCGCGCAGTTCAAAACCAACAGCTCGCCGCGCCCCAGCTCCAGACCAACCCCGCGTGAATCCCCCCCTCCTCCCGCGCGTCTGTCCCCCGGGAGCGCCGCGAACGTGGTCCAATTGGCTGAGCTGCGATGAACTCCAACCTCCAGGCGCTGGCGCGATTCGGTCTCGGTGCCCGGCCGGGCGAGGCCGAGGCGGTCCGCGACGTACGCGCGTGGCTCCTCGACCAGGTGCGCCCCGAGGCCGCGAGGAGCAAGGCCTTCGACGGCTTGCCCGGGTCGGTCGACTTCATCAAGGAGTGGGCTCGCGTCGGGAAGGACGGCTCGAAAAGCGTAGGCGCCGCCTGGTACCTCCGCGAGGTCGACGCGCGCGCCCGCGCCGCGCTCGAGAGCCCCGCGCCCTACGCCGAGCGCTGGGTGCGTCACTGGGGCAACCACTTCACGGTGTCGGTGCGTGCCACCTCGATCTTCGGGCTCGCCGGTCCCTTCGAGCGCGAGGTGGTCCGCGAGCGCTGTCTCGGGAACTTCGCCGACTTGTTGCTGGCGAGCGCCAAGCACCCGGCGATGATCCTGTACCTCGACCAGCAGCGCTCGGTCGGTCCCGGCTCCGCGGCACTCTCGGGAGGCGGTGGTTCCGGGCGAGGGCGGCGGCGTTTCCGCGTGCCCCAGGACAGCACCGGCCTCAACGAGACCCTCGCCCGCGAGATCCTCGAGCTGCACACCCTCGGTGCCGACGGCGGCTACACGCAGGACGACGTTCGCGCGCTCGCCGGCCTGCTCACCGGCTGGACCTTCGACAAGCCGGCCACTCGCGGCGCGGGCTTCCACTTCGCCGAGGAGCGCCATCAGCCCGGCAGCTTCACCCTCCTCGGCAAGAAGTACACCGGCGGCCTCGCCGAGGGTGAACGTGCCCTGCGCGAGCTCGCCCGCCACCCGTCCACCGCGCGCAACGTGGCGCGGCGGCTCGGCAAACACTTCGGCCTGCACGACGCGCCCTCGCTCGCGCTGCTCGAAGCCAACTTCCTCGGCACCGGTGGCGACCTCGCCGCCCTCGCGCGCACCTTGATCGGCCTGGAGAGCGCATGGTCGGCGGCGCCGGTCTTCACCACGCCCGACGACTGGCTGGTGGCGGTGGGCCGGGCAACGGGGCTGGCCAGCTGGATCGACGACGAGGGCGCGCTCGGGCGGGGCCGCAACAAGCCGGACGACGATGGCGACGACAAACGACGTGGCGGCAGCACCCCGTGGCTCGCGGCGATGCGGCTCCTGGGACAGCCCACCTGGGGCGCCGACTCGCCCGAGGGCTGGCCGGACGACGAGGCGGCCTGGGCGGGACCAGAGCAGGTCTTGCGACGCGTGGAGCTGTCGCAGGCGATGTCGCGTCGCCTGTCGCGACTCGACCGCGCGCAGTGGGACGGCGCGCTCGCGACCCTGGGCCCGCGTCTCGCCCCGGAGCGCCTGCGCATGGTGGAGCGCGCCGGCGACCGGGCCACGGCGTTCTCCCTATTGTTTCTCGCGCCTGAGGTCCTACGTCGATGAGCCTGACGCGTCGCGACATCCTCGTGGGCGGCGCCGGGGCCGCCGTGGGGCTCCTTGGCGGGCTCACCGGCTGGCGCGTGGCGATGGCAGCCACCCCGGTCGCGGCGGCGGCGAGTCGCGACGCGAGCGACGCGCGGCTGGTCCTGATCATCCTGCGCGGCGGCCTCGATGGGCTCGCGGCCTTCCCGCGCCCAGGCGACGCGCAATGGCGTGCGCTCGGTCGCGACACCGAGGCCAAGGTCAACCTGTCAGACGGCTTCGCGCTTCACCCAGGGCTCGCGTCCCTGGCCCCATGGTGGACCGAGGGCGCCCTCGCGCTGGTTCCGGCGGCGGGCCAGCCGGCAGCCACCCGCTCGCACTTCGACGCGCAGGACCTCCTCGAGGAAGGCGGTGCCAAGCTCGGCGACGTGCAGGACGGCTGGCTCCGCCGGGCGCTCGACACGCTCGGCATGGGCTCGGCGGCGACCGCCATCGGCACCGGCGTGCCGCTGGTTCTTCGCGACAAGAAGGGCGCGGGCGCATCGAGCGTCGACCCGGGGCGCGAGAGTCGGCTCGATGACGCGCTGGCACGCGAGCTGTCGCGACTCTGGGCAGGCGATGGCACGCTGGAAGCGGCGCTCGGCGAGGCGATGCGCGCCCACGCCGCCGCCGACGGCATGACGACCAAGGACGCGGGTGGCGATGGCCTGGCCGCGGAGGCCACCGGTGCCGGACGGCTGCTCGGCCCCGGCGGGGGCTACCGGGTGGCGGTGCTCGACAACGCCGGCTGGGACACCCATGCGGGCCAGGCAGCGCGCCTGGAGCGGCAGCTGGGCGACCTGGCGGCCGCGCTCGCCGGGCTACGCGCGGGTGTAGGTGAGCTGTGGCCTCGGACCGCCATCCTGGTGACGACGGAGTTCGGCCGCACCGCGCGCCCGAACGGCACCACCGGCACCGACCACGGGACGGCCGGGCCGCTCTTGCTCGCCGGCGGCGCCATCCGGGGCGGTCGCGTGGTGGGCGACTGGCCGGGGCTGGTGGAGTTGCACGAGGGGCGCGATCTGCGCGTGGCTACCGACGTGCGCGCGGTGTTCAAGGGGGTGTTGCGCGATCACCTCGGGGTCGACGCGGCGAGGCTCGAGCGCGAGGTTTTCCCGGGGTCGGCGGGGGTGAGTGCGCTGGGGGGATTGACCCGCTAAGCTCGCGCGCTCAACGGAGCGTCCATGCCCTCCCGTCGCCAACTGCTCAAAGCCGCCGCCGCGAGCGGCGTGGGCCTCGTCACCGTCCCCGCGTGGCTGGCCGGCTGCGCCAAGCCGGGAGAGCTCGCCTCGCCCGTCGCCAATCTCGACATGCTCAGCACCTTCGGGGTCGACGCGGCGCTGTGCACCACCCTGCTCACCGAGCTCGGCGCGATGGGTGCCGACGCCGCCGACCTCTACTTCCAGCGCACGCGCAGCAACTTCCTCCAGATGGAAGACGGGCGCATCGCCGAGGCCAGCGCCAGCATCGACCTCGGCGTGGGCCTGCGCACCGTGGTGGGCGACCAGCAGGGCTACGCCTTCACCGAGGAGCTGAGTCTCGACGCCATGCGCGGCGCGGCCCGCACCGCGGCCTCCATCGCCAAGGGTGCCGCCCGCCCGGGGCCGGTGGCCTTCAACCCGGCGAGCGGCGGCGCGCTCTACACGCTGGCCGTCCCGTGGAGCCAGGTGGGGGTCGACGCCAAGCTGCCGCTGGTGCGCAAGCTCGAGGCCTACGCCCGCGCGGGCGACCCGAGTGTCAGCAAGGTGACCGTCACCTGGAACGACAGCGAGGAGCAGGTCGTCATCGCCACCATCGACGGGCGCTTGATGCACGAGGTGCGCCCGATGACGCGGCTCTGGTGCATCGTCACCGCCACCAAGAATGGCCAGACCTTCAGCAACAGCGCCAACCTCGCCGGGCGACGCGGCATCGACTGGTTCTCCGACCAGAACCTCGCCGAGCTGGCCAAGCGCGCGGTCGACCGGACGATGGTGCTTTTCGAGGCGAAGCGCCCCCCGGCCGGGGAGATGCCGGTGGTGCTCGCCGCCGGCGCGAGTGGCATCCTGCTCCACGAGGCCATCGGCCACGGGCTCGAGGCCGACTTCAACCGCAAGGGCACGTCGATCTACAGCGACATGGTCGGCAAGCCCATCGCCGCCGACTTCGTCAACATCGTCGACAGCGGTATCGAGCCCAACGAACGCGGCGCGCTCTCGTTTGACGACGAGGGCAACCCCACCGAGCGCACGATGCTCGTGGAGAAGGGCATCCTCAAGGGCTACCTGCACGACAGCATCAGCGCGAAGCACTACGGTGTGAAGCCCTCGGGCTCGGGCCGTCGCCAGTCCTTCCGCTTCCAGCCCATGCCGCGCATGCGCTGCACCTTCATGGAGAACGGTCCGCATACAAAGGACGAGATCGTCGCGAGCGTGAAGAACGGCATCATCGCGGAGACCTTCACCAACGGCCAGGTGCAGATCGGCGCGGGCGACTACACCTTCTACATCAAGAACGGCTGGCTCATCGAGAACGGCAAGATCACGGCGCCGATCAAGGATGTGAACATCATCGGCAACGGCCCCGAGTCGCTCAAGCGCGTGACGATGGCCGCGAACGACACCCAGCTCGATACCGGTGGTTGGACCTGTGGCAAGGACGGCCAGGGGGTGCCGGTGTCGCAGGGTTTGCCCACCGTGCTCGTGTCCTCGATGACCGTTGGAGGCGTCAATGCTTGATACCCTGAGCCAGCTCGCCGCCGATGGCGTGGCCCGCGCGAAGAAGCTCGGCGCCAACGAGGCCTTCGTGGCGGTGCGTCGCAACGCCAAGACCGAGATCCAGCGTCGCGACGGCAAGACCGAGCGCATCGTGGAGAGCGTGGCCCGCTCGATGTCGGTGCAGCTCTACGTCGACGGCCGCTACTCCGCGCAGACGACCACCGACCTGCGTCCCGAGGCGGTCGACCAGTTCCTCGCCGACGCCATCGCGCTCACCCGCGCGCTCGAGCCCGATCCGCACCGCAGCATCACCGACCCGGCGCTGTTCCCGAGGTCCTTGGCGGCCGTCGAGAGCGACGACGCCGCGCTCGCCGCCGGGCTCTCCGCCGCCGACCGCGAGGCCTGGGTGGCCACGATGGAAGAGCACGCCCGCAAGCACGACAGGGTGATCTCCGCCACCGCGAACTTGACGTATGAGCGCTCGTTGGCCGCTTGTTCCACGAGCAACGGCTTCGCCGGCACCAACCAGGGCACCCACATCTCGCCGAGCGTGGATGTCACCTTGCGCGACGAGGGCGACAAGCGCGCGGAAGACGGCGACTACGCCTGGACGCGCTTCATCGGCGATCTCCCGAGCGCGGCCAGCATCGGCGACAGCGCCATCCGCATGGCGAGCACCCGCCTCGGCGCGAAGAAGGGGCCCACGCTCAAGGGCACGATGATCGTCGATCCCCGCGTGGCGAGCATGCTCATCGGGCGGCTTTTGCAGCCGGCCACGGGCAACGCGCTCCAGCAGGGGCGTAGTTTCTGGGCCGGGAAGCTCGGGCAGAAGGTGCTGAGCGACAAGCTCACCATCATCGACGATCCCTTGCTCGCACGGGGGCTTGCCTCCCGCCCCTTCGACGGCGAGGGCATCGCCGCGGCACGCTTGCCGATCATCGAGGCGGGAAGCCTGAAGAACGCCTATGTCGACACCTACTACGGCAAGAAGGGCGGTTTGAGCCCCACGACTGGGAGCCCGTCCAACCGCGTGGTCTCGCTGGGTGACAAAGACCTCGCGGGGTGGATCGCCGCCGTCAACAACGGCGTGCTCGTCACCTCCTGGCTCGGCGGCAACGCCGACGCCAACACCGGCGACTTCAGCTTCGGCATGCGCGGCCACCTCGTCGAGAGCGGGAAGCTGGGCGGGCCGATCGGCGAGATGAACGTCACCGGCAACTTCATCACCTTGTTCGCGGGCCTCGCCGGGCTCGGCAACGATCCCTGGCGGTACTCGTCCACGCTCTGCCCCACGCTCGTCTTCGAGGGCGTGCAGTTCTCCGGGGCCTAGGCATGAAGTTGCCCCGCTTCCTTCGCGTGGTGGAGGCGGGACCACGCCTCTTGGTGGAGTTGCCCTGGCTGCTCGAGGATCCGAGCGGCTTCGCCGAGGTCTTCGGTTCGAACCTGCTGCGCTACGAGGTGAGCATCGGCGCCCGAACGGTGGCCGAGGGCGAGATGGTGGGGCATTTCGAGGTCAACCTCGGCCGCGAGGCGAGCGGCGCCTACCGGGTGGAGCTGCGCGCGCGCGACCGGGTGATCTGGAAACAGGACATTTTTGCGCAGCCTCGATTGTCACGAACACCCGAGCAGGTCGACGCGATGGCGCGCAAGCTGGCGCCGGTGTTCCTATTCTCCGCGAAGGAAGAGTATTTCCCGGTGTCGCTGGCCACGCTCATCGGCGCACCGGCGGTGAAGGCCAGCGACGACACCGTGGAGGTGGCGACGGTGCACGGCGAGCTCAAGGTGCCGCTCGCGCAGCTCGAGGAGTTCCTGCGCTACAATGGGCACGCTGACTACCTGCTCGACCAGTCGGCCTTCGACGCGGAGAAGGTTTTCGACGACGTGCGCGGCGACTGTCACAACAGCACCGTGTACTACAGCTACCTGGAGGAAGAACAGACGGGGCGTGCCTTTCTCAACTTCCACACCTTCTACGCCTTCGACCCCAAGACGGGGATCGCGAAGCTTCTCGGCGTGGGACCGCACGTGTTCGACCGCGAGAGCCTCACCTACGTGATCGGGCGCGATGGAGAGCCGGAGTGCCTCGTGGTGTCTGGTCACCTCGAGGGACAGCGAATCCTCTTCTTCGACAGCCTGAAGTTCTGGAGCGAAGGTCGCGTCCGGATGAGCTACCCCGACGAGAAGATCGCCGAGGTGAGGGGACACGCGGTGATCCCGGTGGCCGAGGGCAGCCACGCGCTCTACCCCTCGCCGGGGATGTACCACATCAGTGTCCTCGCCGAGCTGGCCGGACACGTGCTCGGTCCCTTGTGTTCTCTGCTGGGTATCGACGCCCCGGCCGACGAGTCGCTCGCGCCCCGCCAGGTGCTCTTGCCGCCCAACCTCCGCAGCGACCGCTTCGCGAGCTACACGCTTCGTCCCTTGCGTTTCGACCTACTGCGCTCCGAGCCCTTGCCGGCCTCGCCGCTCTACGACCCGGCCAGCGCGGCGCTGGTCTTCAGTGGCTACTGGGTGGATGTGCCCGGCTTTGCCAACGAACGATTCCCGCCCTTCTCCTCCCGCGAGGTCAACCCCGCGCCCTGGTGCGACGAGGCCTACCCCTGGAACTGGGATGAGCTGCCGCCGAGCCTCGTGGAGCACAACCACGCGCTCGCCCGTGCCATCGAGGCGGAGCTACGGTGCTGAACCCGATCGCGGTGGCGATCCCTTTCTTCCTCATCACGATTCTCGGCGAGATGGGCTGGTCGGCCCGGAAGGGCCTCTGGGCACGTCCCCGACCCATCTACCGGCTCCCCGACGCGCTGGGCGACCTCGGCTGTGGTCTCTTCTCGCAGGTGACGGGCCTCGTCCTCAACAACGTGGTGATGGCGGCGGCCTATGAAGCCGTGTCGCGACTGGCACCAACGTCGCTGGGGACGGGCCTCGCCACGTGGATCTTCGCCTTCGTGGCTCTGGATTTCTGCTACTACTGGTGGCACCGGGCGAGTCACCGCGTGAACGTGATGTGGGCCGCCCACGTGGTGCACCACCAGAGCGAGGACTACAACCTCGCCGTGGCGCTGCGGCAGGCGATCTTCACGCCGCTCACCTCGATTCCTTTCTACATGCCGCTGGCGCTCATCGGGGTGCCCACGAGCGTTTTCGCGATCACGCTCGCGCTGAACACCTTGTACCAGTTCTGGATCCACACTCGCCTGGTGGGGCGGATGGGTTGGTTCGAGGCGGTCTTCAACACGCCCTCTCACCACCGGGTGCATCACGGCATCAACCCCCAGTACATCGACCGCAACCACGCCGGGGTGTTCATCGTATGGGATCGCCTCTTCGGCACCTTCGAGCCAGAGAAGGGCGAGCCCGTGTATGGGATCGTGGAGGGTTTCGACAGCTTCGACGTGCTCGCCGCCAATCTGCGCCCGTACGCGAAGCTCGCGCGATTGTCGCTCGCCTGCCGGGGGATCGATTGTGTCCGGGCCTGGTTTTCGCCGCCCGAGTGGCGCCC
>SXON01000011.1 GCA_005778355.1 Pseudomonadota bacterium | reverse complement strand
TCTCATCTTGATTTGGGACGACAACGGCCTCACCATCGACGGCGGCACGGCGATCGCCTTCTCCGAGGACATCCCTCGCAAGTTCGAGGCGATGGGCTGGCACGTGTCGCGGGTGGATGGCCACGACCAGAGTGCCATCGCGGCGGCGCTCGCGGCCGCGCGCGACGTGGCGGATCGTCCCTCCCTGGTGTGCGCGCGCACCCGCATCGGCTTCGGCTCCCCCAACAAGGAGGGCAAGTCGGCCGCTCACGGGGCGCCGCTCGGCGTCGACGAGGTGAAGCTCACCAAGGCGCGCCTCGGCCTCGATCCGGAGCAGAGCTTCGCGGTGCCGCAGGCGGCGCTCGACTTCTTCCGCGCTCGCGACGCCGAGCGCGCTACCCTGCGCGCGGCCTGGCTACGCCGGCTGGAGCACAGCGAACAACGTGCCGCGTTCGAGGCGGCTCTCTCGGGCACGATCGACACCTCGGCGGTGAAGTGGCCGGAGCACGCGCCGGGGCCCGGCATCGCCACGCGCAAGGCGAGCGAGATGGCGATCCAGGCGATCGCGGCGGCGTGTCCCACGGTGGTGGGGGGTAGCGCCGATCTCGCGGAGTCGAACCTCACCCACATCAAGGGCAGCCCGGGGATCACCCGCGAGAACTACAGCGGGCGAAACATCAACTTTGGCATCCGCGAGCACGCGATGGCCGCCATCTGCAACGGCATCTCGCTCCACGGCGGCTTGCGCCCCTACTGCGCCACCTTCCTGATCTTCCACGATTACCACCGGCCTAGTTTCCGCCTCAGCGCGCTCATGCACCAGCCGGTGATCTACGTGTACACCCACGACAGCGTGTGGGTGGGCGAGGATGGCCCCACGCACCAGCCCACCGAGACCCTGCAGGCCATTCGGCTCGTGCCCAACAGTTGGCTCATCCGCCCGGCCGACGCCGCGGAGACGAGCGTGGCGTGGTCGATGGCGCTGGAGCGTCGCGACGGCCCGGTGGCGCTCTCGCTCACCCGCCAGAACCTGGTCACCCTCGACCGTGGCAGCTACCCGGCGGCCGACAACATCCGGCGTGGCGCCTATGTTCTTCGCGAGGCCACGGATGCGCGTGTGACGTTCGTGGCCACCGGCTCGGAGGTGCACCTCGCCCTCGCCGCCGCCGATGCGCTCGCCGCCGAGGGCATCGCCGCGCGCGTGGTGAACATGGCTTGCACCCAGGTGTTCGACAGCCAAGCTCGCGACTACCGCGATGCCGTGCTCGGCACGGCCCCGCGCGTGTCGGTGGAGGCCGGCGCCACGATGGGTTGGCAACGCTACGCGAGCGCGCACGTGGGCATCGACCGCTTCGGCGCCTCGGCGCCGGGCAAGACCGTGTCGGAGAAGCTTGGCATGAACGCGCCGAACGTCGTGGCCGCGGCGAAAGCAGCCATCGAGAGCTGAGACAACTGGAACCGCCGCCGCCGCCGCGTGTCAGTGAGCGGCAGGAGGTTCCCGTGCTTCTTCTTGCTTCGCTGGCCCTTGCCCAGTCCCCCGACCTCGACGAGCTCCCCGAGGAGGGGGCTACGCCGGTGATCTACGAGCGCGTCACCGAGCACACCTTTGAGGGTGTGAAGGTCGACGGCGCCGTGGTGCGGCCCGATGGCATCGTCACCATCGAACGCCGACGTGGGGACTTCAACCCGCTCATTCAGCTTCGTCTCAACTTCGACGACGCCTTGAGCGCCAGCGTCGACGAGGTTCAGTAGCTCTCGCAGATGTAGCCGGTGCTCAGCCCCGAACACTGGTGGTCGTTCCACGCGCCGCTGTCGTACAGGTGGGCGCAGTCCTCGTCGCCGGAGTTGTTGGGCTCTGAGGACGACCAGTTGGTGTAGCTCACGCTCTCGCCCGTCTCCCACACCCAGCTTCCCTCGGAAGAACGGTCGTTGAAGCCGATCCAGGGGTCGCTGGCCATGTAGGTGTTGGTGTAGCTCGTCACCCAGGCGTTCTCCGTCGAGTCGTTCATCGTGACGAGGTGGTAGCCCATCGAGGCGCAGCTGCTCGACGCCGTGCTCCAGTACGAGGAGGTGTCGCAGAAGAGGTAGGTGTGGCCGTTGCTGGCGTAGGTCTCGACGTCGCAACCGCAAGCCGACGCGCTGTCGACGGTGCCGTCACAGTCGTTGTCGACACCGTCGCAAGTCTCAGTTGCGGCAGGTGAGGCGCTCGCATCGCTGTCGTCGCAATCACCGCTGACCGTCGCGTAGCCGCTCGGCGACGAGCAGGTCGACACGCTGGCGGTGGTGCTGCTGCCGTAGCCGTCGCCGTCGGCGTCCTCGTAGTACGTCGTCGTGGAGCCGGTCTCGTCGGTGGTGCCGTCGCAATCGTTGTCGAGGCCGTCGCAAGTCTCGGTGGCCGCGGGGTTCACCGTGCCCTCGCTGTCGTCGCAGTCGGTGGCGTCACTCACGTAGTTGGCGGGCGTGTCGCAGGCGTCGCTCAACGCGCTCGGGTCGCCGAAGCCGTCGCCGGCGGCGTCGAGGTACCAGGTGTAGAAGGTGGCGTCCTCGTCGGTGGTGCCGTCGCAGTCGTTGTCGGCATCGTCGCAGCCATCGGTGGCCCCAGGGTAGCTCCCGCCATCGGTGTCGTCGCAGTCGCTGTCGTTATCGACGTAGTTCGCGGGCTGCTCGCACGCGCTCACCGTGTAGAGGCTGCTGCCGTAGCCGTCGCCGTCGTAGTCGATGTACCAGGTGGTGGCGGCGGTGTCCTCGTCGATGGCGCCGTCGCAGTCGTTGTCGACCTCGTCGCAGGCCTCGGTGGCGCCGGGGTACACCGCCGACTCGGTGTCGTCGCAATCGCTGGCGTTCGACACGTAGTCGGGCGGGGCGTCGCAAGCGACATCGGTGAACTTCGTCGCGCCGTAGCCGTCACCGTCGTAGTCGACGTACCAGGTGGTGGCGTCGGCGGCCGAGTCCTCGTCGGTGCTGCCGTCGCAGTCGTCGTCGGCGCCGTTGCAGTACTCGGTGGCGGCAGGCGACACGCTCGCGTCGGTGTCGTCGCAATCGCTGGCGTTGGCCACGTAGTCGGCGGGCGCGTCGCAAGCGACCTCTGTGAGCCGGGTGCTCCCGTAGCTGTCGCCGTCGTAGTCGAGGTACCAGGTGCGGGCGTCGGTGGCGGCGGCCTCGTCGATGTCGCCGTCGCAGTTGTCGTCGAGCTCGTTGCAGCGCTCCTCGGCGCCGGGGAAGATGGCGAGGTCGCCGTCGTCGCACTCCTCGCAGGCGGCGTAGCCGTCGCCGTCGAGGTCGGTGAAGCCGGTGCTCCCGTCGCAATTGTAGTCCGCTGGATCGCTGCAGTCTGACTCGTCGGCCCCAGGGTTGTAGGCGGGGTCGTCGTCGTCGCAGTCGCCGCTGTAGCTGGCGTAGCCGGTCGGCACGGCGCAGGCCTCGGTCGTCTGGTCGTCGCGGCCGTAGCCATCGCCGTCGCGGTCTTCGAAGAAGGTGGATTGCACGTCCTCGTCGACGGCGCCGTCGCAGTCGTTGTCGCGCTCGTCGCAGCTCTCGGGGTTGCCGGGGAAACTGGCGTCGGTACTGTCATCGCAGTCGGTGGCGTCGGCCACCAGCCCGGCGAGCTGTTCGCAGGCTTCGACCGGCGCGCCGGGGTCGCCGAAGTCGTCGCCGTCGGCGTCGGCGTAGAACGTGGTGGTCACGCCGTTGTCGGCCTCGCCGTCGCAGTCCTGGTCGATGCCGTCGCAAGTCTCGGGTGCGCCGAGGTAGATCGTGGCGTTCTGGTCATCGCGGTCGTCGCCGTTCTGCACGCCCTCGCCCTCGCAGCCGAGCTGGGCCGTGGCGGGGTCGCCGAAGCCATCGTCGTCGCGGTCCTGGTAGTAGGTGCCGGCGAGGTCCTCGTCGATCGACCCGTCGCAGTCGTTGTCGCGACCATCGCAGGACTCCACCGCCGCGGGGCTCACGGTCCCGTCGCCGTCGTCGCAGTCGCCCTCGGCGGAGGTGTAGCCGTCGCCGTCTGCGTCGCTCGCCTCGGCGCTGTCGGCCTCCTTGGCGGTGTCGCTGGGCGATTCGGGGCAACCAAGGAGGAGGAGCGCGAGCACCATCACGGCAGTCTACCAGGGGGAGAAGTCCCTAGGGGGCGTGCGCACGCGCACATGGGGGTGCCCGCCTCGCCGGCGACCGGGCGAGTCTGAACCGTAGGCCTCTTACTGTTAGAACGCGCCGAGTCGCGGAGTGGGGCACGACGCCGATGTCTGGGCGGTACCACCGATGCGATGGGCAAGAGAGGCGGCGAGGACGGGCACACCCGTTCCTTGTGCAACCCCCGTGCCATTCACCCGGGGACGGCCACTCCGTCCCGGGGGACGGCCACTCCGTCCCCGGGGATGGCCACCCAGTTCCCCCGGGGACGGCCACGAGCGGCCCTATGTCGCGACGTGGTGGCCCCCCGATCTCCAGGCGATCCGGCGCCCGGAAACTGTACTTTGCCTCTGGCAGCGGGTCCTGTCACCCCCGGCGTCCCCATCGGCGGCGCGGCGCTCCGCGATGGGGCGCGCCAGGGGTGCCACCCGCCTCTCCGACTCGGTTCCGGGCACCTCGATCACGTCGGCTCGACCCCACTGCGACCGGGCCGCTCGTGGCCTCGCTCCGCAAGCTGGTGAACGGCCGATGCGACGTCGAGGTCCGCGAGCTTCGCGGGCTTGAGGGCCAGGGCTGCATCGCCCTGCTGGGTGTGACCCGTGCGAAAGGGGGGTGTGTCAACGTGCACGCTATCGCAGCGGCGGTGGTTCCCAGCTCGGCATGGCGTTTACGCGGCGAACCCCGTAAAGCTACCACACGCTGTTGGAAAGCCGGTGTCGATTCGGACGCTGCCGGAGCGCGGGACCGCTCGGGGCGGCGTGTGCGATGGAGAGCCCGTCCCCGTCGCAGTACCCGGCGCGTGGGCCCTCGCCTGCGACAACGTTCAGGCACTCGGATGCGAGACCGCACGAAATGGCCGGTATGGGGTGCTGTTCAGCGGGAGATGGCGGATCAGACGCTCGTGCTCGGCCCGCGGCCTCGAGTATGGAACATCGGGTGGGAAGTAGAGCTCTTGGAGCTCGAGGGTAGGCCCACCTGGTGCGCGGCAACGACCGTCTACGAGGTTCTCGGCAAGGGGACCGGCTGGAAGCAGTACTGGGAGCGCCGCCTTCGAGTTCTTGCTGGCGAGCACGTGCATCTGGACCAGCAGTCGGGTCGTCCAATCACCGAAACCACTGCGTTGCTCGATGCGATAGGCGAGGGTCACGTTGTCGTCGTCCCCCCCGACGGTGGCGAGGTGTACCGGCCGGGCGCGGTGTACCGGGTGGTCATGGTGGCGTGCGCCCTCGGGCCTGAGGACCTCGCCCGTGACGTCGCCGACGTGCAGGCCCAGCTCGGAGGCGGTGAGCCCGGCCCAAAGCAATGCCGCGGGGCACTGACCCGATGAGCCGATGACCCAAGCGAGGAGAATCTGGGGGTCCTCCGTGCGCGATACTACGCGATATCGACGCAAACGCGGCGTTGCTTGTTGGGTATGAACGCCAAGGACAACGGCGTTCGCATGCTCTTCGAGGCGACCGACGACCGCGAGCGGGCGCTCATGAGGGCCGCGCTTCTGGACACCTGCCGGTCGTACGCCGACGATTTCAAGGAGTGAGGCCCGGGGTCGGCCGCCCGCGCGAGCGCGGCGCAGGGCCGTCACTCGGTGGACCGCCGGGGCGAAGCCCTCGGCCCAGTGAGGGTGTGACACGGGAGAGGGGGAGAGTCCGCCGTTTGCCGTGCTACTTGCACGGCAAACGCCGGTCGCCGAAGGCGACGCGGAGAGAGCGTCGGCCCCGCGGGCCGCGCGCCCGGCAAGGGCGCGAGCGAACGCAGCCCGCCGGCCGGAGCCGCGCGGTGAGCGCGGCGTGAGGCCGGGGGCGGAGGCCGAAGGCCGGAGCCCGGAGGGAAGCGGACGGTAGGGGGCGAACCCGCCCACGCGGGTTCGCCCCCCTCCAACAACTACAGCGGCGCTCGCGCCGTGTGCGCCCGGTAAACCATCCCGTTCGGCTCCATTTCCTCCGTGGGCGGGTAGAACTTGGAGTCGGGGCAGCTCCACACGTGCACCGTGATGTCCTGTGTGGCTTGCGACGCTTTCTTGCGCTGGATGAGGTACTGGCGGAGTAGCTCGGCGGTGTCGGGGGGCGGGTCGTTCACCGAGGCAGCAGCTGGGTAGTAGAGTGGCTTGAAGAGCACGCCACCGCCGTCCTTGTTGAGGAAGCTCGTGATCTGGGTGCTCTCACCGTAGGGCAGGTAGCGAAGCTCGTAGATGGCCTGCCCGATGCTGTTCACGCCCGTGGCGTAGGCCTTGCCGAGCCCCACGCTGTTGGTGCAGGCCGTCGTCTCGAAGAAGAGTCCCTGGCACACGAAGTCGGGCGGCGTGGCGGAGTCTTTCTCGGGCGCCTTGCCCTCGAAGACGAACCAGATGCTCGACGCGTCGCGGGTGGGACAGCTCGGCACCCAGGAGCTGGTGGCGGCAAGCGTGAGCTGGGCGAAGAGGAGCATGGCCTCACAGTAACCAGCAAGACAGGGCGGCATTCCCCCCCTTGTGCTACTGTTGACGGGTAAAGGGCGTGCCGTGGCCAAGCCAAAGAAGAAGCCCAGCATCGAGTTGAAGCCGCCCCGCAGGGCGAAACCGTCGCGACCGGCTGGCCGCGGCGGCGGCGGGGCGTCGAGCGGTGGCTGGCGGGGTTGGCTGCGGGCGATCACTCGCAGCGCTGTGATCGGGACGATGCTCGCCGGCGGCATCGTGGGCTACGTCGAGTGGCGCTGGGCCACGGGCGCGGTCGACGAGGGGCTCGAGGGCCCGGTGTGGAGCGTCCCCGGCCGGGTGACGAGCGCACCGCTGGAGTGGTGGCCAGGGCTGCAAGCCACGCCCGAGGAGCTGGCGCTCGACCTGTCGGCGGCAGGCTACGCCCGCGTCACCAAGGCCGTGCAACCCGGCGATTTCCAGGTGGGCAACGAGGCCCTGCACCTGGTGCTGAAGCCCGAAGCGGGCGCGGGCTACGAGGTGAAGGCCGGCGAGGTGCTCGTCACCTTCCGCAACGGCCGGATCAAGAGCATCAGCCCGGCCGGGAAGCTGGTCTTGCCCCCCGCCACGCTGGCGCTCGTTCGCGGTCGCGACAACGAGAACCGATCGCCGGTCCCGCTCGCCCGCATCCCGGAGAACATGGTCAACGCCGTGCTCGCGATCGAGGATGCCCGTTTCTACGAGCACGAGGGCATCGACCCGATCGGCATCGCACGCGCCCTGTTCCGCAACGCCGTGGAGGGCGCCTGGACGCAAGGTGGGAGCACGCTCACGCAGCAGCTGGTGAAGAACGTCTTCCTCAGCCACGAGCGCACCGCCGAGCGAAAGTGGAAGGAAGCGCTCATCACGGTGGCCGTGGAGAACCGGCTCAGCAAGGACGAGATCCTCGAGCTCTACCTGAACGAGATCTACCTCGGCCAGTCGGGCGGCTCCTCGGTTTGCGGCGTCGACGCGGCCGCCCGTGCTTACTTCGGCAAGCCCGTCGAGCGCGTGACCGTCTCGGAGGCGGCCACGATCGCCGGGATGATCGCCTCGCCGAACCCCTACCACCCGGTGCGTCACCCGGAGGCGTCACAGGCGCGTCGCGACCGGGTGATTGACCGGATGCAGGAGGTGGGGTTCATCGATGCAGCGGTGGCAAAGGTGGCGAGGGCGTCCACGCTGGTCACGCACCCGGCCGTCTCGAGTCGCGTGTCGCCCTGGGCGGTGGATCTGGCCATCGAGGAGGCGGAGTCGGGCGACGAGGGTCGCCTCGCTCGCGACGCGCTCTCGGTCCAGACGACGATCCAGCCGCAACTCCAGCGCCTCGCCGAGAAGGCGGTCAGCGAGGGCGCCGCCGAGCTGGTGGCGGCTCACCCGGAGCTCGAGAAGGTGCAAGTCGCGCTGGCAGTGGTGCGCGCTCGCGACGGCGCGATCGTGGCGATGGTGGGCGGTCGCGACTACGGCACCAGCGCGTTCAACCGCGTCGTCAATAGCCCGCGCCCCATCGGATCCACCGTGAAGCCGCTCACGGCGCTGGCCGCCTTCGAGGCCGACGCCGCGCTGTCACCCGGCTCCTTGCTGGAAGACGCGCCCATCGAGCGCGTGGTGGACGGCAAGACCTGGGCGCCGGCCAACTACGACGGCCAGTTCGCCGGGCCAATCGCCCTGCGCGACGCCATCGCCAAGTCCCGCAACATCCCCGCCGTGCTGCTCGCCGAGCACGTGGGTCTCGACGCCCTGCGCTCGCGATTCCGCAGCATCGGGCTCGCGGGCGCCACTGCCTACCCGTCCGCCTCGCTCGGCGGCTTCTCGGCCACCCCCGGCGAGCTGGCTGGGGCCTACACCGTCTTCGCGGCCGACGGTGCTTTCCACGCCCCCTACCTGGTGCGCGCGGTACGCGACGAGAACACGACGCTGAGCGAGACCGTCCCCCGGAAGGCTGCCGTGCGTTTCTCTCCGCGGTCCACGTTTCTCGCTCGCGACATGATGCGCTCGGTCATGGCCGAGGGCACCGGCAAGGCCGCCAGCAAGTACGGCGTGGGACAAGGCGCCGCCGGGAAGACCGGCACCACCGACGACTACGCCGACGCCTGGTTCGCTGGCGTGTCCGGCCCCCACGCGGTGGTGGTGTGGGTGGGCTTCGACAAGCCCCGGACGATGAAGCTCACCGGCGGCGTGGCCGCCCTGCCCACCTGGGCGCGCTTCGTCGACGCCGTGGGGCAGGACGACACCGTCGCCAGCGCGCCGGAAGGGCTGGAGCAAGTCGAGGTGTGCGTCGCGACCGGGGCGCCGCCGTGTGCCGGCTGCGAGGCGACAAGGCCGGAGTGGTTCACCGTCGGCACCGTGCCCCAGGCGCAGTGTTCGCAGATCGAGGCGGCGGCCGAGGCGGTGAAGACAGGCTGGGAGAAGCTCGGGGAGATGCTGGGGTTGGTGAGGTAGGCTGGAGGCTGGAGGCTGGGGGCGTACGGCGGCAGGGCTCGATGTCTCGGAAGGCCCCGTCCGGCACTCGCGGGGGTTTTTCGCCGTTGTTGTCGCGACACCACCAAGAGCGTTACATTTCGCGACAATCGTGAATAATGAGCTTTGCTAGGATGCCCGTGCTCGTGCTCGTGCCCGTGCCCGTGCCATTGCCGTCCCCGCGCGCCTCGCGTAAGTGTCGCGACAGGCCAACGCTGCCGCCGTCGCGGCGCCCGGCCGGGAGGGATCATGGCGACAGTCTCTGGGCAAAAGGTGGTGGTTCACACGGTCGCGACGCGGCTGCTCCTCATGACCAGCGGGATCGACGCCTCGGAGATGGTGTTCGACTTGCCGACGGGCGACATGGCCGCCTACGGCCCCTACCTGAGCTCGATCACCGGGCACTTCCAGACCGACGCGCGCACCGCGAACTTCCAGTGGAAGCTCGTTTCCTACTGGTCGATCGACGGCGTGAGCTGGTCGGCGGCCGCGGACGTGTTCGCGTGGGTGACGAGCTCCACGCCCACCATCGCGCCGCCCTTCACCGACGCGGCGAAGCTCGGCATCAAGATGCGCTACGCCCTGGTGTGCAAGCCGATCTCGGGCACGGCACGCGAGCAGGGGCAGGTGAGCTGCGCGCTGGCCTTCGAGTTCAAGACCTGATGCGCGGGGGCGCGGGCCGGGCCTGCGGGTGCGGGGAGAATGCCCCGGCGAGCACCGTGGCCACGAGCCACCTGGCCTCGACGCCGCGCGCCCCGGCCGCGAGCCAGTTGGCCTCGACGCGGCGCCCCCCGACCGCGAGCCTCCTGGGCTCCACGCCGCGCGCCCTCGGCCTCGAGCCCGCCGTGGAGCACCCGTTGCCGCCCGGGGTCCCGCTCGCCAAGGGCTTCCGCGGGCTGGCAGTCCCGCAGGCCGCCGCGCCGCCTCCCTCGGCCGAGGCGGTCTCGGAGCTCGAGGGGGCGGTGATCGGCGACTGTGGCTGGACCTTCGGCGGGTGGGCGATCCCCCTGCTCGACCCGCCGATAAACGCGGCGCTCTACACGGCTTCTGGCTGTGGTGTCCCCTGGACCATTGCGCTCGGCGCCCACGTCGACACCACCAGCACCTGCGTGTTGCGAGACGTTGATGGCGGGGGCAAGCACCGGCTCTACGTGCAGAACGCGTGGCTCGTCTCCGACGACCCGGGGGGTGCCCCCGGGCTGCCGTCGACCAATCCCGCCGACACCGCGAGCGCCATCCGCCGCCTGTCGACCGGGGCGGATGCGTCGGGCCGCTTCTCGATGGACTACATCGGCTACATCGACTCGAGCGATGGTGTCACCTTCCCGGTCCACGCGCCGGTCTACGCGGAGTCAGGCACGTGCGGTGCCGCCTTCGCCGATGACGGCGCGGCCGGGGCCTACGACTACGCTGGTTGGCGGCCGACGGCGATCAACTGCCGCACGCCCGAGGGCGCGCTGCCCTCGCCTTCCGGCGACTATTGCGCCTACCGCGACCCCACCGTGCTGGACTTGCGCGCCCAGATCGGCTTCCTCGGCTTCCACCTGATGGTGTGCGTGGAGGCGCGGTCGCGGTTGCCGATCGACGAGCACTCCGACGCCTTCACGGCGGGGCACCACGGCACCAGCGAGGGCACCAACCCGCGCACGCGTGTGGTTTGTTACCTCTCGCCCGACGCGGACTTCGCGCCGGGCAACGTGGCGCCTTCCCCGGGCCAGGCGCGCGACGCGTTCGTGGTGATCGAGCCCGTCCAGAACCGCGGGGTGGCGTCGGTGGAGTGGTACGGGGTGCCGACGGTTTCGCTCACGCCCGACGGCGGGTCGCTGCTCTTGCTCGTGCCCTGGCGCGACAACCGCGAGGCGAGTCAACTGCCGTGGCGCGTGCGGCAGCGCTACTGGGACCAGCCCGACCGGAGGCCGGTCTGGTACGCGCCGCCCGGTGACAATCCCATTTTCGGGATCTCGGTGTTCGTGGTGTCGATCGACGACCTCCGGGTGGCCGTCGGCCCGCTCTGGGGGGCCTGGCTGGCCAATCGCGACGTCCGCTTCGGCCCGGTCGATCTCGCCGCGTTCACCAGGATCTTCACCGACGGGTACCACGGGGAGGTGTTGGCGCTGCCGCTAGGGCAAGGCGACGCCACGCTGCTCGCGTCGCTAGGGGACGTGGAGCCGTACACCCCGATCGATCCCCACCTGCACGTGTGCGGCGACGCCACCTGGATGTACTTCGACCGCGACAAGGACGACCAGTCGAAGATGACGCGGCTCTGGGCACTGCCCACGGGCTCGGGCTACGACGCCTGGTTCCAGGGCACCGCTCGAGGCGAGGCGAGAAAGCAGGGCGAGTACACGGTGTGGGTGCAGCCGTCGTGCCCCGACGCGATCGACACCGTGGGCTCCCTCCTCGACGGCGCCAAGGTCCGTGACCCCGACGTGACCCTCGCCGCCGACGGCACGACCCTCGCGGCGCGGTTCTCGACAGAGATCGAGCTCGCGGGCGGCCCGGTGTCCGGGCTCGCTTACGCCCTCGGGGTCGAGGAGTGCGAGTCCCTCGCCGACCTGGCCGCCGCGGCCGCCGGGGCGGGCTGATGCTCCCCGCCCTGCTGACCGGTGTGTTTCTCGGGTGCCCGGGCGCCGCCGACCCCGGTGCGACGGGTGGCGCGGACACGGCCGCTGCGTCGGACACGGCGGATAGCGCTGGCACGGCGGACGGTGCGGATTCGGGGGACACCGGCGACGGCTCGGACACCGCCGACAGCGGTGGCGATCCCGGTGACGGGTGTGTCCCGCGGGGCACGCCGCCGGTGGTGCTCCGCACGGCGTTCGATCAGGCTCTCCTCGGCTCCGACCTCGCCGTGACACCGGCCGCCCCCGGCGCGTGCCCAGGCCTGCTTTCCTCCGCGTTCTCATCGCTGGCGATGGGCCCCAGCCCAGCGTACTGGTTCGCCGAGCCCCCGGTTCGCGACGGCGTCCCGGAGGTGGATGCGGACGCGACCTTCGCGTTCGCTGAGCCCACGCAGCACAATTCCCTCGGCTGGCGTGTTGCCACCGGGACGAGTGGCGATGCGCTTGCCGTCGCGGCCCAGACGGGCGCGGTGGGCGACAGTTCGACGCGAGCGGGGGCATTCCTCTTTGACGCGGCCACCGCGGGTGGCGACATGACCGAGCAGGACGCCTCGGCCTCGGTGTTCGGCCCCGACCCGGCGCTCACTGACGACCGGTTCTGGACTGATTTCGGGTCGGCCATCGCTCTGGGCGACGTGACGGGCAACGGGGTCGATGACATGCTGCTCGGGGGCTTCTGGGTCAACGACGAACGCGAACCGGAGTACGCGGTGTGGCTGGCGCGCGACATCGGCCTCGACCACGACACCGAGTTCGGGGCGAGTGACCGCGTGTTCTCGGACGACCTCGAGCGTGGTGGGGGCCTTGGCGAGGTGCTCCTCCTCGCCGACCTCGACGGCGACGGACTGAGCGACATCGGGGTTGCTGATCGGGTGACGAGCACGAACGACCCCCCTCGGCGCGTGCACGTCGTGTTCGCGCCGATCGACGCTCTCCCGGTTGACGTGCCGGACGTCACCATCGACGCCTCCTCGCTAGGCGAGTTCAGCAACTTCGGGGACAACTTGGCCGCGGCGGACGGCGACGGTGATGGCTACCCGGAACTCGCCGTGCTCGACACGGACGATGACGATGTGTACGTCTTCACGGCGCCGCTCCGTGACACCACGCCTGACGGAGCCGCGTCCAGGCTTTCCGGCGACGGCGTCGGCTTTGGCGAAGCGCTCCTCCTTTCTCCCGCGGGGGAAGCGGGTACCGGCGCCCTTTTCGTCTCTGATCCGAGCACGAGTGAGGATTCCGGCGGAGCCATCTTCCGCGTCGCCTCGCCCTTCCCACCCACGCTGTCGATCGGGGAAACCGATGTCTGGTACCGGGCTGGCACGGGAGAGAACCTGGCCTACAGCCTCGCCTCCCTCGGCGACGTCGACGACGACGGCGAGCCCGACCTCGTGGCGAGCGGCTACGGGGACTCCGGCACGCTCTGGTTCCTCTACTCGTCGGGCTTGTAGCGCCCTGTCCCTGGAGGCCGGCGTGTCACCCCTGGGGCGACAGCGATCCCCGGTCGACGCGCAGCATGCTCAGCCCTTACGAACACTAGCCAGTGTCTCGGCAAACAAGGCCCGTAGTTCCGCTATGCCGCGCGCTGCGGCCAGCCGGGCCTCGAACGCTGCGTCGGCTGGGCTCCCGATCACGGCCCGTGCCTCCGCGATCACCGCGCGGAGCGCTGACTCACTACCTTCCTCGCGACCTTCCTCGCGGCCTTCCTCGCGGGCCTCGCTCCTCACCTCGTCGAGGTCGCGGTAGCCGAAGCGGTTGAGCAGGTTGCGGAAGCTGGCTCGGTCCGACGCCTCGCGGTTCCAGAGTGCCTCGGCGGGGACAGGATTCGCGAGAATCCCGGGCGCCAGCGGATCCGCGCCGCTATCGACCCGCGCCACCGGCTGCCCGGGGCGGTGCACCTCGACGTAGGGGATGCCCTCCAGCCGCACCACCCACACGTACTGCGTGCCGTGCTCGAGCAAGTCGGCGATCTTGTCGACCAGCTTCGCCTCGTCCTGGTCGACGTCCGCGTATTCGATGGCCAGCGGGGGGGCCGAGGGGATCCATCCCGGCGCCGTGACCGCCGGCAGGATCGACACGTCGGGCGCGCGCAGGGTGTCGCGCGTGGGGGAGAAGCCCGCGTCGACCCCGGCCCGCTCGACGAGCGGATCGGTGTCGATCACCCGACCGCCCACGAGGTTGGCCGCCGCGTGGCGGGGGCCCGACGGCATGACGCGAATCGCGTGTCCCCGGCTCAGCTCGTAGGGGTCGCCGTCGCGAAGTTGATCGCTACGGAAGGGACCGGGATCGCCGACGGGGCCGCAGCGTGCCATGGTGGGCCCATACTATTCGCAGGGCGCCTGCACGGCCGAAAAACTACCGCCCCAGCGCCCCGCTCATCCGCTCGCTGTTGTCGAGCAAACCGCGCTGCCCGAAGCACACCCACTGGCCGTCGGGCAAGGAGCGCAGCACGCGGCGCTCGGTGCCGTTCATCTCGCGTTCCACGAGGGCCGCGGATCGTCCCGGCTCGAGCACGAGGCCGTTCTCCGCGTCGACCTCGGCGTGACGATGCAGGCCAGTGAGCTCGCTCACGACGCTCTGGGCGCGGATGTCGACGAACATGATCGTGGCGCTGGCGCCGTCGGGGATGCGGATGGCGGCGTACTGTCCGCCGGTGATCCCCCAGATCCGGTCGGGCTCGGCGCCGAACTGCAGGACGTCGCGAGCCGCCGCCGGTTGACCGTCGCGAGCGGAGCGCGCGAGGTCGTAGTGCGCCAGGACGTTTTCCGCGTCGAGGACGAGCAGGTCGGGACGACGGTTGACGAAGGCCGCGAGGCGGATCGGCACCTCGGCGCTCGGCGTGGGCGCCGGCACCGCGTCCTTGCCGCTCGAGGGCTCGACGATCTTGATGCGGCCGGCCGGGGTGACCAGCGCCAGCCAGGTGCCACCGTGCGACAGCGCCATGCCCAGCGGCCAGGCGAGCTCCCAGGCCCGGTTTCGCCCGAGGTCCCACCAGCGGAGACCGCCGCCGCGTAGGAGCGCGGCGAGGACGGTGCCACCGACGGCGATCTCGGTGGCGCCGCTCGTTTCCGGGCCCGCGTCGAAGACCACCTTGCCGGATCGCGCGTCGAAGAGCTTCAAGGCACCGTCGCGCGGGGCCACCAGCACGTTGCGGCCGTCGCGATCGACGTGCACCTCGCGCACCGCGCTGCCGACTTCCAGCGTGGTGCCGCGGCGGTTCTGCGTCCACACGCACACCCGGTCGCCGTGGGCGGCCAGTCTCGTGTCGGCGAAACCCCCGACCGCCGTCACCGGGCCGACGCCGCCCTGGTCGCCCCCGTGGCCGAGCCCGTCGCTGCCGCCCACGCGCAGGCCCTCTTGCCCCCACCACGCCGCGCCGCTCGGGTCGGGCGCGCCATGCCGCACGCTCTCTACCGGCTTGAGCTCGGGGATGGAGAAGATGTGGACCGAGCGCGTGGAGATGGCGCCGATCTGCTTGCCATCGGGCCGCTGCACGAGGCCGAGGATGCCGGAGCCGCCCTTGGTGGCGAAGCTGTTGACGAGCCGTCCGCCGGCCACCTGCAAGAGCGCGATGCCGCTGGCGCCGACGGTGATCACCAGGGTGCCGTCGAGCGAGAAGGTGGCACGGTCGGCCGGCACCTGGAGCCGGTCCATCGGCAGGCCCTGGTGGGAGGTGAGGTCGACCAGCCGGGGCTGGCCGTCGGCGTCGAGGCAGAGCACGCGCTCGCCGTGCGCGTCGAACTCCACCGAGAGACCGCCGAAGCCCTGCCAGGCCACCTCGCGACGCGCGTTGGCGATGTCCCAGATGCGGAGCAGGCCGTCGACCGCGATCGACGCCACGCGTCCACCCTGGGGCGAAACCGCCACGCCGCGCATCGCGCGAACCCGCCCGCGCGCGCCGTCGCGCACCTCCTCGAACTCCACGTCGCCGCTGTCGGTGCGGACCACGCGGATGGTGCCGTCGTCGTCGCCGATGGCGAGCAACGATCCGCCGCGAACCAGCCCCAGGGAGCCGGTCACCGCCGCACCGGGGCGCCATTTCAGGCCGGGCGCGTTCTCGCCCGCGCGCTTGACCGCCACGAGCCCTGACGCGTCGGCCGTGGCGAGGACGCCGCTCCACGGGTCGTACGCCGCGGCCGTGATCGGCGCGTCGTGCACGTTGGGGCAGAAGCGATCGGCCAGCGACGACATCGATGCCTCCTAATCGCGCCGCTTGGTCGTCGCGATGCGGGCCACGCCGATCCCGACGCCGTAGAGCACGAGCAAGGGCCCAGCCATCAGGAGCTGGCTCAGCACGTCGGGCGGCGTGAGGATGGCCGCCACCACGAAGATGATCACGACGCTGTAGCGGAAGCCCCGCACGAGGTCGATGTGGTCGATCACCCCGATGCGCGCGAGGAAGTAGATGACCACCGGCAGCTGGAAAGCCGAGCCGAAGGCCACCAGGAGCGTGGTGGCGAAGCTCAGGTAGCTCTGGATGGAGAGCACCGCCTTCACGTCTTCCCCGTTCATCTCGAGGAACACCGGGAAGCCGAATCGGAAGACCACGAAATAGGCGAAACCGGCGCCGGCGAGGAAGAGCGAGGTCGACGCCACCATCAGCGGTACCGCCCAGCGTTTTTCCTGGTCGTAGAGCGCGGGCGCGATGAAGCGCCAGGACTGGTAGCTGAGCACTGGCAGCGAGATGAAGATGGCGGTCATCGCCGCCACTTTCATCTGCACCATGAAGCCTTCCATGGCCTCGGTGACGGCAAGCGTGCCGCCGTCGGTGGCCTTCAGCGCCTCGTTCATCGGCTCGGCGAGGAAGCCGAAAATCTCGTTGGCAAAGAAGAACGCCAGGAAAAAGCTGCCGATGAGCGCCCACAGACACACGATGATGCGCGAGCGGAGCTCCCGGAGGTGCTCCAGGATCGGCATGCGGTAGTCATCGGGATTGACGGTCATTCGTCGGGCATCGGAGGGGGCGTGTTGAGCTGGGCCTCGGGGCTGTCGACGGCGGCGTCGGGCGGCCGGGGAACGTTGCTCGCGCGGGACACCGCCCCATCGGGCATCGGGCGGCCGGGGCTCGGGCTCTCCTGCTCCGCGGCGGCCCGGGCGTTGGCCTCGCGCTCCGCCCGCTGGGCCGCGAGCTTGGCCTCGGCCTCCTTGCGTCGCCCTTCGAGCTCGTCGCGACGTTTGTCGGCCTCGACGCGCGCAACCTCGGCGTTGAAGGCGCGCCGCAGGTCGTCGCTGAGGCGGCGCAGCTTGGCGTAGTAGCGGCCGGCCACCGACATGAGCTCGGGGATGCGATCAGGGCCCACGAAGACGAGGATCACCACGCCGATCAGGAGGATCTCGCCGAGGCCAAGGTCGAACAGGGGACGCCTCCCGCGCGCGGCGTCTATCACCGGGGGATAGACTGCGCCTCGCATGTGCAGGCTCTTCGGCTTCCGGTCGGCTGTTGTCTCGCGCGCGCACCGCTCGCTCATCGCGGCGCACAACTCCGTGGCCGACCAGGCCCGCGAGCATCCGCACGGCTGGGGCATCGGCTATTTCCAGTCAGGCGACGCCTACGTGATCAAGAGCGAGACGGCGGCGGCCGAGTGCGAGAGCTTCCGCCGCGCGGCCGACCAGCTCGCCAGCCACACGCTGGTGGCGCACGTGCGCCGGGCAACTGTGGGCGAGGTGGGACCGCTCAACACCCACCCCTTCCGCAATGGCCGCTGGATCTTCGCCCACAACGGCACGGTTTTCGACTTCGAGAAGGTGGAAGCCCGCATGCGGGAGGCCACGCCGCAGGAGCTCTTGTCGCGACGGCTGGGCAGCACCGACACGGAGCTCTTGTTCTTCTTCCTCCTCGGTCGCCTCGCCGACGCGGGCATCGATCCCGAGGGGCGGGCAACGGTGGCGGTCGACCCGCTCGCCGGTGCCATCGTGAGCGCGATGGACACGCTGCACCAGTGGTCGGCGGAGGTGGGGGCCCGGCGCCCGGTGGTGAACTTCCTGCTCACCAATGGGCGCGCCTTCGTGGCTCACCGTGATGGCCGCGAGCTCTACTTTGCAACTCAAAAGTCCCGCTGTCGCGACAGCGAGACCTGCGCCGAGCGCGACAAGCCCTGCCTGCTCGACGCGCGGCCGCACGAGAGGGTGAATCACCTGCTCGTGGCCAGCGAGCGAATCGGCGACGAGGACCACTGGGAGGAGGTGCCCGACCGCGCGATCGTGGCGCTCGCCGAGGACTTCCGACTGCGGATCTGGCGCTACGCCGCCTAGCCTCGGGGCTCAAAAGACGAAGTAGAAGACACCACTGGTGATGGCCGCGAGGCCGAGGCCGGCCGCCGTGTAGGCCAGTCCAGTTTGCAGCCCGTACGCCGACTCCACCTCTTCACCCGTCGCGGCGTTCTCCATCACCGCGTCCTGCGTCGTCGCCCCGTATGCGCACCCACCGGCCCCGGCCGCTGCGACCCCGGCGGCCACGAGCCACACCGGCGAGTGTCGCGACTTCGCTGTGGCGGTGGCCGCGCTCCCGGTCGGCACGTCCACGCTGATGTCTTCGGCCGGCGGCACGTAAACTAGCTTCGCCCAGCCATCCGGTGGCGACTGGAGCAAGTGGGGGCCGCTGTCGACCGTCCGGGGAAACTTCCGCACGGACTTGCCATCGACGTACACCGGCTTGTTCACCGCGATTCGCCCGGCGTCGCCGAGCTTGGCGGTGGTCCACGCGGCGCGAATCTCCGGCCCGAGGCGATCGTCGAAGTAGGCGGCGTCGGCGAGCGCCGCGGCGGCGAAGTAGGGCTCGGCGGCGTTCTTGTCGCCGTCGAGGAACTTCGCCGCACCCGACACGAGCAAGTAACGAGCGAGGTCGGCGGGTTCGGCCCGATCGCAGGCGAAGGCGCCCTCGGCGAGGGCCAGGTTGTCGGCCGCACTTCGACCGCTGGCGAGATCGACGGTGGCGGACTCCAGGGTGTCGGCCACGGAAGGGCACTCTGCCATCGCGAGTGACACGAGAAAAATCATTGTAGCCACTCCCATTTTTTCTGAGCGCTGTTGTACCGCAGCGTGCCCGCCGTGTTCGCGTTGATGTCGGCGCTGTAGGCCGCTGTGTCGACCTGTACGTTGTGGAAACCGTAGCTGAGCGTGAGGTTTTTCAGGGGGGTAACGCCCTTCTTCTGGCCATCGACGAGCACCGCCAGGCCGATCACATCGGCGGCCACGGTGATCGTCCGCGTCTTGCGCTCCGCCGGGGCGGTTTCCACGACCGCGGTGGCCGGCGCGGGCTCGGGCGCGGGCGTGGTGACGGGCGGTGTCGACGCGACGGGAGTGGCGACCGGGGTCTCGGCGGGCGCGGTCGTGCTCGGCGCGATCCGCACCGGCGCGTCGGGCTCGCTGGCGGCGGTCTTGCGGGTGGACTTCGATGGGGTGGCCGTGGCCGGCGTGGTCGCGACCGGGGGTGGATCCGCCGACACGCTGGCTGTCGCCGCTTCGCTCGCCGGTGGGGCCTCGGGGCCCTCGGTTGCTGCCGTCACGGGCTCAGTGGCCGATCCAGCGGGCTCGACGGCGGCGTCGGCCGGGTCGAACAGGCCGCTCACCCAGGCCGCCCCGAGTCCGAGCGCCGCCATGCCAGCGAGGCCGATGATGCCGGCGATCCCTCCTGCCATCAAGGCCACGGTGCCTTGTTTCGGTGGGGGCGCCTCCGTCACCAGCGACTGGCCGCTGTCGGCCATCGGCTCAGGCGGAGCGAGTGAGGCCGAGCTCGGCGGCGGCGGTGCGACCGAAGGCCCGGCGCCGGGCGGCGAGACCATCGGGGCGGCCGTGGTCGCGGGTGGGCGGGCGGCGGTCGCGGGGGCGCTGCTCGGGCCGCCGCTCAGGGCCCCGGACGCGGCGGCCGTGCTGGCGGCTGGGGAGAGCTCCGACTCGCGCGCGGACATCACCCCCGGGAGCACCCGCCGGGCGTAGGCGCGGAGCGATTCCCCGGCGACCGCGAGGCTGTCGGCCCAGGCGATGACCTCGGCCGGGGTAGGGCGCTGCGTGACGTCGTGGGCCAACATCGCGGCCACGCCGTCGCGGTAGGCCGCGGGGAGGGCGTCGAGCTGGAGGTGCACCCCTCGCCGATGGAGCGTTTCCTCGAGCGAGGGGCGCTCGAAGCCCCGGCCGGTGAGCATCTCCCAGGCGGTGACACCGAGCGCGTAGATGTCGTTCGCGCCGGTCAACTCGCCGCGGAGGAACTGCTCGGGCGCCATGAAGCGGGGGGTGCCGAAGGCCACGGACTGGGTGTGGCCCTCACGATCGAAGTCGGCCCGCGCCACGCCGAAATCGAGCACCTTCACCGAGCCATGCACGGTGACCAGCACGTTGGCGGGCTTGATGTCGCGGTGGCTCACGTGGAGGGGGCGCCCGGTGTCGGGCGGCACGAAGGACCAGCCAGCCTCGAGCGCGCTCGCGACGCCGCTCACGATCGCGAGGGCGGCCGGGCCGGGGAGGGCACCCGTGGCCTTGATCAGCGAGGACACGTCGACACCCTCGACGTACTCCATCACCACGGCCGGGCTGCCGTCCATCTCGGTGAGGTCGAACACCTGCACGATGTTGGGATGTTGCAGGAGCCCCAGCAGCCGAGCTTCGTCGCGCTGTCGCCTTAGGACCTCGTGGTTCTCGATGTGATCGCGGCGCATGAGCTTCACCGCCACGCGACGGGTGAAGCCATCCCGCCCGCGCATTCGCGCCAACCACACCACGCCGAAGCCTCCCGCGCCGAGCGGCTTCAGCAGGTCGATCTCCCGTCCTTCGTTCACGGCGCCCCGAAGCTACCACGCCGCGGATCGGTTGGCGTTGAAGGCGGCTTGAGGCGTGCGACGGTGTGACGCAGGCGCGTCAAGAGGTCGATGGCGGTTTCAGGAGTTGGACGCCGTCGAGTGTCGGGGCGACATCGAGGTCGACATCGTGCTCGGGGGCGCGGCGAAGCCAGCGCGCAGGTCACAGTTGACCCGTCAACACCCAAGTCTTAACTCTTAACCTCCGGCACCTCTCCGGCGCCTCTCCCCAGAGAGGGTGTGTCACGGGAAGGGGGGAGAGACCGCCGTTCGCCGTGCTACCTGCACGGCCAACGCCGCAGGGCAGCGGGCGGTTGGGGGGGAAACCCGCCTACGCGGGTTTCCCCCCGATCAACGAGGCGCGTTCATGATCCCGGGGAACTGCACGCCGGCGCGCGGATCCACGCCCTGGTAGCGCATCTGCGCCTGGCCGACGGTCACCTCGAAGTCGAAGTCGGGCAGGCGGACGCGGTTGTCGCGACCGATCAGCTGTTCGGGCGGGTTGGGGTAGGGACCCGCGATCTTGAAGGCCTCGACCACGCAGTCGTCGATGGGCTCCGAGCCGCTCTCGTGGTTCACCGTGATGCCCTCGAGCACCCCGTCGGCCGACAGTACGACCTCCACGACCGTCTGGTACCGGGGCTTGCCGAGGCGAACGGAGGGCGAGAGGTTGTCGAGGTTCTGCTTCCAGTAGAAGTTCACCGCGCGGCGGATGCGGTTCATGTACTCGGCGCCGTAGAACTCGCGCGTGTTCAGGGCGAGCACCGCCCCCACCTTCTCGTCGAGCCGGTCGTTCTGGGGGGCGCCGCGAAGGTCTTGTCGCGACGACGAGGCCTTCGTCGGCGAGGCGAGGCCTTCCTTGTTGGTGAGCGAGAACTGGGAGGGGACCGAGCTGCGCGGCGCGCCCTTCCCGGGGGCGTCGGCCATGATGCCGCCGGCCCGAGCGCCGCTCGACACTTCGCTGGCGCCGACGTCGATCACGTCTTCCACCTGCATCTTGGCATCTTCGCTGAAGGTGGGCGCGAGGATGTCGGGGTTGATCTTGTACTGTCGCGTGCGCGACTCCTCGGGCACGGCGGTGTTGTGCTCGGCCAGGTACTCGGCCTGGAGAGGCACCTGCTCCTCGTCGGGCGCGGCGGTCTCCACGATCTGCCCGGTAGGCAGGTCGGGCTCGTCGGGCTCGTCGGGCTCCGGCACAGGCTCTTCCTCGCGCTCCGGCACGGGCAGGGCATCCACTCGGCTGTCGGGCCGAGCCTCGCCGGGGAGCGCGTCGCCGGGGAGGAGTCGCACCGAGATGGGGGCCTCGTACTGAGCAAGATCCCACTGGATAAACCACGGCAAGACGAACACCGCGCCGACGACGTGCAGCAGCAGCGTCACGACGAGGGCGGCGACAAGGACCAGCCAGTCGGGGCGTCGCTTCGGGCGCGGGTGCATCGAGCTCACTGTACTTGCCTAATCCCCGTAACGGAACACGTAGCGCACGCGCAGCGGTCCCTCGCCCTCCGGCGGCGGGGCCACGGCGGCAGGAATGGCCTCTAGCGCCGCTTCTTGCATGGAAAGCGGCACGTTGGCGTCGACAAGGGCGACGTCGCTCACGCGGCCGTCCTCGGCGATGGTGAACTCCACCACCACCCGGCCGCGGACACCAAGCGCCTTCTCGGCCTCGGGCCATTGCCAGGTGGCGCGCACCAGGTCGTCTACCGGGACAAACCACGTGCCGAGCGCCGTCCGGCTCACGCTCACCTGCGTGGTCTCGCCTTTCTCCACCCGCTCGTCCACCACCGCGAGGTCGATCCACGCGGCGCCGTCGCGCTTGTAGATCACCTTGGCCACGTCGGCCCCCGCTTGCGATGCGGGGCTGTCGCTCGATGCGGTCCCGCTGCCCGTGTCGCCCTCGCCGGTGCCGAAGAGTGGTTCCGTCCAGAAGTCGTCGTCGAGTCGAGGACTCTGGGCCGCCGTGGCGCGGGGGGTGATCGCCGCGTGGAGCGGCTCGGTCTTGGGCGTGGCCTCGGGGGGATGCACCTCGCCCGGCGCCTTCTCGGCTACCTCGGCGGGGACCAGTGCCGGAGTCGCCTTCCGGTGCCGGGGCGGGGCGGATGGGCTTGGTGCCGTTGTTTTCTCGGAATAGTCAGCCTCGATCCAAAGTCGAACGCCGCCCGGCGGCGGCGGGGTGGTCGAGGTTGGGGCCGACCGGGTGCCCTCGAGCTGCGATGAACCGCTCACGGGCGAGGGGCTCTCGCGCTCCGGCGTGCGCACGGCGATCTCGGCCCTGCTGTCGCTCTCCATCTCCTCGGGCACGGGCAGCGCCTCGTCGCGACTCGTGCCGTCCGCCAGGGAACGCCGTGTGGTGGTGGGGGCGCGGGTGTGGACGTCGACCACCACGTTGCGGTCGCCGATGTAGGGGGAGGTGCCCTCGACAACGGCGTCGGCGTCGACCGGCGCATCGGAGCGCACGAACATGAACCAGGACCGGGCACCACCCTCGCCGCCGCGTCCCCGTTCGCCCGGCTCGCCGCTCGCGGGTTGCTTGGCGTTATCGTCGCCCGTGGCCACCGGCTCGTCGCGCCGGGCCCGGTGGCCCGATCCATGGGCTGCCGCGTCGGGGCTGGTGAGGGCGGCGGCGCTCTCGGCGTCGGAGCTGGTCGCGGGCCGAGCGGCCGAGGTGGACGGGGTGGTGGCCGTGCTGGAGGGGGTGGTGACCACCCTCGTCGATGGCAAGAGGGTCGCTGCGGGCGTGGCCGCCTTGGCAACCTCGGCGTTGGTCGGCGCGGGCTCTGACGTTGCGCTTCGGGGGCTCGCGGTGTTCGCCTCTGCCTGGCCGGGCGAGGGCGCCTCTGCGGCCAACCCCTTGCTCGGCGTGGGCGTGTTCTTCTTCACCTCCGCGCCCCTGGCGTCGGGACGCTCCGCGAGGCCAGGCGTCGGTGTCTCCGCGTCGGTGCGGGTGGCGGCGAAGGCGCCGTCAGCGGTGCTGGCGCGGGTTGGGCTGGGAGCGGGCGAACCGTCGCGGGGATCGGGGGAGCGGGTTCGGTCCCGGGCCTCGGTCTCGGGTCTCGTGGCTCGGGCCTCGGTCTCGGGTCTCGTGGCTCGGGTCTCGGTCTCGGTGTCGGGGTCTCGGTTCGCGAACTCGGGGTCTGGGGCCTCGGGACGAGGGGCTCCGGCTGCGGCCTTGCCACCCGGCGGCGGCAGCGGGGGGGAGGGGACCGGGGAAAGCGCGGCGGCTACGGCCGCGTCGAGGGCGGCCGCGTCGAGGGGGTCGGTGGTGCCATCGGGCGACGATGTGAACGGGGCACCGCCCGCCCAGGCTGGGGACAGCGACGCCGCTGCGGCGGTGCTCTCGCCGCCCGCGTCGGGATCGATGTCGTCGTCGAAGTCGCCGTCGCTGTCGTTGTCGTTGTCGTTGTCGTTGTCGTCGTTGGCTGCGACGACGTCGTCGGGGGGCACATCGTCATCGTCATCGTCATCGTTGGCGCTGGCGGCGGCCTCGTCGCCTGCCTCGGGGGGCGGGTCGAGGCTGGCCTCCACCTCGATGGTGACCGAGGGTTCGTCGAGGTCGCCTTCGTCGTCGCCCTGCTCAGCGCCGGGCGTGGTGGACGGGCTCGAGGTGCCGTCGTCGAGCAAGGCCAGGGCGAGGGCGAGCACGCCGCCATGCAGCGCCACGGAGCCGAGCGAACCGGCGCCCCACCCTTTCCATCCCCGAGACGACATTCGTGGGGAGCGTAGCCGCGTCTGCGTGCGCCGCGCTACGGCGAGGCGCCTAAGACCTTGATCGCCGGTGGACGGGGCGGCACGATTGCCGACGATGGCCGACCGCACCGTGCTGCCCCTGCGACTGATCCGCGCCGGGCTGCGGGCTGCGAGTCGCGTGGGCGCTGGGGTGGCGGATCGGGTCGCGCGGACCGGCGTCGCCACTCATCCCGCAGTGGTCGACCCACAGGCCGCTGCCACCGCGCGCCGGCCCGTGATGATCCGCTTTGGTGATCGCGAGGTGGCCGTGGAGCGAGGCCGCACCCTGCTGGAGGCCGCGCGCGAGCACGACGTCGACCTCCGCTCCTACTGCGGCGGCAACTGCTCCTGCGGCACCTGCCGCGTCGAGATCGTCGCCCGCCCGGAGGGACTGTCCCGGCGCCAGTCGATGGAGGAGTTCGCGCTCGGCATGGACGCCGCTCGACGCGGTGATCGACTCGCCTGCCAGGCCGAGGTGCTCGGTCCCGTCGAAGTGCGCGTGCCGGACTGGTTCTGAGAGAGGCTGGAGGCTGTAGGGATGAGGCTCTAGGCCCTGAGCGGTGGTGGGCAGGGCGGCGCCGCCTTCCCCCCGGCACTTCCGAAGATTCCCTTCGGAACTTCGTGTTCCTGCAGGCTGCAGCCTCCAGCCTCCAGCCCTCCAGCCCTCCCACCGCCAGCCTCCCGCCCCCAGCCTCCCGCCTCCAGCCTCACTCGACGGTCACGCTCTTCGCGAGGTTCCGCGGACGATCGATGTCGCGACCGAGCGCGAGGCCGCTGCGGTAGGCGAGCAGCTGGAGCGGCAAGACCGTCAAGAGCGGCGAGAGCAGCGTGCTGGCGCGGGGCACCGGGATCGAGATGTCGGCCACGCGGGCAGCGTGCATGTCGCCGGCGCTGTGCACCACGATCACCCGCGCGCCGCGCGCCTTCACCTCGGCGATCGTCGACAGGGTCTTGTCGCGCATCACGTCGTCGGGCACGATCACCACCACCGGCGTGTTGCGGTCGATGAGCGCGATGGGACCGTGCTTCATCTCCGCGGCCGGGTAGGCCATGCACGGCACATAGGCGATCTCCTTGAGCTTGAGCGCACCCTCGAGCGCCACCGCGTGACTCACGCCGCGGCCAAGGAAGAACACGAACTTGCCCTTGGTGACCAGCTCGACCGCGTCCATCACGCTGTTGGGCTCGGACTCCAGCCACTCGCCCACCCGCGCAGGGACGGCCAGGAGCTCGTCGCCGAAGGCCTTGCCCTCGTGCGGGCCGAGCGCCCGGGTGCGCGCGAAGGAGAGCGCCGCCACCAGGAGCGCGGCCACCTGCGACGTGAACGCCTTGGTGCTCGCGACCGCGATCTCCGGTCCCGAGTGCACGTACACCCCCTTGCCGCAGGCCCGCGCGATCGAGGAGCCGACCACATTCACCACGCCGAAAATTCGCCCGCCCTTGACCTGGACCTCGCGCACCGCGCCGAGCGTGTCCGCAGTCTCCCCCGACTGCGAGACGGCGAAGAACATGTCGTCGCGACCGATCACCGGGTTGCGGTAGCGGAACTCCGAGGCGATCTCGGCGAAGGCGGGGATGCGGGCGAGCGACTCCATGGCGGCTGCGCCCACCAGCCCCGCGTGGAAGCTCGTGCCACAGCCGAGCACGCCCACCCGCTGGATGCTGGCGATGTCGCGCGGGTCCATGTCCAACCCGCCGAGTCGTGCGCCGCCCGTCTCCGGGACCACGCGACCGCGGAGGCAACGGGCGAGTGACTCCGGCTGCTCGCGAATCTCCTTGAGCATGTGGTGCGAGTAGTCGCCGCGCCCATCGTCGGCCCACTCCTCGCCGAGCACCTCCACCACGCGCGACACGTCCCCGCCGTCGAGTCGCGACAGGGTCCATCCCTGCTGGTCGATGAGCGCGATGTCGCGGTCTTCGAGGTACACAACCTGGCGCGTGTACGCCGCGAGCGCGTGGGGGTCCGACGCCAGGAAGGTCTCGCCGTCGCCCTTGCCCACCACCAGCGGCGAACCGTTGCGCGCGGCGACGAGGAGCCCTGGGTGGGCAGCGAAGATCACGGCGATGCCATAGGTACCCTGCACGAGAAGGAGTGCCTTGCGCACCGCGTCGACCGGGTCGCCCGCGTAGAACTTGCTCACGAGGTGCACCAGCACCTCGGTGTCGGTTTCCGAGCGGAAGACGATGCCCTCGTCTTCCAGGCGCGCACGCAGCACGGCGTGGTTCTCGATGATGCCGTTGTGCGCGAGCGCGATGCGATTCGTAGAATCGACGTGAGGGTGGGCGTTTTGCTCGGTCACGCCACCGTGCGTGGCCCAGCGGGTGTGCCCGATGCCGGTTTGACCGGGCATATCGGCGGAAATCGCCGCAGCCAGGTTCTGCACGAAGCCCACGCGACGCACACTTTGAACGCGGTCACCGTCGATGGTGGCCACGCCGGCCGAGTCGTAGCCGCGGT
>SXON01000096.1 GCA_005778355.1 Pseudomonadota bacterium | reverse complement strand
CGCGGAGAGCAGAGCGTCCAGGCCCAGCAGGCGCGAGGCCTCGCGGAGCAGCAGCGCGCCCGTGTCCCCCGTGAGCGTCGTGGGCGATGCCACCACGCTCACCGAGCGGTTGTACGACGGCCCAAACAGCGTTACCCCGGCTTCACCCATCATCTCTCCCGGTGTTTCCGATCTTTACACCGGAGTTCTAGCAAGAACCTACGTAAACTGGGAGAAGAGCGTGGGTCTTTTTACGATGCGTGCATGGAGTGGGGTCAAGAAGCGCGCCGGCGCATCCAGGCGTCGATGAGCTCGTCTCTTCCCACGGTCCAGCGAGCGAGATCGACGCGCGCCGGATCCGTCCCGAGTTCCGCCGACGCTGCCAGTGCTTCGAGGGCGTCGTGTTCGACCACGCGGATCCGACCCAGCCACTGCCGCCGCTCTCGCCGCTCCGCCTCGCTCGGCACCTCGCCGCGAGTCGCCGCCTGGATCGCGTACACCTCGGACATGCGCGCTCGCTCCCAGGCCCTAAAGAGGTAGTGGACAGCCTCCACCTGGCTGTCCACCCAGCGGTAGGGCCACAACAGCTGGTCGACATCCAGTGGTCCGGCGATCAGCCCCTTGGCGCGGTAGTCGGCCACCAGCGGCGTGCCGGCCTCGACCCGTAGCGACTTGGTCATCCGTGCGTCGTGGTTCCAGAGGCCCGCCTCGCGGAGGAACCACAGGTTGGCGGACACCTCGGGCAAGGTCATCTCCGGGTCGAACAGGATGAAGCCGACATCGACTGAGATGCCACACGCCTGCAGCGTGGAGAGGGCAAGGAGGTTCCGCTGGGCGGTGGCGGGCTTCATGTACCGCCGCACCTGGTCACCCACGCCGGACTCGATCCCGACGAACACCTCGCGCAGCCCCGCGTGGCGCATGGCGGTGAGGACGTCGACTCCCGAGGGCCTGCCCTGCGGCTTGGCGAGGATGGTGTCTACCCGCATGTCGACGTAGAGGGTCATGTCGTGCGGCAAGCGGCCGTCTGCCCGCGCATGAGCGATAGCGCCCGCGAGTTCTACGGCTCGCTCGGGGCTGCCGCCGATGAAGTCCTCGTCGGTGAAGAAGGGATGCCGCGCGCCGCCCCGCACCATCTCTTCCAGCTCGGCCACCACCCGCGCGTTACTGACCTTCCTCCAGTCGATCTGGTCGGCGTACTTGTGCTGGATGGCGCAGAAGGTGCACCGCCCCCAGGCGCAACCGCGCGAGGTCTCGGCGCGCACGATCCCTTGCCTGCTCACCAGCGGGGCCACGTAGTCGCGACGCGGTGCGACGGCGGTCGACAGGTTCACCAGCGTCCTCGGCGTGCGCACCACGCGCCCGCCGGCTGCGAATACGAGGTTGGGAACTTGCCCGCGCTCCAGCGCGCTGAGGAGCCCGTCGCGACCGCTGGCGCGGAGAGCGCGCACGAAGCCCACGATGGTGTCCTCCCCCTCTCCGAGAACCAGGATCGCGTGCGGGAACTCGGCGATGAGTTCGTCCGGCGCGAAGGTCGCCAGCAGCCCGCCCACGAGGAACGCGGGCCGTTGCGTCGCGGGTTGCCGTGCGAGGCGGAGGTACGACCGTCGCAAGTCGGCGAGGCTGCCGAGGGGGGTGGAGAGACCGATGATGTCGTAACCATCGAGCCTGGCGTCTGGGAGCGGACCGTCGATGGGGGTGTAGGTGAGATCCACCGTCACCGCCCCCGGGCCGAGCGCCGATTCCAACGATGCCGCGAGCGCGCCAATGCCGATGGGCTCGTTGAGCTCCTCGCGGTCGGTGCCGGGGTCGATGAGGAGAATGCGGGTTGGCGAGTTCGACATCAGCGGGTTCCTCCGGTGACGGTGAGACCGAGGCGAGCGAGCTGGCGACGGGCGGTGGACCAGCCGCCCGCAACGGCGCAGCAGGGAACGTTGGCGGCTAGGCAGGCCGCGCGAACCGCATCGTGCTCGGCGTGGCCCACCCATCGCACGAGCACCAGCACGACGTCGAAGGCGCGGCTGCGGATGGCGCGCAGGAGCGACCGCACGCGTCCCCGCCCGCCGTGCTTACCACTGGGGTAGCCCTTGAGCTTTGGGACAGGATTTCTGCAGTAGCGGGCGTCGCCGCCGAAGACGGCCACGCGGGGGGGATGACTGTGCACGAGCACCTCGCCCGCAGATGGTAGGGCGGGACAGGGGCGATGTCCATGATGAAGTGAAAGATGGTCCATGATGGACATCATCATCAACGAGGATCATGGAGCCATGATGGATGGCTCTTGCTCGCCGTGCTGAGCCGGGCCAAGATGGCGGGCACCTGGAGTCCCGGTGGGCTGGTTGAAAGATGCTGCATCGCAGGCGGGGGTCCCGTCGCTCGCACAACTGGCGGAAACGCTCTGCAAGGCCGTCAAGGCTCCTGGCGACGAGAAGCACGTCGCCAACATGCTGCGCAAGCTCGACAGGGAGGAAGACCTCTCCTGGTGGGATGGGAAGGGACGGCGCCTGCTCGCGCCGCTTGCCGAGGTGCTGGGGGAAGACGAGGACGATCTCCGCGCCCGCATCGCGGGGCTGGGCCAGTCGGGGGCCGAGGCAGGCCGCTACTGGACCTTCGACGTCTTCCCCGCGCTGCGGGCGCTCGACCTGGACACCGATCCCCTGCCGCCGGGCATCCCGAGGGAGTTGCTGGAGCCTGCCAGGCAGCCACGTTGGTGGCACGCCCCGGCGGGCTCGGGGCGGACGATGCTCGGTCGCGCGCTGGAGCGTCGCGGATGGACCTTCCTGCAACGTCGAACGTGGCATGACGCCGAGCGCGCTCTCCCCGAGACGGGGCGCGTGTACGTGGAGCTGGCCGAGCCAAGCTCGCCGCCCGTCAAGTTCAAGGTGGCAGAGGAGTTGCGCTTGATCGTGGCCGCCCCTCCCGTGAACCAGCCGCGCGACGACGACGATGCTCCGGACTGGGTACTTGGGCTGCGGGCGACCCGCCGCAGGTCGGGGCCGCCCGCGGAGGCGCCGCCGCCGCCCTTTCGCGACGTCCACAGTGCGCCGCCGCAGGTGTGGTTGCGTCCGCTCCTTCGCTGGGTGGCGGCGAGGGTCAAGCCGGGTGGTGGCTTCGACGCCGCCGCCGTGGAGCCGCAGCTCGCGGGCGACGTGGGGGAGGCATTCCAGACTGTAGGTGACTGCCTCGCGTTCCTGGGGCTCGTCGACCGGATAGGCATCGACGAGCTCTTCTCGCGCCAGGACGGCAACCCGGAACGCTGGGCCCGGGCGTGGCTCAGAGCAGCGCTGGACCGTCGAGACCGGCGGCTTCCCGGCGGAGCGGCCGATTTGCTGCGCCGCGAGGGCGCCGAGATGCTGGTGCAAATGGAGATCTCTCGAGTCCGGCTCGGGGATGGTCCATCCCTTCCTGCGGCAGTTTGGGAGCGTCACGTTCCCCCTGCGCTGGCGCCCGTGCTCGACCGCGAGCGCCTACTCGCGCTGGCCGACGACCGCGACGCGCTGAAGGCGGCACTCGCCGCGCCCACCGCCACGGAAGTGATCGCCGCGCTCGTCGAGGTCGGCGTGCTGGCAGGCGAACCCCAGCTCTCGCTCAGCCCGGGCTGGCTCGGGTGGGTGGTGTCGGCGCTCGCCGAGGAACGCCTGGGAAAAACGGTGGAGGGCATGGGCGCGCTCTTCCTCGCTCGCGAGAGCGCGCCCCGGCTGCTGGCGAAGGTCGTCCGGGAGGTGGAGTCTGGTCGGCTGGAGCGGGTGGAAGCGGTGCTCGCCTCGGGATGTGACACGCCGGAGCGCCTCGCCGCCCTCGATGGCGCCGTGCGCGCCGTGGGGTTGGCCCTCGCCCGGGGTGCGACTGTGGGGGTCGATGTCGTGCGGCGCGTCTGGGAGCGCCAGCGGTTCGAACTCCTTGAGCGGTGGACCAACAGCCCCCCGGTCCCTCTGGTACGCATCGCGGACGCTCCGCGGGCGGGCGGGATGTCTGGCTACGGCGAGTGGGTGCTGGCTGCCCTCGCGATCACGCGGGTTCTCCCCGAGGTTACGGGCCCCTACGCGGTCTGGCACGGCGTGTCGGAGGAGGCTGATCGTGAACAACTCACCACGGCGGTGCGGTGGCTCGCCCAGGTAGTTCCACCGCAGACGGTGTCGTTCGCGGAGGAGCTCGACCGCGACGACGGAGCCGGTCGCCTCGCCCTCGCGGCCTTCGCCATGGGACCCGCCTTGCTGCGCGCTGCGCCACATCTTGGCGCGGAGAACCTTGTGTTCAGGGTGCTCGACCCAGCCGTGCTACTCGCGCGGGTGACGAGTGGCGAGGAGCCATCCACCGATCGTGTCGAGGGCCTGCCCTTCGGGTTGGAGGTGCTCGACCACGTTTGTGCTGCCGAGGGCGTGAACGGCGACGAGGTGATCCGTTGGTGCTGGGCGACGTGGACCAGTGCAGCTGGGAGCTCGCCGCTCCTCACCTGGGCGCGCGCGCACCGCGACGGCTGGGTGCGTCGCCTGCTGGCGAATCGACCGTCAAGCGTCTCACTGGGGCCGTTTCGCGACGCCGTGCTCGGCTGCCAGAAACTGTGGCCGTTGCTGAGTGAAACGAACTGGACCGAGCTGCTGGCCGGACACAAACTGGACTCGCTGCCTGATACCGGCGTGTGGGAGGCGCTGCCGGCGCCGGTCCTCGTAGAGCTCCTGCGCGGCGGTCGCGCGAGCCCCTCGACACGTGAGCTCCGGCGCCAAGCCTGGGCGCGCGCCCGCCCGGAGGTGCTGGCCCTCGTCGACGACTGGGCGAGGGCCGCACCCGGGTTTCCCGCCCACTACGCGGGTGACCCAGGCCCCCTCGCCGACATGCTCTACTCAGCGCCGCCCGACGCGAACGCCGAGCTCATCGAGCGAGCCAGCCGCTGGCTTGAGCAGCCGGAGACCTTCGCCGGCGTCAAGACCGTCTGGCTGCAACGGTGGCTCGCCCACCTGGTGGATGGTCGCGGCCCATCCTGGCGGCGCGCCTTCGAGCTGGTGCGGTCTACGCCGTTCGTCCCCACTTCTCCGCCGCCATCGCCCGGTGCCAACCCAGATAGCGCCGGTGCCCGTCGGCGATCCCGCGGACGGTGAGGGGGCGGTCGAGTCCGAGGACCGTGCGGGCCTGGGCGCCGAGTGTCGCTGACACGAGCACGCGGCCATCGTCCTCGACAGTGATGAGCCCGCTGTCGAAGGCGGCGTCGAGGTGGGCGGCGAGGAGCAGGCCGTTGTACACGTCGAGCCGCTCCTCGTCATGCTCGCAGGCGGCCCAGGCCTTCACGTGGCTGGCCCGGAGCAACTCGGGAACCGCGAGCCCGCTGATCGCGCAGCGACCATCCCAGAACTCCAGCAGGCCCTCGCGAAACACGTCCTGGCCCACGCGCTGCACCACCAGGCGCTCGGCCTCCGTCGCCCGCGGCATGCCCGCCGTGCGCTCGGTGAAGGTCTTGAGCAGCTCGTCGGGCAGGGTACGCGAGAGTTGCAGCGCCCGGCGCAGGAGCTGATGAAGGGCGGCGAGGCTGGTGACGCCCCGGCCGCCCACGGCCCCGGTCGGTAGCGGGCTCGGGAAGGACGCGCCGATCTCGGCCAGCGCCGCCCACACGTTGCGTTGCGACAGCCCCGCGACGAACACCTCCTCGCCGTGAGCGGTGAGCCACAGTCGCAGGGGGGCGTGGCTGCTGCGGTAGGCGAGCCAGGCCCCTTCGCGCGGCAGATCCACGTCGAAGCCTGCGTCGGTGGCGGCCTTCTCCAGGAGGATGGTGGGGACGGGCGGGGGCACCTACGGGTCTCCCACAGGTGTGACGAGGCGGTACTTCTGGAGGCGGCTCCACGGCTTTTCTGGCATGGTGCTCTCGATTTCGCCCCGGTCGAGGAGTCCAATCACGGCGCGGGGGAGGTGCCCGGACACCTTTCGTAGACCGAGCGCCCGGGCCAACTCGGACTTGGCGAGAGGACCGGAGGCGAGCGCGCTCAGCAGGCGTTGCTCGACAGTGCTTCGCGACGTCGACTCTACCCTCGACTCTACCCTCGACTCTACCTTCGACCCTACCCCCGACTCTGGCCTCGACTCCAGCTGCATCGACACCCGCACGCGGAAGGTGACCACCGCCGCGCCGGCGATCTCCTCGAACTCCGGCGGCTTGATTCCTGCATCCCGGCACATCTCGACCACGCGGTTGGTGCCGCGTTCCCACTTTTCGATGAGACCGGCCCGGTGGAACACCTCGGCGATGATCGGGTTGCGCTGAACGGAGGGGTGCGCGCGGGTGAGCGCGTCGGGCGTGATGCCGCTGGGGAAACGCCCGGCGCTCCACACCTCCACCCGGTCGTCGAAGATCGCGAGCGACACCGCGCCGCCGGCGATGGTGTAGTCGCGGTGGATCAATGCGTTGACCACGATTTCGCGCATCGCATCCGGAGGAATCAGCGGACGGTCCACGCGCTGAAGTTTCCCGTGTTCAATGCGGCCAGGAAGCGGGAAGTGCCGCTGCCAGGACAACTCGGCCTCTTCCAGGAGCCTGAAGGCCGGGCCGCGGAGGTGCCGCTGGTCGAGGAACTCGGTCTTGTCGGTGCCTCGGAAGCGCGCCATCCGCAGCTCGCACTGCGGGTAGTCCGGCATGAAGCGCTTGCCGAAGAGCACCACGGCGGCGCGGAGGATCACGCCGTTGCGACGCACGCCCAGGCGGTCGAGCAGGTCGGGCAGGCTTCGACCGGCGGCACCGAGCAGGCGTCCGGTCGACCGGGCGGCCTCCACGATGCGAAGCACCTCGGCGCGGTCGATGTCGCGGAGGGTGAGCTCCTCGGCCTCCTGGTTTTCCCAGCGACGGCGACCGTGGGCGCGGTCAGCCAGGAGCGCCTCGTAGTGTTCCAGCGGCATGCGGCGGGTGGTGTTGTCGACCCGCCCGAAGGGCCGCCCGTCGTAGGTGTAGGGCACCGAGTCGGAGCGCCCGGGGACATGAAACACGAGCACCGCTCGCCCGGGCGACACCTCCATGCGCTCCACCTCGAACATGAGCGGGGGCTCGAACTTCTCGCGGGCGTCGGCGATCTCGTGGAAGGTCTGCTCGCTGACGATTTGTCCGACGATCTGCCCGCCGGGTTTCACCCCGACCAGCACGCGACCGCCCTCCCCGTTGGCGAAGGCGAATGCGGACTGCATCGCCTCGCGCAGTTCGCCGGTCGAGCGCTTGAACTCGAGGGTGGTGGACTCGCCGGAGGCGACGAGGCTCGCGAGGGAGGGGGTCAAGGCACACCAAGGGCGCGTGGGATGTAAGGCCGCTCCACCTCCTGGCAACCGGACCGGTGGACATCGCCAGGCAGCGATCTTGCGCACTGTCCAGTAGAATGGTGGTGGTTGAAGGCTGACTGTCCAGTAGAGTGTCCAGTAGCCAGGTGGCCGTGTCCAGTAGACCGGGGCGACGACGCGCTGTTCTCGTGCGCGGTCACGACCGTTTGCGGAGGCGGAGGGCCTGGGTGACCTTCGGAGGCCCGGAGTCCGTGCCTCCGCGGATGAAGGCAATGAGTCCTCCCAGCTCCAGTTTGAGATCTTCGCCGAGGTCTTCAAGCTTGTAGAGGTCGGCGATCTTGCGTGCCCAGTGGACCTTGCCAGCGGCGTAGTCGATCACGTTGCCGTCTTCCGTGGGGTGCTCGATCAGCCACTCGGGGAACGACTCGAAACTCCCAGGCGCCGCCTCGCCGATGCGGGCCCCGGTGGCGCGTGCAACCGGGCCCGCGGCGAGGTCGTTTTCAATCTCGCGACCGTGCGTCACCCACGTGTGGGCCCCTGACTTCTTGGCTTCCTCGATCACGCGCCGCTTCGTGGCGTTCAACGGGTCGCCCTCCTCGCGCCGGTCGCTGTCCATGATCACGGCAGATCGTGGATTCACCCGGAGGAGCTGGACGAACTCTTCGGCCACGGTGTCGGCTACGCTGACGTGAGCGAGGAGTCGGCCGCCATAGAACACAATGGAGAAGTCGCGCCCCTCCACCAGCTGGGCATCGAGCAACGCCAGCCACTTCAAGAGGTAGATCCGGTCGGACGGACCTTCCACCCACACCACGCTGCGCGTCATCAGGAGGTCCGACGGCGAGGCGCCGAGGTCGGTAAGGGCGGACCAGTGACTGGCCGTGTCGGTCGTCTGGCGCGCGTGCACCACACCATCCTGGTTGGTGACGTGGAGCACGTGTGCGGGTCGGCCATGACCGGCCGCAGCGGCAAGGACCGCGTCGACAAGGGTGGGCGAGTGCGTCGATACCATCCACTTCACTCCCGGGAGGGACGCCATCTGTGCCGCGATGATGCGCTGCATCCCGGGGTGCAGGTGCGTCTCGGGCTCCTCGATGCAGATCACAGCGGTGTCGTTCGCCAGCATGTTGACTGCCAGAACCAGCAACTGGCTGACGCCCGCACCCCAGTTGGACAGCGGTAGATGGCGCCCACCGGCCTCGATGAGCAGCGTGGACCGGTCCTGCCTCACGGTGATCGCCGCATCGGGCAGCCCGAGGTACTCCCGGAGAATTTGCTCAAGCGCCCGGAATTTTGGTCGCAACCCCTTTTGTTGTGGGTCCGCATCGCGCCAACGGAACACCTCGTCGATGATGCCGGCACCGTCGCCAAGTACGCCGCTGCCGGGGGTGATTTTCCGCGAATCGTGAACAAAAGTCACCTTCGGGATAGCAGGCCTAACCTTTGTCGGCACCCACTTGGTCAGCTGCTGCATCAGGTAGGGGCCGACGTCCTGCGGTGGCATGTGCTGTGGCAGGCCATCATCAAGGAGTTCGCGCGCTGCGGCGTGTGAAAGGTCCCTATCCCTAACGGCGGCGAACTGGTTCCCCAGGGAAGAAGTAAACTTAGAAGCCAACTGCCCGGCCTTCATTTCCAGCGTGGCCTCCACTGTGAATCCCGCCTCCGCCACTCGGGCGAGGTGTGACTCGGTCCCCGCGCGCAGGCCGAGCTCGATTCGAGCCCCTGTGGCCGGGTTGGCGTTCAGCGCGTCGAGCCCGGTTGGCAGGACAGGGCCATTCGCCGGAAACGGGTGTCTCAAACTGGTAAGTACCCACTCAACCGCCCTCAACACCGACGACTTCCCCACGTTGTTTCGTCCCAGGAGCACCGTCATCCCCTCCAGCGGAATGCTCACACCCTCCCCCTGGATCGCGCGGAAGCCCGAGACGCCGATTCTCACCAGTTCCATCAGGCGCCTTCGTCGGGCCCAGAGAGTCCGCTCACGTCGGGGCGACCAGCGTCTCGACCGGAAAGATGGTCAGCGACCATCTGGAGCTGCACCTGCTCCAGTGTGAGCGCCTGAGAGGTGTCGCGAAGGCAGATGGAACGGCCCGGCTGCGAGCGAGAGAAGCGGCGGTAGCGCCCCTCCCTCTGGGCGAACTCGGCGGCACTCATCGGCAAGTCGTAGTGGAGGACGGTGGTGACGTGGCCCAGAGGGAGACCGCCCGAGCCGTGGGTGCCGAGAACGATGACTCCACCTTCCCGGCGGTGGCGCTCGAGGTCCGCCGCGACCTCCTCCGTGGAGGCGTCGGGCTGGACGGCGGTCACGTCGATGCCCGCGTCGGCGAGCGCGGTGAGGAGGTAGCGCCGGGTGGCGGGGAGATCGGCGAAGACGAGGGCCGCGCCGCCTGGCCCAGACGGGCGGGACGCCAGAACCTCGAGCGCGGCGGCAAGGCGAGAGTCCGGCCCGGCGCGGTCCATCACGGCCAGGAGTCCCTCGAGGTCCAGTGACGCCGCCGCGGCCGCGGGGGGCTCCATCGCGTGCCTGGAGAGCACCACGTCGAGGGCGCCCATGCTCGACGCGGCTGCCTTGAGCAGTTCCGCGCGCTCCACGCTGGGGAGGTGGCGCGCGAAGCGCGCGACCCAATCGCACACGGTGCGCTCAGCCGGCGTCCGCGAGTACGCCCGCACTTCGTCGGTGACGGCGGTGGGAGCGGGCCGCATAGTCGCGAAGTAGTCTCGCGCGGCGCGGGACCAGTCGACAACCATGCCGGGGGGCGTGTCCTCCCTCTCCACCGCCTGCGCCGGGTGGCCCAGCGAGAGCCGGGCCGGAACCGGAACGCTGGCTTCGATGCGCGCGTGGAGGGCACGCAGTGCGGTGCTGCCGCCGCAGTCATCGAACACCACCAGGTCCCAGTGTCGCCGCGCGAGAAGATCGAGCGCATCGGCCCGGCGGGCGAGGGACTCGGACACGACGAGGACCGCGGGCTCGGGTTCCCCTTCCTCGGCCGGCGGCACCTCGCCCAGGAGTCGGAGCGTCCGCATGTCAGCCACGTGCGCGCGTTGCCCTTGCCTGCCGTAGACGTACCCCCATTGCTCGGCGAGGGCGTGGCCCCGCACGACCTGGAGCACGTGGGTGGCTCGGCGCTCGCGAAGCAAACGCGCCACGGCGGCGGCCGCAGCGTGGGACTTCCCGGAGCCGGGAGGCGCCTGCAGGTAGCAGGCGTAGCCAGGCTGGAACGCGGCAACGAAGTCATCGACGAAGCGCTGCTGGAAAGGGGCCAGCGTGGGCGCGCGAACGGATTCAGCGGGGCTCACCGGCGAGCCCCTCGCCCCGCCTGTGATTGGCGATGGCAGCGAAACAGCCAATCGCGGACCGCAGCTAGGCGCTGGTGTTCCTCGGTGGAAATCTCACGTTTGAAGTGGAACACCTGGTTGCGCAGCTCACGAGCATCCTCAAGCTTCATGCGACAGATCTCCCGGTTGCTCCCTAGTGTTCCCTCGAAGCGGTCCCACACGCGGCCGTCGCGGGTGAGGCCGACGTAGTCGTCGAAGGTCATGTCTTCCAGCGCCGAGGGCAGGGGGCGGTCGCGGTAGCGGGCGGTCAGCGCAAGCGACGCCGCCCGGGCGAGCTCCTCGCCGGGGAGAGCGGCGCGGATCAAGTCGCGGAGCGAGAGCTCGATCTCCTCGATGAGCACGAACGCGTTGGCGATGCGGTAGAGGTACTGGAGCACGTCCATCGGCGTGAGCAACCCCACCAGGTTGTCGGACGCGCTCACCACCACCACGTCGTGCCGGTCGAGATGGCCGATGAGCTTGCGGAACTCCTCGGAGAGCGGGGCGTACACCGCGTCGTCGTGGCCCAGGAACTCCGACACGGGGAGCGTGGCGGGATCGACGCGCGTGTTCCGGAGGTCGAGGGCCCCGAGCGCGAAGGCACGGTAGCTGAAAATGCCCTCCACGTGGCCGTCGTCGACGACCGGCACCTGCGAGTATCCACGCACCCGCATCATCGCGAGCGCCTCGGACGCCGGCGTAGTCGGTGGAATCGACAACACCTCCTGGCGGTCAGGCACGATCCGCTGTACGAGATGGAAGAAGCGGGAAACGCTCTCGTCACCCTGGCGGTCGCGCCTGCCTGTGGGGTCGGGGGGGAGATCGCTCACGCGGTCTCCGTGTATCGGGGAGGATGGGCCACGCGGGGATCGGCGGGGGGCGGGTCGAGGCGCGTGGTGTAGGGCACGCCGGTGCGGGTGGCCTCGGCCATCGCGTCGTATATTTCGAGGATCACGCGCTTGGTGCGGTACTCGCCGTGGGCCTTCTCGTCGTTCTTGCGGACGATGGGGAAGGTGTCGAGGATGTAGGCGGTGTCGCTCCGGTCGAGGCCGTAGAGGTGGAAGAAGGCGGCGTCGAGCTCGCAGCGGAGCAGGAAGCGGCGCGCAGGGTCCCAACGGAACGGGGGGCCGTCGTAGCCGACGTCCTTGGCGAAGGGTTCGAGGTCCCAGGCGGTGTAGGTGAGTTCGAGGACGCGGGGGAGGAGGAAGTCCTGGAGGGTCTCGTCAGGGCGCCAGGGCGCAAAGTTGGCGTAGGTGGTGGGGGGGAGAATGGAAAGCTGTTTCAGGTAGCCGTATGTCAGATGGACGCCGCCGATTTTCTGCCGCGCGACATAATCAAGACAGAAGGAGCACAGGTTTGCATACAGCCCTAGAACCTTCCCGGGTGCGAGTGGCGAGAACATTAGGGGCGTAGTGTGGCCCACGGCCGTGACGGGCAGGATTGCCGCGATGACCGTGCGAACGCTTGAACGAGCGTCCGTCACGTCGCGCCAGCCGAGCAGCCACGGCCGCGACCCGCTCGGGAGGCGGGCGAGGACCTCCGATCGATCCACGCGGTACCGTGGAGTGGTGAGATAGTCCGCTCGTGCCAGCAGCGCGTCAGGGACCTGGGGGAGGATGTGTTCGCGGTCCCCCTCATTCAATAGCGCAAAGTCGCCGAACCGATGGTTGTAGTGGTACACCATCTTGGCTTCGTACAGTCGCAGCCCAGTTGAATCCGCCTCGCCCGCCTCAGGCTCGCTCGGGCCCCGGAAAAGGTGAGAGTCGTTCGCCATGTGGAACATCGCGAGAAATCGGAGGTGCCATGCGTTCCCATCTTCGCGTACCTCATCCCACAACACTCCGAACCGACGGTAGAGTCCCACATTCAGCAAGGCATCCCGTCGGCTCCGGAACACCGGGCAGGTGCCAGTGTTGGGGTTCACACACGCGATGTCTTCGGCGGAAAGCTCGTAAACACGCTCGGGGTCGAGCAAGACGGAAGGCTCCCTCACGAAGGCGGAGTAGCGGGCTCGCGGTACCGCCGTGCCTGCAAGGCACAGCAGTGAGAAGTTGACGCGGTGGTCGATCCCGGAGAACAGCTTCCCCTCGTTCTCAAAGCCATAGAACGCTGCGAGGTTCCTTCGTCGCACCAAGTCGCCGAAGTACTCCTTCGTCGTGTCATCCGTCGCAATGCCCATCGGCACGATGAACCCTGCCCTCCCCCTCGGTCCCAACACATCCCGGTTGTGCTCGGCGAAGAGCGCATACGTGTTCACGTCCCCCTTGCCACAGAGCGGGTAGCGTCCCGAGCGCCGCGCGATGTGACTCTCGCCCTCGGCCTCCCGGCTCGCCGCCACCCACGCCGTCCACAGCCCCGGGTCCGTCCCCGGCAGCGCCGCGATCAGCTTCTTCCTCGCGGCCGCGTTCACCGCCGTTGAGATCTCCTCGCTCCGTGACGCGAAGAACTCCTGCTCCTGCAGCTTCACGCGCTCCCACGGCGGATTCCCCAACACCACATCGAACCCGCCCCTCGCAAACACCGTCGGAAACGCAAGGTGCCAGTGGAAGAAGTGGTACTGCGTGGCCAGTTCGTGCACGGTCTGGACGGTCGCCGCCGGTGGTGTTCCCCGCCCGTCGCGGATGTCTCGCCAGAGCGCGCTCGTCGGCGCCCCCTCCACCACCGGGCCGCCCCCATCCGGCTTCGGCCACACGAAGGCCGCGCACCACGCGTCGGCCACGAACTTCTGGTGGCGGAAGGCTCCCGACTCCTGGATCTCCGACCACCTCGATTCCTTCTTCGCCAGCGCCTCCGCGTCGGCGTCCGAAGCCGCGTCCAACTCGGCGATCGCGCGCGCCACGTCGTCCGCCTCGGCCTTCGGCGGCGACCACAACGAAGCCATCGTGGTCTGCCCGCCGGCCTCCTTCGCGTTGCGCTTCTTCAGCGCGCTCGCCACCTTCCGGTCGTCGCCCTCGATGGGCTCGAACGCCGCGTCGGGGATGCCCTTCGCCATCAGCTCGGGGGTGGTGCCCAGCAGGGCGTTGCCGTGCTGGACGTGCGCGTCGAGGAAGCCGAGAGGCAATCCCGGCTCCACCGCCTCCATCCACAGCGCCACCTTGCAGAGCTCTACCGCCATCGGGTTGAGGTCAACGCCGTAGATGCAGCGCCCCACCACCCGGCGCAGCGCCCGCCGGTAGTCCGAGGCGGACGGGGTGCCGCTGGCCTCCAGTCGCGCCACGTGGGCCGCGAGCCGGCGCGCCGCTGCGAGCAAGAAGTGTCCCGAGCCGCAGGCGGGATCGACGATGGAGAGTGAGAGCAGCGCCTCCACCGGGTTGGCCGGGTGGGCGGCGATGGTCTCCGTCACCACCGGCTCGAGCGCGCTGTCGAGCAGCACCTGCACGAGGCTGTCGGGCGTGTAGTAGCTGCCGCTGGTCTTGCGGGCGTTGCCCTTGCTCTCGTCGCCCCCGGCGAAGCCGAACGCGCGCCGCTCCACCGACACCACCGGCACCAGCTCCAGGAGGCTCTCGTACACGCTGCCCAGCTCCTCGGGCCCCATGTCGCGCCAGTTCACCCGCGACAGTCCCCCCTTGTCGCGCAGCCACGCCAGCTTGAACACCGCGAGTAGCAGGTGACGGTTCTCCAGCCGGGCCCCGTCGAGGGCCGGGCACTGCCCGGGAGCGAACAGGCCCGCCAGCGCAGGCAGCCCGAGACGGGGCTCGCCCCTCGCCAGCCCTCGGAACACCACGCGCACGGCGTCCCAGGCGTCGCCGTGGCGGTCGTGGGCGCTCCGGCGGGCGGCGCGCTCCCGGAGGCGGCGGAGGCCGTAGCCATCGGCGTAGAGCGCCCGGGCGCCGTCGCGGGCGCCCGCGGGGTGGAGCAGCCCCCGCTCTTCCACCGTGAGCAGGAAGATGAGACGGTACACCAGGCGCAGGAGCTGGTTGAACAAGTCGGCAGGGCCCAGCTCGCCGGACTGGAGCGCCGCGCGGAGCGCCGCGTTGTCGGCGTGTGACACGAAGCCCTGGCCGAGTGCTTCGATGGCTTCTTCCACGCCCCGGCGCAGGTGCTCGCGGGCGCGGGTGCCCTCCTCGCGGCCCTTCTCGCGCCAGGCCTCCAGCGGGCACTCGGAGGGCGGGCGGCCCGGCTTGCCGAAGCGCGACGCATGGACGAGGAGCCACAGGGCCGCGAAGTCGGCGTAGAGCCCCTCGGCGAAGATGCGGCCGAGGTCGGCCTCGATCCAGGCTGGCCGGGTGAGGCTCGCGTTGTCGCGCGCCAGCCGGAGCGCGACGCCGTCGGTGACGAGGGCGTAGTCGGCATCCGGCGAGGCGTTGAGGTACTCCTGGGCGAGGCCGAAGGCGCTGCGCTTGCGGAGGCCGTCGCCGAGGGCCATCGAGGTGGTGTCGAGTCCCGAGCCGGCAGGGGCGATCACCGCCGGCGCGCGCAGCCCTAGGGCGCTGTGCCCGATGGGGAAGGGCTTGTCGTTGAGCACTACCGGCGGCACCGGTGCGAGCGAGCTGAAGCCGAACACCTTGGCGAGGAGCGTCGGCACGAATCGCTCGGACAGCGCCGCGCGGTCGGCCCCCGCCGCGAGGCCGGCGGCGAACTCGGCGTGCAGCGGCTGGGCGATGCGCCAGTAGCGGCCGATCTCGTCGCGGAGGTTGAGCCCCTTCTCCACGCCGTAGTCGGCCTCGCCCTGCTCCCCGGCCTCCAGGCGAGCCACCTTGCCGAGCCACTCCGGCGCGAGCAGGCCGCCTTCCACGCGCAGTGCGTCGAAGGCCAGCTCGGCGTCCTTGCGGCGGGTGCGCGGGCGGGGGGCGGTCATTCGTTTGCGATCCAGTCTGGGAGGATGATTTCAGGCGCGGAGAGCTGGAACAGGTCGTCCAGCCACACGCGGCGGAAGTGTCTCACGATCTTGGGCAGGTCGTCGCCACGCGCCTCGATCGACCACACGTCGACTGCGGAACGGAATCGCTCGAGGAAGTAGTCGGGGTCGACGAGATCGAGATCGGCCATCGCCCGGATGTCGCCCCGGTCGTTGAGGTTGTAGCGGGCGAGCTTGGCCACCGCCACGTCCACCACGTCGAGGGCCTCGAAGTGCAAGTGCTGGAGCGGAGGCACGAGAGGGTTTACCGCGCGCCAGGCGGGCTCTCGCGGCAAGAAGGGAAAGGCCGCCCCCACCACCTCCACGAACATCCGGTGTCGGAGGTGGAGCTCGCTTCCCTTGCCTCCGAGCCGCTCCAGCTCCGCGCGCACGGGGGGCGTTACCTCGGCGGTCTCGATCACGTCGCTGTCTTTCGTGTGGCGCACGTAGGCGGTCTGCGCGAAGAGCGCGGTGGAACCGATCAGGCGCAGCGTGAGCGGCGTGGCCACGCTCGGCAACCAGCGTTGGTCGAGCTCGCGGAAAAACTCGTCAAACTGAGGCACGGGCGGCTCCCAGCGCCTCGGCGAAGTCGCTCGGCTGGACCTCGGTCACGACGCCCCACTGGCGCGACACCTCGGAGGCGGCGGCCTTCACCGCGGCAAGCGTCTGCGGGCTCCGCGCGGCGGCGTCGAGGTAGTCGAGGACCGGCGGCCACTGGCCCGGTGCAGTGGCCGGTGGCGGGTGCCTAGCCACGAAGTCGCCGAGGTAGGCCACCGCCCGGTGCCACGCGGAGGCGGCCGAGCGCCCTTTGGCCACTCGAACCTTGAAGAGGGCCTCGCGCAGGGTGGCCACGAACCAGGGCACGCGCGCGGGGAAACCCAGTGCGGCCAGGTCGTCGTGCAAGGTGTCGAGGTTCAGCGCGTCGAGATTCGCCACCACGGCGGGCGCCAGCGCGAGCACCAGCCGCGAGGAACGAGGCGCCACCAGGGTTTCCCGGGCCACCGCGCGCAGGCCGCCCGCGCGCTCGCTGGGCACCACGTTGGGCACCTCGCGGAGGTGGAAGGCCCCGAGGCGCGCGAGCGCGTTTTGCAGCTCGTCTTCCGGGTCCTGGGGCGGGAGGAACTCGTCGATGCTCACGTTGAAGAGCTGGAGCACGGCGATGAGCTGCTCGGCGGTGAGCGAACCCCCGCCGCGCTCGATCTCGCTGAGCCGCGCCTGCGAGAGCCCCAGCTTTCCGGCGAGCTCCGCTTGCGTCCATCGCCGCGCGGTGCGAAGCTCACGCACCTTATCCACAATACGCAGGCGATATTTATCGAGGTCAGAGTCGGGCAGATTGCGAGACATATCGATATATCGATTTATACATCGAGTTATCGATAACGTCAACCGGCCGCGGGTAGCAACACCACCAGGGAGATCACGTCGGGCGGCAGCAGCGCGTGCACCTCGTGGCCGCCCCGCCCGCGGGCCGACTCGCGCACCCGCTCGTGATCGTCGAGCAGCGAGGCGGCGCGGCGACGGGCGAAGTCGTCGAGGTCGCCGAGGCGGGCCCGGAGCTGCTCTAATCCCTGTGCCAGCGTGCGCTCCTGCACGTGGGTGGGCAGCTCCGACGCCGGAGGCGCCGCGAGCAACGCCAGCGCCGACTCGCCCTCGAGCGCGAGGCGGGCCTCGGCGCCCGTCCAGGCCACCGCTGCGGCCTCCTCCACCAGCAGCGTGGTGGCGCGCCGCCCTCGCGACACCACGAGCTGGTGGCGCAGGCGCAGCACGGCCACCAGCGTGCGCGAGGTGACGGCGGCCGACACCCAGGCCCCCACCCGCCCCAGCGCGCCCAGCTCGCCGCCGCTCGTTCCCCCGTCGGCCAGGGTGCGCTCCAAGAGCGTTTCCGCGAGCACCGCCACGAGCGGGTGGCTGCGCTGCACCGCGCGGCTGCGCCCCCGGGCGGGGTAGTCGAAGTCGATGGTGAGCGTGCCGGCGAGCCCCTCGGCGTCGAGTCGTTCCTTCACGTCGGCGGGCAGCGGTGCCAGCGGCGCGCGGAAACCCTTGCGGAGCGGCTCCAGCCCGCTGCCGAGGCGAGAGAGGGCCCGCTCCACGAAGCGGTGCACGTCGTCTTTGCCGCCGAGGGCGGCGAGCGTCCGGTGCCACTCGGGGAGCACGTCGGCAGGGCGGAGGCGTCGCTGCGCGAAGATAGTGCGGTTTTGCCTAGCCTTCTCGGCAGCGTCGGTCCAGGCCGCGTCGAGCTGCTTCGTTTCTGCCAGCGAGGCGAAGTCGAAGCTCTGTTGGCGCAAGATGGTGCCTTGGCGCAACAACACCGCCTTCATCAAGGCCTGCGACAGCGTGTGTCCGGTGTCGGGGAGCGGCACCGGCACGCCGAGCTGCTGCCGGATGGTTTCCGCCTTGCGGAGGATCACCTCCAGCACCGCGCCGTCTACCGGGTTGTTGGCCCCGTAGATGAGCGTGGCGCGCACCACCGGGCTGCCCTGTCCGAAACGGTCAACGCGGCCCTCGCGCTGCTCGTGGCGCGTGGGATTCCACGACAGGTCGTAGTGCACCACCGCGTCGAAGCTGTCCTGGAGGTTCACGCCCTCCGAGAGGCAGTCCGTGGCCACCAGCACACACTTCGCCTCGTCGGCGAGCGAGGCCACGGTGGCCTCGCGCTGGTCGCTCGCGTCCTCGCCGGTCACCACCGCCACCCGGACGCCATTGAGCTGCGCCCCGAGGAAACGGTGCAGGTAGTGCGCGGTGGCGATGTAGCGGCAAAACACCACCGGCGCGAAGCCGTCGACGAGGAGTTGCTTGAGGTGTTCGAGGAGCAGCTTGAGCTTCGGATCGCCCCTGGAGCCCGCCAGCTCCACTGCTTGCTTCACCAGGGCGGATAGCTCCGCGTCGTCGATGCCGGCTGCGGGCTCGAGGTCGTCCTGCGCGAGCGCGTCGGCCTCGCCGTCGAAGAGCTGGTCGAGCAGCTCCGAGCGGTCGTCGGCGCTGTCGTCGAAGCCCGCCCGCGTGCGGAGCGCGAGCACGGCGGCGGCCGGGCTCGAGGCCGCGCAACGCAGGAGCGCCAGCGTGCCCCAGAAGTTCAGTCGCTGGCGGCGCTCGTCGCCCGATGCCGACTGCACGATGCGCGCGCAGTAGTCGAGCACCGCATGGAAGAAGTCCTCCCAGGGGCCGGTGAGCCGGTAGGTCAGCTCCTTCGTTTCCCGGCGGGGGAAGAGCTGGTGGCCTTGCTGCCACTCGTCGATGTCCGGTCGCCGCCGTTGCACGAAGTGCCGGGCCAGCCGCTCGCGCAGGCGGTCGCGCTCGGTGCCTTGCAGCTCGCCCAGGCGGGCGAAGTCGCGGTCGAGCAACCCGAGCAGCCGGTAGAACGCGGTGTCGTCGCCGCTGTGGGGGGTGGCGGTGAGCAGCACCATGTGCCGCTCCGGCTTGTCGGCGAGGCCGCGCAACAGCTCGTAGCGCTGGTGGCGCCCTCCGGTAGTGGCGGCGCAGGCGTGCGCCTCGTCGATGATCACCAGCTCCGGGCAGTGGTGGAGGAAGTTCTCGCGGCGCCGGTCCATCTTGATGTAGTCGAGGCTCACCACCGTGTGCGGGTGCGCCTGGAACACGCTCATCGCGGGGGGGAGGTCGCGCTCGAGCCGGCTCGCGCTTGCGGCGGTCACGGCAACCGCACGCACGTGGAAGCGGGCCTCCAGCTCGCCGACCCACTGCTCCACGAGGTGCGGCGGGCAGAGCACGGCGGTGCGCTCCACCTCGCCGCGGTCGAGCAGCTCCCGCGCGATCAGCGCGGCCTCGATGGTCTTGCCCACGCCGACGTCGTCGGCGATGACCAGCCGCACCGTGTCTTGTTTGAGCGCCATCAGTAGCGGCACGAGCTGGTAGGCACGGGGCTCCACCGCGATCTGGCCGAAGCTACGGAAGGGGCCCGCGCCGCGCCGCAGCGAGAGCAGGAGCGCGTCGCGCAGCAACAACGCCGCGTCGTGACTGGCACGCTGATGGGCCTCCGGCAGCGAGAACCGGGCCTCGCGCACCGGCTCCAGCTCCAGGTCGAGCCGGATCCGGGTGACATCGTCTTCCGAGCCGGTGATGGGACGCACGCGCAGCACGTCGTCGTCGCTGCCCGACAGCACGATCCACTCGCGCCCGCGCGCCCGGACGAGGCTACCCGGGGTCCAGGTCATGCTGGCCTCCCGAGCAGGGTGGCGAGGCGGCCCCAGGCGGCCTCGCCGTCGAGCAGCACAATCTCGAAGCCACGGTCGGCAAGAGCGGAAGCCACCGCCTCCGGGAGGGGACGCATCGTGGCCACCACGTAGTGCGCCCGCCAGGCCAGCGCGATGGACGTGCCTGCCACGACCAGCGGCTCGGTGTCGGTGGGCGGCAAGTCGCGAGCGGCGAGCGGCGAGCTGCCTCCGGCCTCGGCGTGGCCGGGCGTGGCCACGTCGAGGCCCGTCGTGGTGGAGCGTGCCAGCCGGAGCAGCACCGACTTCGCGCCCTCGTCGCGGCGGTCGATGATCTCGTGATCGGGCTGGTTGTAGTACGAGAGCAGGCACCGGTAGCAGCCCGCAACGCAGCGCGCCTCGCCGGCGTCCTGGAGCGCGGCGCCGGTGGCCGGGAGCGGTCGCGCGTCGTCGATATCGAAGTGCATCACCGCCAGTGCCTTCCGGGCTACCCGCGACAGCGCCTTGGGCTCAGCCACGAGCCGCGTCAGCACGCCCGCGCCGCCCTCCGTGGCCTCGTACACCAGGAAGGCGTTCCGCTGGTCGCGAGAGGGCATTGGCTCCGCCAGCACCTCCCCCTCCTCCAGTTGGAATACCGCCTCGATGCCGCGGAGGATGGCGTGCTGGACGGTGGCCAGCGAGGTCGCGGTGGGCGTCGGGTCGGACGGCTGGAAATGGAGCGCGTTCTTGTGGTCGCGCACGCAGGGCACGATGAGCTGGAATGGCGCAACCGTGGGATCGTTTTGCCCCTCCTCGCCGGGCGCCGGCTTCCACTTGCCCGACACGGGGTCGATGTAGAAACCAAGCTCCTTCTTGTCGGCGCGCCGCCGCAACCCCTTGTTGAGCCGAGTGATCTGCGCGCCGGGACCGTAGGCCAGCCGCGCCACCACCCCGTCGTCGTCGCGCGCGGTGCCGGGGCGAAAGTCCGGCGCGCCGTTGCGCGGGGCCCACACGAACGTGGTTTGCAGCTCGAAGCCCTGCCGCTGGCGCTCCTCGTCGTTGGCGGTGATTCGTTCCGCGGGGAAGGTGGCCACGTTCTCGATGCGGTACACGTTGTTGACGATCTCCGCGTCGGACAGGGGCTGTCCACAGGCGTGACACACGCTGGCCTCGTCGAAGTGCCCGCCGCCGCAGCTCTTGCAGATGCGGGCGATCTCGGTGGTCAATCGAGTGTCGGCGGTGGCGCCGTCCTGATGTGCGGCGGAGAGCATCGCCCGGTCTACGCGGAAGGCGCGTCCCTCGTGATAGACGAGGCTCTTCGGGCCGAACTCGGAGAGCGCGAGGAAGCGGGGGCGCTGCAGGTAGGTTTGTTTGCCCCGGGCGTCGGCTCTGGGGATGTACGCCATCAGCGGGAGGCGCGGGAAGTTGTAGCCGGGGAGGAAACCCTCGGTGGCCAGGTATCGGTAGGTGTAGAAGTCGCTCCGAGCCGCGCGCTCCTCGCCCTGCTGGAGCAGGTTGAGCTGGTCGATCGCCTGGTCGTGGCGGGTCTTGGCGGCGCGCTTCTCCTGCTGGGTCGCGGCGTGATCGTCGAGGGTGCGGCGCGCCGCGTCGCGCTGCTGCTCCGCGGCGCGGAACAAGGCGCGCCAGCGATCGAAGGCGCGGCCAAAGTTTGCGGGCGCAGCGGCGGCCACGGCGTGGGCGTAGGCGTCGCGACCAGTGTACCAGGGGGCCGCGCCGGGGGTGAGCTCGGTCGCCACCATGTCGAGCACGCGCCGCATACGCGCCACCGCCTCCTCCGCCACGCTTGCCTGGGCCATCGGCAGCATGTAGGCCTCCCGCACCGGACGCCCCTCCGCCGAGAGGTCGAGGAGCTGCGAGATCGAGGGGTCGAGAGCGGTCTCGGTGCAGGCGAGCCAGATCGCCTGCAAGTGGCTGTCCACCAGGTCGTGGTTGGCGAGATCGAGGGTCGGTGCACGCACCTGGCCGTGCACCATCGCCTTGGGGTCGCGGAAGAAGTACTGGTCGTGTGGGCCCTGTGCCGAGGCGTAGGCGAGCACCAGCGCCGCCTGCCCGCTACGCCCGGCGCGGCCACTGCGCTGCGCGTAATTGGCCGGCGTGGGTGGCACGTTGCGCAGGTACACCGCATTCAGTGCCGAGATGTCGACCCCCAGCTCCATCGTGGGCGAGCAGAACAGCACCGGCAGGAAGCGCGTGCTCTCCCCGAGCTCGCGCACCTCCTTCTCGCGCTCCTTCAACTCGGCGCGCTCCTTGTCGCCGTAGCGGAATCGCCGTTCGCGCCATTGCCGCTTCTCCTGCTCCACCTGGGCCGTGTGTTCGCGCGCCTCGAAGCCGAACAGGGGATGTTCGCGCTGCCCGAGGATGGCCGCTAGCGCCTGGTAGAACTCGCGGAAGAAGGCGTTGTCCGTCTTCCGCGTTTCCGGGCTCTCGCCGGTCCCGAGCTTGAAGGTCACGGCGCTGTCGAGCAGCTTCCAGCCGGGCACGTCGAAGGGCGTGGACTCCTCGCCCACGAGGCCGTACTCGGTGGCGGCCTCCAGCAGCGTGGTGATGATCTCGTCGAGCTCCGGGCCCTTCACGCTGCGGACGGCGGGCGTTTGCCAGAGTCGCTCCGACTTGAGCTTCTTCCCGAGGCCGCTTCGCCAGCCGCCTCGCACGATGAGGTCTTCGTCCTTGGCGCGCGCGCGCCCGAAGTTCGGCGCCTTCAGCACCAGCCATCGCCCGGGTCGCGGCTTCTCGTCGTTGCCGAAGCCCCAGGGGGCACGTAGCCGCGAGTAGGAGCGCTGGGCGAGCTGCTCCGTTTCCAGCGGGTCGAGCACCGCGCTCTTCACGGCCATGCACGTGCGGAGGTGATCGAAGAGCACCCGGTAGAGGGCGTCGCGGACCTCCGGACTGGCGAGGGCGAGAAGCTGCGGCCCGCGCGCAAAACGCGCCTCGTCGGCTACCAGTTCGGCGAGGGCTGGGTACTCCACGCGCAACAGCCCGAGTTGCTCCAGGTTGGGGTTGGTGTAGCGCCAGCCCCTCCGCTGGTCGAACCACACGCGGTAGGCGAGCACCTCGCGGAGGGTCCGCTCGGCAACCAGGCGCTCCCCGCCGAGCAAACCGGGCTCCGCCAGCCACTCCTCCCGGATTCGGGGGTCGGGACGGTCGAAACCGAGCGCCCGCTGTTGCGCGGCGCCGAGCTGGTCGGCGGTGAGACCGGCGTCGCGAGCGGCGCCGAGGGCGCCGAGGAAGGCCGCCCGGACGAGGCTCACGAACAAGAAATCGTTGAAGTGTCCGGCCTGGAGCGCGGCGTCCTGGCGATTGTCGGAGAAGCCGAGTAGCTTTCGTGTCTCGGGCTTGAGTCCCGACTGATCGCCGTGCATCCACCGCAGCAGGCTTGCCGTCAGCACGGTCGTGGCTGAACTGCGCCCCTCGGCCGAGAGCGACGCCAGGCGGTTGCGGTCGCGCGAGCTATCGTCGCGGTAGTCGCGGCAGCGGAGACAGAAGCGGAAGCGGCCGGGAATCAACCACGCGGGCGCGCCGCTGTTTAGTTTGCCGTCGGGCTCCACGCGGATGGCGAGCGCCCGCAGCTTGCGCTTGTCGCGCTTCAGGCGAACGCCCCCCTTCGGGTCGGCTTCCTGCCAGCTCTCCGGGTACTGGTCGGTCTCGTCGGAGAAGTCAGCCTCGAGGTCGGCCGTGGCCATGGTGATGAAGCCGATCTCCTCGTTGTTGCCGTCGTCTTCCTCCGAGTCATCCTCGGTGGGCGGCAGGGCGTCGTCGATGTCGCGGGCAAGCGCCAGCCGCCGCCCTTCCTCGGTGACGATCCGGACGGGGTGGTACGCCTGCCCGCAGTTTCGACAGAAGTGGGTGGCGTAAAGGCGCTTCTTGTCGTGTTCGGGGTGGAATAGCTGGCCTTCGACGGTAACCCTTCGATGCGGCGGCAGCTCCAGCGTGGCGAAGGCGTGCCCCGCGCCCGAGATGAACTGGTGCAGCTTGAAGGCAAAGAAGGAGCGCTCCGACGTGGCCCCCGGCACCCGGTCGCGTTCGGGGAGGCTGGAGAGCAGCAGCAGTCGCCGCAACGCCACGGCGCACGCCTCCGGGCTGCGCCCGGAATCGTTGGCGAGCAGGGTACAGGCCTCGGTGACCGTGAGCGGCGGGGCGCGGTGCCAGGCGGGCATCTCGTCGGTGGAGTTCATACCGAGCACCGTTTCCACCCAGATTGCCAGCGGGTGATCCTTCAACTCGGCGTCAGAGATCGTCGCCGAGATCTCGGCGTCGATGGCGGCCCCCAGCCTCGGCCGGATCGACTTCCGCTTCCACTGCTTGTCGGTGACGCGCTCGAGTGTTTCCCCGATCACGCGGTCGGGGGTGATCGTCGTCGCGAAGAGCTTCGAGGCCACGCTCGCCACGGCGGCGCCGCGCTCCTCCACGGTGCCGTCGCTCTTCATGGTGGCCGAGGTGCCGATGCACTGCAGGTGCTGCGAGAGTCGCTCGCGCACCCGGCGCACGAGCAGGGCGACGTCGGCGCCCTGGCGTCCCCGGTAGGTGTGCAGCTCGTCGAGCACGAGGAAACGGAGGCCGCCGCAGTTCCTAATCACCTCGCGGTCGATGTCGTCCTGGCGCGTCATCAACAGCTCGAGCATCATGAAGTTCGTGAGCAGGATGTCGGGCGGGCTGTCGCGTACCGCCTGCCGCTCGCTGGCGCTCTCCTGGCCGGTGTAGCGCGCGTATGTCACCGGCGTGCCGCCCGGGCGCGCCGGCATGTACTTGGCGAGCTCCTCGAGCTGACTGTTGGCCAGCGCGTTCAGCGGGTAGATCACGATGGCCCGGGTGCGGCGGGTGGCGTCGCGCCGTTTCTCCCTGAGGATCTCGCTCACCATCGGGATGAAGAAGCAGAGCGACTTTCCGGAGCCGGTGCCGGTGGTCACCACGAAGCTCTCGCCCCGCGTGCCGAGCGCGATCGCCTCGGCCTGGTGCTGGTACACCTGCATCGGGAAGATGTCGGCGCAGGCGGGGTCGAGCGTGCCGTCGGCTACGAGGTCGGCGATGCTGCGTGTGCGCTTGTAGTTGGGGTTGACCTGAATCAACGGCTCGGGCCAGTAGCGCTTCTGCGCGTAGATCGCATCGACCTGCTCGCGGATGTCGTCGGCCTGGATCGTGGTGAAGGAGGTGGCGAACTTCTCGTACTCGCTCACGACGAAGTCGCGGAGGGCAAATACGTCGAGCGTCGTGGAGGTCAACATCGGAAGCCAGAACCGGGCGGGGGTGGTCGGGCGCCAGAATAGCAGGCGCGGCTTGCTGGGGCTGCCCCCCACCCAGGCTACAATCCCAACCGTGCTCCCCCTCCTCGCCTGCACCACCTCGATCCCCGTCCCCGGTGGATCCGAAGTCGCAGGCGACGCCGCCGACACCGCCACCGAGCTGGTGGGCGGCCCCGAGGAGATCGAACCGAGCGACGCGGTGTTCGACCCCTCCGTGGTGCACCGCATCGACATCGAGATCGACCCGGCGGCCTGGTACGACATCCAGTACAACTTCGCCGCCGAAACCTGGTGGACCGCGAACTTCTCCTATGACGGCGAGACGGTGGCCGACATCGGCATCCGCGCCTTCGGCGCCGGGAGCCAGGTGGCCGGGAAGACGCCCCTAAAGCTGAGCTTTGACCACGTAGTCGACGGCCAGGAGTTCCGTGGCCTCGAACAACTGAAGCTCGACGGCAGCACGCAAGACGCCGGCTTCCTCAACGACCCGCTCGCCGCGTGGGTGCTGCGGGACCTTGACTTGCCGGCCGCGCGCATGAGCTGGGCCACCGTGTACGCCAACGGGGAACAGTGGGGCTTCTACGTGGTGATGGAGCCCATCGACGACGTGTTCTTGCGGCGGCATTTCGAAGACGACGAGGGCTCGCTCTATGGCACCTGGGACTGGCGCTACGGCCAGGGCCTCAACCCCATCACCTGGGGCGGCCCGCTCGACTGGTACGTGCCGCAAACGAACGTGGAGACCGACGGCAGCGACATCGTGGCGGCGATGACGGCGGTGGCGAGCGGCACCGACGAGGAGCTGGCCGCCGTCGTGGAGACCGAGCCCTTCCAACGGATCTCCGCCACCCGCGCGATGATGGGCGCCATCGACATGTTCGCGGCCGACGGTAATAACTTCTATCTCTACAATCACCGGGGTCGCATCACCATGATCCCCTGGGACATGGACGCCGACCTCGGCTACCCGGGCTACTTCGTCAACGCGGTGGAAATGGGACTGGAGGAGCCCTGGCTCTGGTCACACGCCCGCTACAACCCGGTGACGGGCGCCCTCTACAGCGACCCGCTCTACGCGCGCACCCTCGCCGGCGGCTGGGATCTCCAGGGCTGGATCGACCACGCGACGTCCGGTCCGCTCGACTGGGCGACGATCGACGCCAAGGTGGTGGAGTACGCGGACGCGATTCACGCCGCCGCCTGCGAGGACAGCTACCACGCCTGTTCCAGTCACGAGCGGCGGGTCGCCGACCTGCGCATGTTCCTGCACACGCGGCTCTCGCGCGTGGCCGGGACTGAGGTAGCCGATTGTCCCCAGGCGACGGCGCTCTCGTTCACGTCCGGTGGGGTGGCGGTGGCCAGCGACGCGACCTACTGGGGACCGGGCTTCGTCATCAACGGCGAGCACTACTGCAACGGCGTGTACGCCGGGGCGCCGTCCACGCTGGTCACCACCGTGGAGGCCGGGACACTGAGCGGAGCGGTGGGGATGCACGACTGGGTGCAATACTGCTCGGGCACCTCGGTGTTCAGCGTGTCGCAGGGGGGCGTGGTGTTGTGGCAGAGCGAGGAGATCGGCGCCTATGAGGAGGCGGTGGCCTTCTCGGTGGACGTGGCTGCCGGCGAGGTGGTGCTGTCGACCACCCTGTCAGGCAACTGCGCGGCGGCGAGCTGGGTGGGGTTGGGGCTGTAGCCCGGGGCCGGGAGGCTCAGGGCAACAACGTCAGCGACTCGCGGTGGCGGGGTCGCAGCAGGCCAAAGTGCCGCCGGTCGAGGGTCGCGACACAGTCCTCGTCCAGGCGCTCCGCGACCGCCAGCACGGCGGCATCGACGAATCCGACGTCAGCGTCGGCGTAGCGGTCGATGATCTGGGCCACCCGCTCGTAGTCTGGGGCCGCCAGGTCCTCGACGACGAACACACCCCGTCGAATGTCGGCCAGCAGGGCGCACATCGCTCCCGCCCCGAGGTGGCGGCTCACGAAGTAGTCGACCTCCGGCAAGATGGGCGCGGGGAGCACGCGTGCCCGGTCCGTGCCCTCGAGAAGCTCGCGACAGGACCGGTGTGCCGCGTCGCTCCGGTCCATCGCCGCGTACAAGACGCCGGTGTCGATGACCAGCTTCCTCATCGGGGCGGCACCCGCCCGGCGCTCGCCCGGGCCGAGACGCCGCCCTCGCCGGACGCGCCGATGCCCAGGCAGCTAGGGGCGGGCTGGTACTCTTCAGCCTTCGATTCGAGGGCCTCCCGGGTGACCTCCGCCAGCGAGACGCCGCGCGCCCTCGCGAGCGCGCGGAGGCGGTCCAGTACCTCCGGGTCAGCCATGATGGTGGTGCGAATCATGGCATCATTATGCCATCGGTTATGCGAATCGTCAAGCGCGCGCGCCGAGCCGCGCCTCGCGGTACCGCCTCGCCGTCAATAGTGGATAATCTCGATGCGCTCGCACTGGAGCAGCTCGCCAGTCTCAAGGTCGAGCTTCGCCACCATCACCGTGCCGTCGACCACGCCGTCACGGAACTCGGCGGTCCAGCGCCCATCGTCGTCGAGCCAGGGGGTGACAATCAGCCGCCCGTCGTAGATGGTTGGCTCGCAGCCGCGCACTTGTCGGTCGACGACGACGTCGCCCACCAGCGATTCCACGGGGCGGAGCGGGCCGAGAGGGCCGCCAAACCCGAAGCTCAGGTACGCCGCGGCTTCCGGGGACCCTTCGAGAGGAACCTGAGTGACCTTGCCCCGCGCCAGCACCAGTCCAGGGAGTTCCACGCGGGTGTGCCTGCCTGCCACGACCCAGTCGAGGACCAGCGTCCGGCCGCCGTGGACGACGGACAACCCGCCCACGGCCCGCACGCGCAGATGGGCGTCCTGGTACTCGCGGGAGATGCCCCGCGTGGCGAGGTAGGCGTAGGTGCCCGTCACCAGCGCGGGCGCGTCCGGGTGCTCGGTGGCCCACTCCTCGCCGGTGGGGACGGGGCCGAGTTCGGGTGGCGCCGGGGTGTAGACCTCCCTCGGATCGGGAACCGGGCCCTCGAGGCTGCTTGGCGCCGGCCCGGCGGGCGCTGGGGCCGCGGGGTCGACAGGTACCGCCGTCGAGGACGTCCCGCCGCAGGCCACGAGACCCACCACCACCCACGCGGCTCTGATCGGCATCAGAGCGCACCGGCGTCGCGCAGCGTTGCCCGCACGATGAACACCATGTCGCCCACCCGTGGCATGTCCGCCCAGCGACGCAGGGCATCCTCGAGCGCTTCGCGGTCACCCGGCTCGAGCGCGCGCCACGCCGCGTGATCGCAGGCCTCGCGGGCGGCTTCCGGTGGGCAAGGGGCGGGACTGAACCGCTGGATGTCGCGGTGGAGCGCGAAGAGGCCCTCCTCTCGCGCCCGGTCGCACACGTCCACCCGCGCGAGGTGGCGTGCGAGGCCACCGGACTCCGTGTTGTCCATTCTGGCCCAGCTCCCGGCCATCAGGCCCGCGACGGCCGCCACGGCGGCCGTGACCATCGCCCAGGTCGTCACGAGGGGCATCGCCCCAGCCGGCCCTCCGAGCAGGGGTGCCGGCGAGCCGAGCAGCAGCACGGCCGTGGCCGGGAGCCACGCGATGGCTTGCGCCGCCCAGCCTGGGAGAGGACCCCGCAGCGGGGTGAGCGCCACGGCCACCGCACACACGGTTCCGAGCGCGATCACCAGCGGCTCCCCGAAGGCCCCGAAGATCGCCTCGGGTGCCAGGAAGTTGATCACGTCCCCGGTGCTCGCGGGCCTCGGCGCCGCCGAGCAGGCCGCCCGGGTGGCGAACCACCCGACCGCGCTCGCCCCGAGGGGCACGCACGCGAAGACCAGCGCCTCCCGTAGCACTTGGACCCTACCTCGCCAAGATCTGATCCCTCACCGACTGCGGATAACTCTGCACCGTCGCCACTGTGTAATCGAGGTAGTAGTCGTGTGTCGACATCCCGAACTCCTTGCGCGGGTCCACCTCGATGTACGGTCGGAGCCAGTCGGCGAGGTCGGTGGCCACCCCATCGAGCGCCAGGTCGTCCATCGTGTAGGTGGCCTCCTCCAGGATGACGTTGTACCGGTCGTAGCAGCTGTCGATGGCGAGGCAGAAGGTAAACAGTCGACCGTAGGCGCTCCAGGGGCCGTAGTAGGCGGTCATGAAGGTCTGGTCTGTCCCCCAGGGGATGATCTGGAAACGCCCGGTGGACGGGTCCTTGTACAGCCGGTAGTTGTTGCGCGTGGTGTAGCCGTCCCAGTGGAGCGCCACGGCCTCCACCGCCATGTTGCGGAGCAACTCGTCCATGTCCACCATCGTCTCCACCTCGGCCAGGACCGCCTCGTTGCTGCCCTGGTCGAGCACTGCGATCAGCTCGGTGAGATCGGAACGATCGTTGGGGTCCGGTCCCTCGTCGTACTCGAAGCTGTTCTCGTAGCCCGCGTAAAGGTCGACCCCGTAGGCGCCTTCGAAGAGCGGACCTGAACTATCGGCGTACCAGCGGTCGAGGAAGCGATCGTCGATGCTCTCCATGATGAGGTAGAGCCCGTAGTCCTCGCCGTTGACCGTCACCCACGCATAGCCCTGCCGCGGCGCGGGCACGTCCATCGCCCGGTAGAGCTGGTAGGCCATGTACTCGTGCACGTAGGTGACGTCCTGCACCATGTTGTTGAGTGTCAAGGTCTCGATCCCGTGCCAGCGCCGGTCCTCGTACTCGTTGAGGTCGACCTTGAAGCCGCACTTCTGGTCGATCGTCCGGCTAGAGCCCACGTAGGCCTTCAGTCGCACCTGCACGTTGGGAAACTCACCCTCCGGAAAGGTGACACTGCCGTCGACCCAGGTGAGGCGGCTGGCCCGCAACGACGCCATCGCCGCGTCGGAGAGGCCGATCTCGATGGGGATGATCTCGTCGAGCTGGAACACCAGGCTGGTGGGGTCGAGGTCGGTGTCGCCGGTCTGCGGGTTCTCGCTCGCCGGCGAGGTGTGGATGGTGAGACTCCACGGGCCACCGTCCGGTAACCGCGCCCAGGCCACGTCGCGGGGCATCTCGCCGAGCGCCAGGCGGTCCGACACGCGGCTCTCCACGGTGAGCGTGAGCTCGTCGCCATCGCCGTCGAGCGAGAAGGGCGCGTGATCGGGCCCCGCGTCCGGTTTGCCGTCGGCGATGATGACGTGGCGTGCACCCGGTTCGAGCGTGCCCTCTCCGCCGAGCCACAAGAGGTCGGAGCTGTCGGCCAAGGCCAGCTGCGACAGGGGAACGGCCTCCGCCGAGGCGTTGTAGATCTCCACCCAGTCCGGCCAGGTGCCGTCGCCACCGTCCCAGGTGGAGTCGTTGCGGGCCACCACCTCGTTGAGCAGGACCGCCGGGGGCGCGGGGTCGGGTGCCTGGCCCGTGTCGGGCGGCGGAGGATCGTCCGTCTCGCGAGACTCCAGCACCACGCCGGTGTCGGGACGCTCGAACTCGGGCACCGGCGTGATCGCGCCCGTGGCCGACTGGGTGACGGCGGGGGTGTCGGTGCAGGCGAGGAGCAGGAGCACGGGGGCAGTCTACCTCAGGGTCGATGGCCGTCGACCGTCCTTTGGTGACCCTCTCCTACCGGCGCCGCCGGGCGACGGCGCGTCACGGCCGCCACGAGCGCGAGCACCCCCGGCACGGCGGTGCCGCTGTCGCAGCCGCACCCGGCGGGCGCCTCCCGGGCCGGCGGCTTCTCAGCGGGTTCGTCGCTGTCTCCGGGCGGCGGTTCGCTGTCTCCGGGTGGCGCGCTATCAGCGGAGTCCACGACCACCGCGGAGTCGCCTGTGTCCCCGCTTTGGCCACTGTCCCCGGTGTCGACCGGCTCCACCACGCAGTACACGGCCACGGTCACCGTCTCCGAGAGCACCTGCCCGTCGGCCGTGACGGAAACCGTGAGCTCGGCGTTGTGGTCGGCCGCGCAGGTGTCGAGCACCGAGAAGGGCGCGGGCGCGACCAGCAGCGTGCCGTTGCTCGGTACCGTGCCGGCGAGGAGGGCCACGCCGTCGAAAACAAGCTCGGGGTCGGTGCTGGTCACCAGCAGAGTCACGTCTTCGAGATCGCCGGGACCACTGTTGGCCAGCTCCACCACCAGTCCCTCGGCCTCGCCGCGCTCGATGATGCGGTCGCCGTCGAGGTAGAGGTCGGCAATCGACAGGTCGTCCGGGTGACCGGCGAGGATCGCGGGGAGGTCGAGCCTCGGGTAGTCGTAGGTGGTGCTGCCCCGAGTGTCAGAAACGACGCTGTCGCTGCGGCCAAGCCAGTCGGACAGGTCGCCGGGCTCGGTGCCGGGCACCCGCTGGGCGAGGATCGCGGCGGCGCCGGCCACGTGGGGGCTCGCCTGCGAAGTGCCGGCCATGGTTTGCCCGCCGGCCACGATGGTGGTGCCGGGGGCGGCGAGGTCGACCAGCCGACCGCCGTTCGACGAGCAGTTGAGACTGTCCACGCTCGGGCTACTGTCGGTGCAGTAGTCGGCGCAGCGGCTGTCGGTACAGTAGCTGCTCGAACCCGCCGCGGCGTCGTAGCTATTCGCCACCGCCATCACCCGGCGCAGGCAGGCGGGAAAGCTGACATTCTCCTCGTCGCCGTCGTTCCCGGCGGCGGCCACCATGAGGATCCCCGCCGACCAGGCGGTGTCGACGGCGGTCTCAGTGGCGGTGCCGGTGCCGGCGCAGATCGAGGAGGTGCGGTAGTCGTCGGTGCCGAGTGACAGGTTCACCGCCACCACGTTGTAGGTGCTGGCGTAGAGCACCACGTCGTCGAGCGCGGCGGCGATGGCCGCGTCGCTGGTGGTGGCGCAGTCGCCGTCGGTAAACACCTTGTAGGCGAGGATGTTGGCCCCGGAGGCCACGCCGCTGGTCCCGGCCGCGATGGCCGCCACGTTGGTGCCATGCCCGTGACAGTCGCTCGGATCGGCGTCGTCGTCGCCAAAATCGTAGCCGTAGGCCACCTTGCAGGCGCCGCCCATGCAGCCACCCACGTCGGCGTGGGTGTAGTCCACGCCGGTGTCGATGATCGCCACGGCGGTGCCCGTGCCATCGACACCGTAGGTGCTCGAGACGAGGTCGGCGCCCACCAGAGGCACGCTCTGCGACACGTTGATGCGGAGCGTCCGGTTTTCCACCACGGAGAGCACGCCCTCGCAGCGCTGCGCCCGCGCGAGGGCCGGGGCGTCGAGCAGCACGTGGAGCACCGCGTTGGCGTAGTAGTCGCGCCGGTTCTCGACCGGCCGGATACAATCGAGCGCTCGCTGCCGGACCTGAGCCACGTCGGCGAGCCAGCGGTCGAGGTCGCGCGGGCTACCGGACGGCGACTGGAGCGTGACGATGGCGTCGAAGAGGGGCGTCACTCCCCGTACCAGTAGGCGCCCACCGCTTCGAAGTCCAGCGTCATCGACAAGGCCTTGCACTCGCCCTCGTCGGGGTCGTCGAGGTCGGCGTTGTAGCTCAGCACCGTGCCGAGCAGCTCGGCCACCACGGGATCGACGTTCTCGGTCTCTGCCACGCTTTGCAAGTAGCTCGTGGCCACGCCGCCGCCGAGGTAGCCGGTGTAGAGGTCGTCGCCCGCCGGGGTGAGGCTCACCGCACCGCTGCGGATGGGCAAGGTGAGGTAGGCGTTGAGGATCTGCGCGGGGATATCGGTGGCCACGCCGGTGGTGGTGAAGGTGCCGTCGGTGATCTGCCCGTCGTTGGCCTCGGTCACCGGCGCGGACTCGTCGGGATCGAAGGTCTGCCCGTCGAGCAGGAGCCCGTCGGTCCCGAGCATCGCGTCGCCCGTGGCCTGGCCGACGCTCAGGCTCACGCACTCGTCGTGGTCCCAGCTGTCGAGGCCGCCGAGCTCGAAGCTGATGAGCAGCTCGCCGCTATCGATGGCCGACTGGATCAGGCCCTCGATGGTCTCCACCTTGGCCTCGGTGGTTTCCAGTGTGGGCACCAGCCGCGAGAAGTTGTTGTCGATGCCCTCGGTGCCCCCGGGCGACACGTAGTCCCCCACGCCGCATCCGGTCGAGCCGCCGGCGGTCGACACGTCGCCGTCGAGGTTGAAACCCTCGCTCACGCCCGCGTCGTCGGCCACCACCAGCTCGATGGTGCGCACCACCACCAGCTCCTGCTTCTCGTCGGCGCTACACGTGCCCACCGCGTCGGCGACGGGCTCTTCCGCGCAGGCGAGGAGGAGGAACATCAGACCTCGATCTCGGTGAGACTGTCCTCGGAGTAGGCCTCGCTCGCCTGGTCGCCAAAGCCGGTGGCGAGGATGTCCATCGAGCGCATCAGCGTGAGCATCAGCTTCGAGGCGTTGTCCGCGGTGTAGCTCCGGTAATGAAGTCCGGTCTGGATAGTGCCACAGGCGCTGCCGCCGATCACCACGGGGATCTCGGTGATGTCGTGCGTCTGGCCGAGTGACACCTCCGTGGTGCCGAGGATGGCGCAATTGTCGAGCAAAGTGCCGTCGGCCTCGGGGATGCTGTCGAACTTCTCGAGCAGATAGGCGAATTCCTGCATGATCTGCACGGTGATGGCGTGCACCTCAGGCTGCTCGCCCGGCTCGTCGTGCGTGAGGTTGTGGTGGCCGGCCGACGCGCCCGGAAACAACGTGTTCGACACCGGGTCGGTGAGGTAGTGGCCAAACACCCGCGTTTGATCGCAGGCGAAGGCCATCGCCAGCATGTCGACCATGGCGCGACTGCGGGCGCTCAGTTGCGGGCGACCGTCCTCGTCGGGGTAGCTCGTCAGCGGCTCGCTGTCCGGCCGGGCGCAGCTCTCGAGCGAGGGGGGATCTTCCTCGAGCTTCGCGAGTCGCTCCTCAAGCTCGCGCACGCCCGTGAGGTGCTGGTCGAGGCGGGCCTTGTCGGCGGAGCCGAGCTTCGATTGCAGGGTGGCAATGTCGCTCATCACGCTGTCGAGCACGCTGCGACGCAGGCCGAGCGTGGGGTCGACCACGCCCTCCTCGCCGGGCTCCCGGAAGGTGGCGCCGAAGAGCTTCTCGTAGAGCGTGTAGGGGTCGGTTTCCGGCGGGTTGCGCGAGTTGGGCCCGTTGTAGGACATGCCGGAGCAGTCGGTGGCCGCCGTCTGGATCGAGGCGTAGAGCGTGTCGATGCCGATCTCGGCGGCGATGAGCTGGTCGATGGTCGCGGCGCCCATCGTGTCGTTGCCGTCTTCCTGCACCAGGTCGTAGCCGGTGAGCAAGCCCGCGGCGCCCGAGAGGTGGGGCTCGAGATTGTCGACCTTCACCGCCAGTCCCGACACCACGCAGATCTTGGACTTCACGTTGATGAGCGGTGCCAACTCCTCGGTGAGCTCGTAATCGGCGCCGTCGCTCGTCGGGGTCCACTTGTCGGGCCGGTTGCCGTTGCCCCAGAAGAAGAGCCCGAAGCGCCGGGGGATGGCCCCGCCACAGGCGAGGGCGGTGCCGTTGCCGTTGAGCAAGTAGTCGAAGAGCGGCAGGCCGACGAAAACGGCGGAGCCCTGAAAGAATCCGCGAAGGAATCGGCGTCGTCCGATGGCCGGGCGTTTCATTCCACCCCCCCCACCGTCCGGAAGGATCGCCCGGTGGCGATGTCGCGCAAGAGGAACTTGAGGCGGTAGTCCTGCACGGCAAAACCCTCGGCGTGCCAGTCAACGATCTCGTCTTCGCCGCTGCCTTCCACGCGACCCTGCGCGTAGGCGTACAGCGTCTTGTTGACACACGGCGCGAAGGCGCTGTGCTCGGCGATGGCGGAGGACAGGGCCCAGGCGTCGTCGAAGTCCACCCCGTCGAGCTCGCCGCTCGCGTCGATCTCCACGTCGTTCTCGGTTGTCCTCCAGCGGCCGATGCCGTCGAAGTTCTCGAAGCCAAGCCCGATGGGATCCATGTAGTTGTGACAGGCGGCGCAGGAAGGGTCTTCGAGGTGCTGCGCCACGCGGTCGCGCATCGTGGGCGTTTCCTCGGTGATCTCGGGGATGGACGTGTTCAGACCGGCCGGGGGCGAGGGCAGCTCCTGGCAGAGCAGCACCTCGCGCACGAAGATGCCGCGCTTGGTGACACTGGTGCTGGTGGCGTGTGACTGCAAGGCGAGGAAACTCACTTGGCCGAGCAGCCCCCGGCGGCCGCCGCTCTCGGGCAGCGTGGTGGCGCCGAAGCCCTCGCGGGCGGGGGCCGGCACGTCGTAGAGCGCCGCCAGCGAGCGGTCGAGGTGGGTGTCGCGCGTGGTGAGGATGGAGCGGAAATCGCCATCGTCGTCGAAAACGATCGCCTCGGCGTCGAGCAGGGTCTGTTGGCGGGCCGAGGCCCCGAGACCGTCGCTCATGTAGGTGTAGATCGTCGGGTCTTTGGTGAGCTCGTCGAGGTCGCCCAGCATCCAGGTGTCGGTGATGAAGGCCGCCATGCCCCCCCGCGCCCGCTCGTCGGCGAGCAGGCGGTCTACTTGCTCGGCCAGCCCCTCGTCGGTGAGCAAAGAACCATCGGCCGCCGCCGCGAACAACTCGGCGTCCGGCATGGTGTTCCAGAGGAAATACGACAGTCGCGAGGCCATCTCATAGGCGGTGTAGCGGCGCTCCCCGGGGCGCTCCGGGTCGTCCTCGCCGAGCTCCGGGCGGAACAGGAAGTAGGGCGACTGCAGGAGCGCGGCGATGGCGTAGGCGAGGCCCTGGTCGAAGTCCTCGAGCGTTGCGCCGGCGGTGTCGGCGATGCTCACCAGCCGGTCGAGCTCGGCGCTCTCCAGCGGGCGGCGCCAGGCGCGGGGAGCGAGGTCGGCGAGGACGGCGCGGGCGCAGTCGCTGTCGACCACGTCGATGGGGGTGCAGGGGACGAGCGCGGCGCGACGGGCCTCGTCGGCCAGCACTTGCTCGGCGATGTCAAACGCCGCGGACTCGTACCGTTCCACGCCGAGCGACGAGATGGAGGTGACCGACGCGCCCACCGCGTACAGACCCGACACGCGGGTGTCGGGCTCCAACTCGGCGGGGATCACCAGGCCCTCGCCGAACAGGGCCGCCACGGTGTCCTGGTACTGGGTGTAGGTGAGTCGCCGCAGGACCGGGGGTTGCGCGGTGAAGGCGGGCGCCTCGCCGCGCACGGCTTCTGCAGGCGCCGCCGAGTCGGGCGCGGGATCGCAGGCGAGGAACAGCAGGGCGAGCGGCACGGCCGCCTATGGTAGCGCGACCGAGGTCACTCGACGGTGGCGAGATCGTCAACCGGCTCTTCGCCGCGGAGCAGGGCGAGGTCGTCGTCGTCACCCGTGACATACTGGGCAAAGACAAGCGCATAGGTATTGACGATGTCCCAGCCACGCTGTGGCTCGATGGTGCCGCCATCGTCGAGGCTGCCCGAGAAGTCGGTGAAGGCGTTGTGGCCGGCGGTGGCGATATCGACCCAGTGGTGCTCGCAGCTGCCGCAGGCGCTGTTGGTCTCGGACAGGGGCGGGAGCAGGGCCGCGGCGTAGGCCCCCGGGTCGCCGTCGCCCTCGGGGTCGGTGTTGGCGGTCATCAAGAGCGCGGGGACCGCGAGGCCCTCGAGGTTGGCGGCAAACATCCAGTCGTCTCCTGGGTCCATCGGGACGATGCCCAGCACCCGGGCGTCCATCGCCCCGGCAGCAAAGCGCGCGGACCACTCGCCCGACCAGTCGGTACACACGTTGCCCCCGGTGCCGGCCTCGCAGGCGGCATCGATCTCGCCGGTGTCGTAGGCGGCCCCTCCGCTGGCGAAGATGGTGTAGCCGCCGAAGCTATGGCCCATTGCCACCACCTGTCCCGTGGTGGCGGGGAGGCCGGGGAAAAGGCCCGTTTCCTGCGCGTCAATGACGGCCGAGAGGTCAAAGGGCCGTTGCAGGTAGATCGCGGTGCTGCGCTCGCTCCCATCAAAGGTGGTGTTGTTCGTGTGGTCGGGCGCGAGCACGACGAAGCCATTCCGGGCGAGATGTTCCATGAGGAAGCTCGACACCTCGGCGAAGGCCTGGTGCCCGTGGGAGAAGACCACCACCGGGAACTCGCCCTCGGCCGCGGGCGCGTTCTCGGTGGCGCCAAAGCTCTCGATCGTCCCGTAGAGGTACTGCGCCGGCCCGTCCCCGTCGGACTTGGCCGGGTACCAGGCGGCGGTGCGCAGCGCGCGCGCGTTGCCCTCCGGGTCGGTGTACTCGACCTCGGCCTCCACGTGGCCCACGGCGAAGATGGTCGGCGCCTCCTTCGCGGAGTCGTCGTCGGGCGGCGTCGTGCAAGCGAGGAGGAGCATGGCGTAGAATCTACCCGTGATCGCCCTGTTCGCCTGCGTTGCCGAGCCCGCCCCGGTCGATACCGGCGAGGCGCTCGTCCCCCTCGGCCTCGCCACCATCGAGGTGGAACCCGGCACCTTCACCATGGGCAGCCCCGCCGTGGAGCCCGGTCACCAGGACGACGAGCCCCAGGTTGAGGTCACTCTTTCCCGCCCCTTCGAGCTCTCCACCTACGAGATCACCCGCGCCACCTGGGCGGCGCTCACCGGCACGGAGGCCGGCGGCGACCCCGACTGCGGCGACGACTGCGCCGCCACCGGCGTCTCCTGGCACCAGGCGGCGAGCTTCACCAACATCCTTTCCGCGAGTGTCGGTTTACCGCCCTGCTACAGTTGCGACGGTTCGACCTGCGAGGCCCCGGGCGACGTGTACGCCTGCGCGGGCGCGCGCCTGCCCACCGAGGCGGAGTGGGAGTACGCGGCGCGGGCGGGCTCCGCCGCGAGCTTCTGGACCGGCGCCGACCTCGTGCTCGGCACGGAGACGGCGTGTGACGGAAACCTCGCGCTCGACGACGGCTCCATGCTCGACGACCTCGGCTGGTACTGCGGCAACAGCGGGGGCGGCAGCGTGCCCACCGGTGGCAAGGAACCCAACCCGCTTGGCTTCTACGACATCGTGGGCGGCGTGTACGAGTGGGTGCACGACGGGCACGGCGACTACGTGGGCGGCGTCGACCCGCAGGGCAGCGACAGCAGTAACCGCGTGCACCGGGGCGGCTCCTGGGGCAGCGTGCCGAGCAACCTCAGGGCCGCGCGCCGCACCTCGGGCGACGCAAACTACAGCGTGGGCGGGCTCGGCTTCCGGGTGGCGCGGACGATCAGTCGCTGACGCCCGCCGTCACCACCTGGCAATCCATCGAGAGATCGGGAAGATTGTCAGCGCTGATCGGCGAGGGCTGCCCGTAGCGCTGCACCATGAGGAAGTCGGTGATCGTGGCGTCGGTGTCGGGCGGGAAGTAGTGGCCGAGGTCGTGCTCGCAGAGGTCGACGAAGTGTTGGTCGCCCGCCAGCTCGTCGGCAAACTGGAGCGTGAGCTCGTTGAAGCGCACCACGTAGCCGCCGGCGTTGTAGGTGTCGTCGTCGCCGCCGAAAACCAGGAGCGCGGGGAAGGCGTAGGCCGGCGTGGAATAGGGGACGAGGTCGCCCGTACCCCCCGACCAGGTGGCGATCGACGCGAGCGTGTCGCCACGGTGGATGCCCAGGTAGGTGGTCCACAAGGCGCCGGCGCTCATGCCCACGGAGTACACCCGGCGCACGTCGGCGCCGAACTCCTCCACCAGGCAGGTGCGCAGGTCGTCGTAGAGGGCGAGGTCGATGCTGGCGTCGCCGGTGAAGCCCCACTCGAAGGGCATGCTGTCGTCGGCGTCGGGCACCACGGCGATGACCCCGTGCTCCTCGGCGAAGCTATCGATCTCGAGCCAACTCACCATGCTGCGTGCATTGGCGCCCAGTGGGTGCCACACGAAGAGCACCGGCATGTCGGCGGGGCGATCCTCCGGGTAGTAGATTCGGGCCTTGCGTTCCATGCCCGCGCTGGTGAACGTGACTTGCCCCGGCTCGTCGAAGCTCGGGCAGCTGCCGGCGCTTGGCTCGGCGAGGTCGGCGGGGGGTGGTCCCTCGTCGATCACCTCGCCGGTGTCGAGTTCCTGGCTGGACAACTCGTCGTTCTCGGGCGCGGCGCATGCAAGGAGGAGGAGCATGACCGCGGCCTAACGCGCGACGCAGGCTTCCATGCGCGTGGAGCCCGACTGGAGCGCGAGCACCTGCGCGTCGAGGTCCTCGCTGAGCCCGGTCGCGCCCTCGAGCTGAGACAGCTCGATCACCGGGCTCATCTCAGTGGGGTCGGCGTCGAGATCGTAGGCCGAGTCGCCCCCCGCGCAGTTGCGGATGATCTTCACGCGGCCGGAAACCGCGTACACCGCCTCGGTCCGCAACGCCTGGTCGTCGTTGGGCCACCAGCCCCCGTAGGCCATCGAAGCGCCCCCGGCTGTGCCGTCGATCCCGTCGAGGGCGGGGAGCCCCAGCGCGGCCAGCGCGGTCGGCAACACATCGATGCCGCGCACGATGCCCGCCATCGCGCCGGGCTTCAGGCGGGGGTGGTAGGCCAGGAGGGGCACGCGAACAAGCTCTTGGCGCAGCGACGAGCCGTGCCCGAAGTAGCCGGTGCGGTCGTCGTCGAGGCTCTCGCCGTGGTCGCCCATGACGATCACCAGCGTGTCGTCGAGTCGGCCGGTGGCGGCTAGCGTCGCCAGCGTGGCGTCGAGCTCGGCGTCGACGGCGAGGGTCTCCGCGGCGTACAGGCCACCCAGCCACTCGCGGGCCAGGGCCTGTTCCTCCTCGCTCATGTCCGGGTAGGCAATCGTGAGCTCGCGCTGCGCGGCGTGTGTCACTGGCCAGGGGTAGGCGGTCGTGTCGATGAAGCGGTCGATGTATTGCGACTGCGGCAGGTAGGGGTCGTGGTTGTCGACGGGCTGGAAGTGGGCGAAGAACGGGGTTCCAGACGGCAGCGCGTTCAGCCAGGCACGCACCTCTGGCGCAATATCGGGCGCGTCGGTCTCTCCCTCCTCGCCGGGGTCGGCCTTCACCGTGTCGAAGCCGGCCATCAGGCCAGACTCCTCGGAGATCCAGGCGTTGCCCGAGACCTGGAGCGTGGCGTGTCCGAGACCGGAGAGGTGGCTGGCGAAGGTCGGCGCGCTCACCGGCTCGTCGATCTGGGGGCTGCCGGACTGGCTGTCCACGCGCAAGAGCCCGTGGTGCTCGGGGAAGAGCCCGGTGAGGATCGAGGCGGTGGTGATGCCCGTCCAGTTGCCGGTGGCATAGGCGCTGTCGAAGCGCACCACGTGGTCCGCCCGGGACTGGAGGCAGGGCATCGTGACCCGGTCACCCCCGTAGAATTGCACGACGTCGTGACGGAAGGTGTCGTTGACCAGGAGGAGCAGCGACGTGGGCGGGTTGCCGTCGAAGGCGAGACCCTCGACCGGCTCCTCGACGATGGGCAGGAGCGTGTCGCAGGAGGGCGTGGATGACACCACGCCGGACTCGGCGTCCTCGGGCTCGCAGGCGAGCAACCAGAGCATCACGCGGCACACCGGGCGGCAAACCGTGCGATGGCGCGCGGGAATCCCAGGGGGTCGTCGAGGTAAGGCGCGTGCCCCGCTCGCTCGTCGATCTCGACGACCGCGTGGGCGGGGAGGCTCTGGCGGAAGAACTCGGCGTGGGTGGCCGGCAGGATCCCGTCGAGCCCACCCCACACCACGTGCACGGGGACGGTGATCGAGGCGAGGTCCTCGGCGGCGAGCAGGTCGCCGGGGCCGATGCGACCGATGAGATCGCGGATGGTGGCGCGGGCCATGCGCTGTCGCACACCCCAGGCGAAGGGGTGCCGCACCACCGGCGACGCACGGGTGAACCGGTCGACAAAGCGCAGCGCTGCCCCGTGATCGGGGTACTCGAAACCAGCGAGCAGGGTGGCGAAATCGGCCTCGGACATCGGGGCGCCGGCCGGCGAGGCCAGCATGAGTCCGAGCACCCGGTCGGGACGCAGCAAGGCCAGTCGCACGGCGGAGAGCCCACCGAGCGAGTTGCCAAACACCACCACGGGACGGTCGAGCAGCTTGTCGGCCGCGGCGAGCGTGACCCGCCGCATCGCCGTGGGACACATGCCCTCGGGCGGGGCCGGCGAGAGGCCGTGGCCGGGCAGGTCGAGGGCGAGGACCTCCGACACGTGGGGCACCAGGCCCGCGATGACACCGATGTAGTCGGAGGCCTGGGAGCCGAGGCCGTGCAGCAACAACACCGGCGGGCCGTGCCCGCGCCCGCGCGCGCGTAGGACGTGCACCGGTGAACCGTCGCCATCCAGGAACTCGCTCTTGGCGCCACGGGCACGCACCAGCGCGACGGCGGCGGAGTCGACGATGTCCATGAGCGCGGTCAAGCCCCCGCAGTATCACCGGATGGCGGTACACTCCGCGAGATGCGCGCCTTCCTGCTTGCCCTCGCCGCCTGCAGCCAACCCACCACCGCGGTGGTGGACGAGCCGAAGGTGGAGGAAGAACAGGACTCGGGCGACCTGCCGGAGCGCGACACGCGTCACGACAGCGCGCGCCCCGAGAGCGGCTGGCACCCTGTCGATAGCAGCCCCGCCGACAGCGCCGACGACACCGGCTGGGATCCTGCCCTGGACAGCGATGGCGACGGCATCACCGACACCGACGAGGGCCGCGCCGAGAGCCGCGACACCGACGCCGACGGGGTGGCCGACTACCTCGACTCCGACAGCGACGACGACAGCCTGTCCGACGCCAGGGAGGGCTCGGGCGACTACGATGGCGATGGGCTCGCCGACTACATCGACACCGACAGCGACGACGACAGCCTGCTCGACTCGGTGGAGGTCGACGACGACTGGGACGGCGACGGCGACGAGAACTTCCGCGACCCGCTCAACGACTCGAGCCTCGGCGATGTCACCTTCGTGGCCATCAGCACCGACTTCAACTCGCCGATTGGCATCGACTACCACGAGTCGGCTTACGACGTCGTGATGTCGGTCTACTACTCCGGGGGATCCCCCTACGCGCTGGAGACGGTGGCCGCCGACGGCTCGCACACCCAGTTCTCGGCGCTCGCCGACGTGACCGACGAGGTGAAGATCGCCACCGCGCGCTCGGGCAACACCGGCGGCTTCACCACCGGCGAGCTCTTCGTCGGCAACGGGGTGGACGGGCAGATCGTGCGCGTGAGCGCCGACGGGAGCAGCGTCACCAACCCCTGGGTGGACCTTCCCGGCGACAACAACGGGCTCATGCGCGGCTCGCTCTACGTCGACCGGACCGACGTTTTCGCCGGTCAGCTGGTGATCGCCACCACCGACGGCGAGGTGTGGACCATCGACAGCGCGGGCGCGCCCACCATGCTCGCCGACATCAGCGGCACGCACCTCGAAGGCCTCGTGGTGGTGCCCGACGCCCCGGCCCGCTACGGCCCGCTGGCGGGGATGATCCTCGCGGGTGCGGAGAACGAGCGCCTGCTCTACGTGATCGCGCCCGACGGCTCGGTGAACAGCTTCGATTGTGGCGTGGCGGTAGAAGACATCGACATCGTGGTGCCCTATGAGAACTTCTTCGGGGTGAACTACGGCACCAGCTCGCTTCTGGGCGTCACCGGCGAGGAGTTCTTGCCCATCGCGGGCGACATCTTGCTCACGCAGGAATCCGTCACCACCGTGGGACTCTTCCGCCTCTACTACGACGGCACCGACATCCTCGCCGAGGAGCTGAGCGCCGCCCCCGCCAGCGCCACCATCGGCCAGTGGGAGCACGTCACCTTCGCCCTCGCGGGGATCCAGGAAGTGCCGCTCGACTGAGGGGGGCGCGAGCGAGGCGACGCGCACCTCCGTTGTTTCCAGCACGCCACGATGCTGGTCAACGCCGCGCCCGAGAGCCAGGACGCCTGGGCCGAGGCGATGCCGCTCTTCGAGCGCTCGTGCGGCGTGGGCAACGGGCAGGCTTGCCTCGCTTTTGCCACGGCGATCGAGGGCGCGGAGCCAGAAACGGCCGCGCGGGCGAGGGCTCGTGCGTGTGCGCTCGGGGTCGCGGAGGGGTGCCGGTGAGTCGCGGTTCGCCTCGGCGTTCGCGGCTGAGTGAGTCGGCCGCCCCGGGGACTCGACGCAAACGCGACTGGGCCGGTCGTCCTCCGGCCTCGGCTTGCTCGGCGACCGGTCCGGCACCCGTCATGCCCCCCAAAAGGCGAATCCCCCCGAGCCAAGCCCCGCGAAAAGCGAAACGGAGGCTGGCCGTGGAGCCTTGGCGTCGGGCAGGCTACGAGCAAGCGCCGATAGTTCATGGGTGAGCCCGTCAACGGTCACCCCGGGGCGGCCGTCCGTGGTCGGATTTTCGCATCCGGGTGGGCTTGGCCGGCGGCGTGTCGCATTCCGGGGGGCATGGCGCCGGCGGCGCCGACCACCCGCTCACTCGTAGGCGCAGGATGGCACCTAAACCACGCCTAGCCCACGATCTAGGTGGTAATCACCCGGTCGAAGCTCAACCATCGCCGCATGAGCGTCTTGGTCATCTCGCCGTTGGCGGCCATGTTCACCGCCGTGGTGCCCATCTTCACGTAGTTGGCCGCGTGGGCCATCTGGATGAGCGGCCAGGGGTGCTTCTTCAGGAACTCGCTCTTCGCCAGCGGCTTCAGCACCGCGCGCGGCACGAAGGGCTTCGACAACATCTGGGTGAGCGCGATCCAGAAGGTGTCTTCCACCGGGCGCGGATACTCCAGGTTGATCCGGTGCTGGTAGAAGGTCTTGGTGGCGGTGCCTTCGATGTCGTACTCGCTGATGAGGCCGGACTCCAGGAGCTTGTGGTTGAGCTCGGAGCCCGGGAAGACCGTCATCGAGAAGAGGTAGAGGTCGAAGGGGTGCGGGAACTCCGAGATCATCTCGAAGAGCTTCTGCTTGTCCTCGCTCGTGGAGACCGGATCGTCGAAGATGAGCTGGAAGTGTCCCTTGATGCCGAGCTCGTGGAACAGGTTGGCGATGTCGCCGATGGTGCTGTTCTTCACGCGACGGTCGTACAGGTGGCCCGTCACCCGCTCGCTCGACTGCACGCCCATGTACACGCTGACGAGGCCCGCGTCGCGAAGCATCCGCATACGCTCGGCGTTCACCAGCTTCGGCTCGATGAACACCTCGAAGGGCAGGCCCACCTCGCGCGGGTAGCGCTCGCAGAAGTCTTCGAGCCAGTCGAGCTGGAAGTTGAACACCTCGTCGTCGAAGCGGATGCGCTTGAAGTCCCAGTGTTCGCGGGCCTTCTTGATCTCGTCGACCATGCTGGCCGGGGAGCGCACGCGGAACCACTTTTGCCCGGGGTAAACGTCCTTCTTGTAGGTGCTGTTGTAGCAGTAGCTGCACTTGTAGATGCAGCCGCGGCTCCCCATCATCTGGTACACCGGGTCGCCCTTCATCGGGTCGCCCTTCTCGACCTTCTTGCCCCAGATGAAGTACTTGTGGTCGTGAGTGACGTAGTCGCGGTAGGCCAGGGTATCGAGGTTCTCGATCAAGGGACGAAGCGCATTCTTGCGCACGCCGTCGGCGGTCTGGAACATCATGTTCCCCGCCGCGAGCACGTCGCCCCCGTCGCGAATGCGGTCGGCGAGGTCGAGGAGCGCGAGCTCACCCTCGCCCTGGAGCACCATGTCGGCCGTCTGGATGCACTGGGCGCCCATCAGCGTGGGGTGCATGCCGCCCCAGAGCACCGGGATGTCGAGCACATCGTGCAGGTGGTCGGTGAGGATGCGCGCCGCGTTGTAGTAGGCGCTGGCGCGGATGCTCAGGCACACGAAGTCGAGCGTCTCGTCGCGCACCACGCTCACGAGGTTGTCGAGCTCCACGTCGGTGGCGGGGTCGAGGTGGTTGGAGATCCAGTCCTTGAAGTAGATCTCCGCCACGTGGTGACCACCCTGCCGCAGCGTGGCGGCCAGGATGCGCACCGCGTTGTTCTCGACGTCGTACATCGAGACAATACCGACGCGCACGGGGCGACCCTTGGCGGTGTCGACAAGGCGAGCGAGACGTTCATTCATGCCAGATCCCGTCCAGTAGCTGCGCAAGGGTAGCACTGGCGACGCCCCGGCGCTGTCGCGCGTGCTACCCTCGCGGCGCTTTTCCACCGGTGAGCGCCTTGGCGATCGAGCATGTCCCCCCCGCGAAGCAGCCCCAGTTCTTCGGGCATCCCCTCGTGCTCTTCATCCTGTTCTTCACCGAGATGGGGGAGCGCTTCTCCTACTACGGCATGCGCGGCCTTTTGAAGGCGTACATGGTGTACTACTTGGTGTCGAGCTTCGGGGCGGCGCTCTACCGCAGCGACTTTCCCGAGCCCCCAGCCGAGGCGCCGAGCAACCCGTTCAACGTGCTCGGCTACGACTTCTTGCTGCTCCTGCCCGACTGGATCGTCGCGAAGACCTCGGTGCAGGATTTTGCCTCGTCGATGTACGGTCTCTATACGGCGCTGGTCTATGCCACGCCCTTCTTCGGCGGGATCCTCGCGGATCGTTGGCTGGGGCAGCGCAAGGCCGTCTACATCGGCGGCATCGTGATGGCGCTCGGCCACTTCGTGATGGCGAGCGAGCAGCTGTTCCTCCTCGCGCTCGGCCTGCTCATCGTGGGCAACGGCTTCTTCAAGCCGAACATCTCCACGCAGGTGGGCGAGCTCTACGAGCAGGGCGACCCTCGTCGCGACGGCGCGTTCACCATCTTCTACATGGGCATCAACCTCGGCGCCTTCCTCTGCAACCTCGTGTGCGGCACGCTCGCCGCGATCTATGGCTGGCACTACGGCTTTGGCGCCGCGGGCATCGGCCTCGTGATCGGCCTGGTGGTGTATTTCTTCGGGCAGAAGTACCTCGCGGCCGAGAAGCCTCGCGCGGAGAAGGCCAAGGAAGAGGCCGCCCACGGTCCGCTCAACAGCGAAGACTGGCTCAAGGTTTGCGCGCTCTGCGCGCTGTGCGTGCTCAACATCGCCTTCTGGGCGGTGTACGAGCAGCAGGGCAACACGATGCAAACCTGGGCCGACACCCAGACCAACTGGCCGGTGATCCTCGGCTTCCAGATCCCGCCCAACTGGTTCCAGAGCTTCAACCCCCTGATGATCTTCGTGCTGGCGCCCTTCCTCGACATGTTCTGGCGCTGGCAGGCCAAGAGTGGCTCGGAGCCCACCTCCGTGGGCAAGATGGCCATCGGCAGCACGGTACTCGGCCTGTCCTTCATCATCATGGTGGTGGGCGCCAATCTCATCGGCGACGGCAACCGCGGCTCGCTCTTCTGGCCCTTCGCGTGCGTGCTCATCCTCACCGTGGGCGAGCTCTACCTGTCGCCCATTGGCCTCTCGCTGGTCACCAAGGTGTCTCCGCCGCGCATCGTCAGCATGATGATGGGCATGTGGCTCGCGTCGAGCTTCCTCGGCAACTTCCTCAGCGGCTGGATCGGCACCTTCTACGACGACATGACGAAGGACCAGTTCTTCCTGTTGCTCTGCGCCATCGGCGTGAGCACGGGCGCCGCGATGTGGGCTTTCAACAAGCCCCTGAAGAAGGCGCTCGGCGGCCACGTGTGACGCTCCTCTGGCTGGCGGCCTGCGTGCCGGCCACGCTCCGCCCCGCGCACTCCCTCGGCAAGCTGGAGGGCGCGGGCAGCGTGGCCGCCTTCTGGCAGCCGGGCGAGGCGCTCTACACGCTCGAGTGCGACTACTTCGAGGACAGCTGCCCGGGCTTCGCCCTGCCGGTGCAGATGGAGTTCCGCGTGGGCCTCGGCCGGGGCTGGGAGATCGGGGTGCGCGGACTGACCCCGCCCAAAGGGGTAGACGTGAAGTGGAGCGTGCTCGACGAGCGTCGCCACGAGACGCCCGTGTCGTTGGCGCTCGACGCCGAGGTGAACGTCGACCTCGCCTTGCGACCGATCCTCCGGGGACAGGTGATCGTGAGCAGCAACCGCCTGGTCGGTGACAACGTGGCGCTGCGTCCCGCGCTGAACGTGGGCTACTGGAAGGAGCCCACCCTCGACGATGCCGACGCCCACGGGATCGGCGGGCTCGCGGGCGTGTTCGTGCCGGTGCGCTTCCTCGACGAGCAGTCGATCGCGCCCTACGTCGCGACCTCGTTCTATCAGCCCTGGGGGCAGCCGGGCGTGGTGATTCTCTGGGCCGGGGTGGACCTCGGGCCGTGGCTCGAGTGGACGGGGTTGGATGAGGCGGAGCTCGGCGACTAGCGGCTCCCGGTCAGGTCCCTTGCCCGTTGAGCTCGATCTCGATCCTCGGCTCCGTGGGGTCGTCGGAGTCGATGAGTAGGGTTCCCGTGTCTGCCTCGACGGCGCTCGGCACGTAGACCAGCTCCCAGTACACGCCCGACCCGGCTTCGAGCTCGAAGGGCGGCACGAACCCCGGGGCGGTCGAGATCCAGAAGTCGGGGTTGGTCATCGTCGCAGCGCTCACGTGCGTGTCGCAGGTACCCACCGCGCTCAGCGCCAGGCGGAGGGTCTCGCCGTCACCGACGCGCACCTCCCCGAAATCCACCTCGCGGCCGCTGGTCTCAAGATCCGAATCCGCCGAGCACGACGCCGCAGTGTCGTTGGCGACGACCTCGGAGTCAACGTCGTCGGATGAGTGTTCGCAGGCACCTGTGGCAAGAAGTGGAACAAACGCCGAGAAGTGCTTTAGCATCCGTTGCTCCTACTAGGTCGCGACGACCACACCAGCCGAGTCGTTTGCAGCTGGGTCCGCGACATCAGCTCGGATTTCCCGTACTCCCCCCGACTCTCGGAACCAGAGATAGGCCCTGGTGCCTCCCCGCCCTTCCAGGACGACGACGCCCGGCCGGACCGCGACGCCGTCGTTGTGCGCTCTCACCAGAAGGTAGCCGCGGGTCGTTCTCGTCGAGCCCAGCGTCAGGATGGAGTCCGCGTTGCCGTCCTCCGGCTCCAGCGTGACCCGCTCAGCGCCCGCGACATTATTGTACGTCCACTTGCCGAATTGGTCCAGGGACGACATGGGCCGGAGGTAGCCGTCTGCCCCGTTCCAAGCCTTGAAGTACAGATGCCCCTGAGGCTCGCTCTCTGGCTGCTCGTGATAGGAGGCGTTGCCGAACTCGATCGACACGTATCGATGGTTGATTCGGAGCGTCGTGTCGAGCCAGAGCGAGCTGATCTCCGTGTCCCCGCCGAGTATGGCGATGGACCGGTTGCCCCAGCCGCCACTCCTGGAGTAGCCGGAGATGAGCAGGAGGTTGCCCTCGGTGCCGTGGATGTCGTAGTCGATTTGGTAGGTACGATTGTCGTTGTTGGTCTTGGTCCACGTGACTGGCGCGACGATCATCCGGTCGGGCGTGCCGCTCGCGCCCTCGTCCCTCACGTAGAATACGCCGTCCCGGGCGCCGGTATGTCCAAGCTTGATCCAGTAGTCAGGGTTCCCGTTGGCCGATCCTTCCGCCATGACTACTCGCCCTCCTGGAAGAGGACTGGCCGTCCGTTCTCAACCTTGAACCCGACGCGCTCGGCCCTCACGCCGGCGGCCCGACAGGAGGTGTCCACCGCCAAGTGGAAGCGCTCGCGCGCGACCTCGGCGCGGTAGGCGGCGTACTCCATCTCAACCTTCAACCGATACAAACGTTCCATTTCCACAGGTGGGATGGGAATCTCCCGTGTCGCTCCCGCCGGGGATGACTCACGCTCTCGTCCCTCCCCGCTAGCCATTGAATCGAACCGGGGCGCGGAGGAAGGGCGCATACCCAACGATGCTGGCCCAGTTCGTGTCCAAGTAGGCCTGAGCGTTCTCTACGGCGACCTTCACGCGGCGTAGGCCCGCGTGATCCCGCACCTCAAAGTAGAGGAAGTCGCTGGATGGCTGGCCTGCGCGCTCGATCACCGGTCCCCGCTCGCCGAGCAGGAGCGTCGCAGCACCGGCCCTCGCCGGCGACTGGACTGCGCCGACGAGGGGCCCTTCGACGCGGAGCCCCTCGCGATGCGCGGTTGCACCAAGGCTCGCTCCGGCCGGGCCTGCGGAAGGGGCGCCCCGAGGGGAGCCCAATGGATCGGGTGCAATCCGCTGCCTCATCACTGCCCCTTGGTGTTGACGTAGAGGATCGCGCTGAACATCGCCTCCTTCGGGACGGTCACGCCGGTGTGGAGCCGCCACTCGAGCTGCAGGCGCACGTGCCGCCGGTAGTTCGAGGTGGCCCACGCCGTGAGCGTGGCCAGTTGGGCGCCGCTGGCAGTCTGGTCGCTGGCGAAGGCGGCGAAGGGCGCGATCTCGTGGTCGCGGTCCCAGCCGACGATGACATCGATGTTCCAGTCAACCTCGTTCGTCGCACGCTGGTCGAGCAGCCACTCGAGCTGCATGCTCTCGGCGTGCGCCAGAAGCCCCAGCAACTCCGGAACATCGAGGTCGAGCACCTTCCAGGTGCCCGTGCTGTCGGTGTACATCCGCAGCTCGTCGGCGAGAGCGATGGCAACGACGCGGCTTCGAATAGGCATTGTGGGATCTCTCCGTCGCAGGTGGAGGAGCCCCGTGTCGTTCAAGTCACGACGGTGATCATAGCGGAACCCACCTGCGACGGATCGCCCCATCGCCGTGCGTTACAACTCGTGACAACCGCGAATCCCTCACCGCTCGTCGAGACTCTTCTCCACCGACACCCGCAGGATCGGCGGCATCTCGGGCGTGTTCGTCGCCGTGCGTTACAACTCGTGACAATCACGACGCTCTCGTACGTACGAATCGTTGACACGTACGCCCTTTGCCTCTAGCTTGCGTGCATGCGCGTGACCGCCTCCCAGCTCCGAGCCGACGTCTACCGGATTCTGGACCGCGCCATCGAGGCGGGGGAGGTGGTCGAGATCGACCGGCGCGGCGTCATCGTGCGCCTCGTGCCGCCGTCGGCACGGTCCTGGGTCGAGGCCCTGCCGCGTCGCGACGGTGTGATCTCGGGCGACCCGGGCGACCTCGCCGCGATCGACTGGTCCACGTCCTGGCGTCCCGACCCCCTGTGATCCACCTCGACACCCACGTGCTGGTGTGGCTGTATGCGGGCGAGGTGGAGCGCCTGCCGGCGTCACTCCGCGCCCGTCTCGGCGCCGCCCGGCCGCTGTACTCCCCCATGGTCAGGCTGGAGCTGGCTTTCCTGCACGAGATCGGGCGCTTGCTCGCCTCGCCCGACGAGGTCATCGACACCATGGCGGCGGCGGCAGGCTTGCGTGCGGCGGAAAGCGACTTCGACCGGGTGTCGCGGGTGGCGGCCACTCTCGCCTGGACCCGCGACCCCTTCGACCGCGTGATCGCGGCCCACGCGATCGCTGACGATCTGCCGCTGGCCACTCGCGACGAGCGCATGCGGGCGCATTGTCGCGTGGCAATTTGGGACTGATGGGATCCCGTGGCGGGAGAGGGTCGGGCGCAGGCCTACGCACTGGGGGCGCGGGACGCCGGGCCTGCCCTCTGGATGTCGCGGACGCGCTCCGCGCGGTACAGCGGCACGGAGACCAGCGTGTAGTCCAGGTCGTCACCATCGAGCGCGACCTGGTGGCGATCCTCTGCAGGGAGCCCGACATGGAGTCGCCAGGCGGCTCGCCGCCCCGAGCGCCGCAGGTACTGGTGGAGTGACCGCAGCGTGCCCGCGCGCCCAGCCTTCACCTCGATGGGCCCCCCTGGCAGGAGGTAGTCGAGCTCAGCGGCGCCCTCGCTGCCCTCGCGCACCCAGAAGTGGAGGGGTTGCGGGTCGTCGGCCATCAGCACGCCGGCCCACATCTCCGCCACCCGACCTTCCATCATCGCGTCGAGGTTTGACGAACGCACATCCTGGAACGGGACGCCCATCTGCGCCAGCGCGAGGCCGATGTCGAGGGGGAGCAGCTTCCGAGCCGACCGTGGACGGTCGACAAACGGCGCGGCGGTTGACGACGTGGGGACGACGCGGCGAATCAACATCGCGGACTCGAGCCGGTCGAGCCCCCGGCCGACGACGGCCGAGCTGAGCCCTGGCGCGAAGCCCTCCTGCTTGAAACGGCGCCCGTAGTGGTGGGGCAGCGAGTGGTAGACCGCCTCCACCGAGTCGTTCGGCCCGCGGTGACGAAGCAGATCCTCGGCGAACGCTTCGGACAACGCGTGCTGTAGGGCCCGGACCTCGATGGTGGCTCGGCGCTCGGCCCACGCCGCGCAGACGAGCGGTTTTCGGCGTGGGGACGCGGCCCAGCCCTGGAGCACGGGCTCGATCAGCCTGGCAGTCATGGCGTGAAACCCCCATGGCGCAGCGAAAACAGGATCCCGTTTTCGCCGGCTTGCGTATCAACGCCGCGATCGGCGGGTCCGCGTCCTGGCGTCCCTGGTTGAACCAGGCGACTAAGCCTCGCCCTTCTCCGCCTCGTCGAACATCTTCTCCGCGGCGGCCTGCACCTTCGCGAGCAGCTCGTCGTCTTCCACCGGTTCGAACTCCTCGCCGCCGTCGTCGTCTTGCGTGTAGTGGAACACGAACACGCTGGTGTTCTCGTCCTCGCCCTCGTCTTCCGAGTCGACCAGGAGCGCGAAGGTTTCCCCGTCGACATCGACGGTGCCGATGAAGAGGTAGGTCGTCTCGTTGCCGTCTTCGTCGACGAGGACGACCACGTCTTCCTCGGACAGCTCGTCCTCGTGATCGTGGCTGTGGTCGTGGGACGCTTCGTCGGTCTGGGGAGGCTTCTTGGCCACGGGGGGCTCCTGGAACGCGCGCGCACTAACCCGTGGCCGCGCGCTAGCCGTTCCTCCGCTCGAACTCGCCCATGAACACGTCGGGGTCGTTCGACTCTGACACGATGTGGGGCTCGCAGCGGGAGGAGGCAGCGTTCGAGAGCATCAAGGCGAAGTGCGCTTTACGGCGGCACGGTGCTGCCATCGATGTCGAGGCCCCAGCAGGCCATCCCACCGAGGGTAGTGATGCCGCAGACATGCACGTCGCCAGAGCTTACCTGCACGAAGGGATAGTCGGGCGGGTCGACGACGGGGTAGTCCCAGTAGCTGTCGTCGGCCCGCCAGCAGCTCGCGGCACCGGTGTCGTCGAGCGCGCAGGCGTACATCACGCCCACGTCGATCGAGGCGAAGGGCCCGGCCGGGGGGGCGTACGACCCCCCGTGCTCGTTCAGATGTTCGCCCCAGCAGACGACCTCGCCCGAGCTGTCGAGGGCACACTCGATGTCCCAGTAGTCGCACACATCGACGTCGGAGAAGGGACCTGCAGGCGGATCCTCAGCGTAGTTGCCCCAGCAGGCCACCTCGCCGGCGCTGTCGAGCGCGCAGGCGAACTCGCTCGATGCGTCGAGCGCGACGTAGGTACCCGACGGCGCGGTTCCGCACCCGTACGCTTCCGGGCAATCGGCACCTTGCGTGAGCGAGCCATCGAGGCCCAGTGCGTACAGGGACCCGTACGAGCCAACCGTGATCGTGGCGGCGTCTGGCAGCGCGTCCAGGTCGCCGTCCGGAGCGTGGTCGCCCCAGCACTGGACGCGGCCCGCAGTGTCGAGCGCACAGGCGAAATCGTCCGCGACCTGCAGCTGCGAGAAATTGCCTGCAGGCACAGTGGCGGCAATTGCATCCTCATCCCTGCCGAAACACTCGATGCTCCCGTCAGCGTGAATGCCGCAGGTCATTGCGTCGCCAGCATCCACCCAGATCCAGTCGCCGCTAGGAATGTCCTCCGCGGTGTCACCTTCGGCCGTGTCGCCGCTCGATGTGTCACCGCGGGCCGTGTCGGGGTTGGCGCTGTCGTCCCCGCCGGAGTCCCGCGCCCCGGAGTCGGGGCCGCCCGTGTCCGGGGGCGCCGAGTCGGGGCCCGGCGCGCTGTCGTCGGTGTCGCCCGCCGGCGAGGAGTCGCCGGTCTCCTTGGCATCCTTCGACCCGTCGCCTGCAGGCTGCTCCCCGCGGCAGGCCAGCCACAGGACGAGGCTCAGCACGATGTCCTCGGGTCGCAGGCCACCCGGCGCGGCGCGACGAACACCACCGTGCCGCCCAGCGCCCGGGAGTGGACCAGCATCGTGTAGCCTCCCGTGCCGTTCTCGAAGACGTCGGGGTCGTTCAGCTCCGCGTCGACGGTCTGGCCCCGGAGGTCGCTCACCGCGCCCGCGCCCCCCGTGAGATCGGTTACCTCCACCGGGTTGCACGGGGCCACGGAGAACTCAGTCAGCGCGGTCACCGCATCCCCTGGGTCGCCCGTCAATGGGACGAGCTCGGGCGGTCTCGCCAGCTCCCGCTCCGACGCGACCCCCAGCCAGGATCGCCCGGTACCGCCCGCCAACCACGGGGCCAGGTTCGTCGTCCCCGTGCTTTCATCCGTCCCGACGGCGCTCGCGGAACGGGAGCCCCCGGTGGAGGCCACCGCCGCGGCGGACCCCGGGATCAACGCGGCGAGGTCGCCAGGTTCGGCGTCCAGCGCCGCCACGGCGTGTCCCACCACGGACAGCGGGACGGGGTCGGCGGGCGAGCACGTGAGCTTCGCGGTGAAATAGAGATGGAGACGGTCGCCGCAGAACACCAGCTCCTCGTCCACCGTCACGGGCGGGCAGCTGAGCCCCGGGAGGTTGCAGGACACCTGGAGATCACCCAGCGAGACGAAGAGAGGTGACAGCCGGCTGCGGCCGAGCTCGCGGGCCACGGCGGCCTCCGCCGCGTCGCCCGAGAACGCGGCCGTCGGCTCGGCCAGCAGGGCCGCGAGCGCCGCGCCGAGCTCCGCGGCGTCACAGATCGACAGCCCCGAGAGGTTCCAGTCGCCCGCCTTGGCGTGCACCAGCACTTGCGCCCCGGAAGGGGTGAGCAGGACTTGCGGTACGCCGACGAACGAGGCGTATGCCGAAGTGGGATCTGGGCTCGATGCGAGGAACGCGAAGGGGCCGGCGACGCCCGACTGGAAACTCGGGTCGCGGCAGGCGAAGAACACCGGGTCGGTGGTGGGGTTGGCACTGCCGAGGCAGGCGGACGGGCTGCACAGGTTGCAGACCTCGTCGTCGATCACATCGTCGTCGACGAGGGTGGGGTCGGTCGACCGGCACTCCACGACCAGCATCACGTAGATACCACTGGCCGGGAGGAAGACCACGGTGGGGTCGCGGTACACCGGCGAGGGGCCCGAGCACGGGATGACGGTGCTCCGCCAGCCGGCACGGAAGCCCGTGTCCGCGTTGCCGTAGCTCACCACTGGGCGCGAGTAGCCGCACGCGCCGGCGGGGAGCCCGCGCTGGGTGACGCGGGGGGCGTAGAGCGGGAAGTGGCGGCCGTCGGAGGAGTCCAGGAAGGAGATGTAGCCGCTCGCGAAACAGAGATCGGGCACGCCCAGCCCGTCGCTGGTCTCGGCACGCCACCAGGCGTCGAGCTTGGTGCCGGAGAGTTCCTCGCCAATGCGAGAACGGGAGAATTTCTCGTTCCCCGCTCCGTCCACTACGGGATATCGGTCCTCAGCGCGCGTCGCATCATCGGTCCACTGCTCCAGCCGCCCCTTGGCGAAGTACATCCGGAACTCGCCGCTGGGTAGCTCGATGGTCCCCGTGCTCCCCACCGCCAGCCGCCAGGGCAGCACCCGGCTCGCCCCGCTGCAGGGCGCCGGGTCGAGGAGCGGCGCTGCCCAGCCCAGCAGGGTCCACCCGCAGGCGATCGTCACCGGCTCGATATCGGCGCCCCAGTACCACCTTGCCAGCGATACCGTCAGGCCGGCGGGCGCGAGCCGTGCGGCGCCCCGGGCCTCGACGGGCCGGGCTCGCTCGAGGTTCCTTCCCGCGCCGAGGTGGCGCGGACCCTCGACGAGCCGCTGGCTCTGTGACGCCTGGCCGCACGGGCCACACGTGCCCCCGCAGCTGCAAGCGCGCCGCGACGTGGCCCGCGCGCGCGTCCAGTCCACGGGGGGCGCGATCGGCCCCCGGGCCGTCATCACTGCCCCTTGGTGGTGACGTAGAGGATCGCGCTGAACATCGCCTCCTTGGGTATGATCACCCCCGTGTGCAGCCGCCACTTGAGCTGCAGCCGCACGTGCCGCCGGTAGCTCGAGGTGGCCCACGCGGTGAGCGTGGCGAGCTGGGCGCCGCTCGCGGTCTGGTCGCCGGCGAAGGCGGTGAACGACGCGATCTCGTGGTCG
>SXON01000095.1 GCA_005778355.1 Pseudomonadota bacterium | reverse complement strand
GAGCGACCCCTGCACAACGTACACGTCGTTGGCGTCGGCCTGCACCCAGACCTGGCCGACATGCACCGGCGCGCCAAGGTCGAAACTGATGTTGCCAGCGCCGCTCTCGATGCGGGCCGCGCGGGGCCCGTTCCAGTCCGCACCTTCCGATACGATGGCGCCGTCGTTGGCCCGGGCGCCGCCTACCGCGTCGTTCGCCGTGCGCGGGCGTCCGCGCAGCAGATTGCCGGTCGGGCATGTCGGCGCCGTCGGTTCGTCTGGCACGGCGACGCCTAACCCTCGGCTGCCGGCGCCCTGGTGCACGCAGGACCCAGCGAAGGTGCGCAGGACGAACACCCGGCTCGCGCTCCGAGGTCGCGAGGGGGTTGCCGACGGCGCGGGAAACCGCCGCTTCGAGATCCGCGACGAAGGCTTCGTCGTGCCGCCGCTCTGCAGTCGGTGTCGCTGCGATCGGTGATATTGAACGTCTCCTCGCGCGCCGTGGCCGCATCCACGTCGGTGGTCACCCAGGCGACGTAATCGGCGGGCACATCGAGCGGACCCGCGTCGAGGAACACGCCGAAGCCCGTCATCCGCCGTTGAAGTCGCCCACGTACGGGCCGTTTTCCTCGGGTTCCACCACGTTCGCGTTCAGGTTCGGGCGTGTGTCCGTCACTCGAACGTCGGCCCCTCTGCTCCCACCGCTCGCCGGAGAGCGGACCCAAGGTGCGGTCTGCCGCTCAATGGAAGGAGATCATTCGTGACTTGGGGGTGTCGGGCTTGACATTCGGAGTTTCGCCTTGGCCAGAAACCTGAATCGGTACACTATCGGCTGGTGGCGTCGTCGCCTGGCTCGCGACGCTGCCGGCAAGCCTGGGTTTGTCGAGGTCCTGCCTTCGGCGACGGTCGCGTGCGCTGATGTGAGACTTGCGCCCCTTCGCGTTCGGCTGGACTGTCTTCCAATTGCGGTGGAGGTTCGCGACGCAACGATCCTGCGGGCCGTCGTGGAGGCATATTGCTCAGCGGTGTGACCCGCATTCTCGTCGCGACGCACCTCGTTGATTTTCATAAGTCGATCAATGGCCTTGCTGCGTGGCGAGCTGGGTGACCTGCGGCTCTGTTGTCCCGATTTCACGGACGCCTGGTGGTGGATTGCGGGAGCGAGTTCAAGCGGGTCTGTTTTGCGCAGGACTTGGAGAGAGGCGCCAGTTGGTCCCACTTTCGCCGATATTTCTTCGAGATCCCAAAGGAGCGCCCACGCGATGTCGCCCTGGAGCTAGCCACAATCCCGAATCTGTTCGAGATCGACGCGCGCGTCCGGGACGCCGCTCCTGCGGACAGCCTCGCGGCCCGGAGAGCGCAATGCGCGCCTCTGGTGGACGGATCCTTCGCCTGGGTCAAAAACGTCCCTCGCTCACAAATCGGCCCAAGAGCAACAACGGCAATGCGGTCCGACACATACTTGGCCACGAGGGCTCGTTCCGGCTCTTCCTCAGCCACGCTGACATACCGATGCACAACGACCTTTCGGAGCTGCTGCTCCGCGGACCGGCCGTCGGAAGAATGAACTGGCTGTTTTCCCGGTCGGAGGGCGGCACCAAGACGGGCGCCGTGATGTTCACGCTGATCGGTAGCTGCATGCGCCAGGGCCTCGACCCCCTGACCTATCTCTCCGACATACTGAACCGGCTGGCTAGCCACCTGGCGTCCAAAGTCCACCAGTTGACCCCCAAGAACCGGCGCATTGCGAATGCACTGACGACACTGACGCCCCTGTCAAGTGCTGGGGCGGCATCGCCAGGTGCGGGCAGTGGATGCTCGGCAGGCGCACAAGGTGGCTCGAGGATCCCGGGCAATGGGCGTTCCTCCGGCCCCCGCATCGGAGGCCGAGCGAACCTCCCCGCCGAGGCTCCTGCGCGCCGCCGACCTGGGCCAGCCCGTATCGGGCCCGCATCGGAGGCCGAGCGAACCTCCCCGCCGAGGCCTTGTCAGAGCGAATCGGTCGGCGCGGGATCGAGAGAGGTCGCCGCCGCCTCGGCGCAGACCTCGCGGACATACGCATAGACCTGTCCGACCGTGCGCAGGCGCATCAAACGTTTCTCGTCGATTCGAAACGAGAACTCCTTCTCGATCAGGACCACCAAGTCCATCCCGTCGAGGCTGTCCAAGTTCAAGTCGGCGCGGAGGTCCGCTTCCGGGTGGACCGCCTGCTCGTCAAGCTCGAACTCCTCTACGAGGATTTGTCGGACACGAACGATGACGGCTTCCACGTCCATGGCGACTCCAGAGCGATCCCAGGGCTAATGGGTCCCAGACACGCGAGCAAGCAAGCGTCGCAGGTGTCGTTACTCAGCAGGAAACGCCACCGTCGACAGCGATTACCTGCCCCGTGAGGTACCGGGCGCCGGGGCCCCCGAGGAACCGGACCAGCGGGGCGATGTCGTCGGAGCCGCCGAACCGGCCCATAGGGATCATCCCCTTCGCGCCCTCGAGGACCCGTGGATCGACGTCGGCGAGCATGTCGGTGGAAACGAACCCCGGGGCGACTGCATTGACGGTGATGTTCCGACGGCCCATCTCCCGCGCCAAGGTCTTAGTCAGGCCGATAATCGCCGCTTTGCTCGCGGCGTAGTTCCCCTGGCCGGCGTTGCCGCGGATGCCGGCCACGCTGGTGATGTTGACGATCGTCCCCGACCGCTTCCGATACATCAGCTCGAGCGCCCCGCGGCACATGCGGAACGTGCTGCCGGCGTTCGCGTCCAACACCCGCTGCCACTGCTCGTCCGTCATCCGCATCAGCAGCCGATCGTCGTGGATGCCGGCGTTGTTCACCAGGAGGTCGAGGCCCCCCCACTCGGTGGCCGCGGCGAGCACCGTCGTCGCCCCCTCGGTCGTCGAGACGTCGGCGCGCACTGCCCTCCCCCGTCCGCCAAGTTGGGCCACGACCTCCTCGGCACTCGTGGCGTTGCTCCGGTAGTTCACGATCACACGCGCGCCCGCGCGTCCGAGCTCGAGTGCGATCGCGCGCCCGATGCCACGGCCGGCGCCGGTCACGATCGCGATGTGGTCGGTGAGCTCCAACGTCAAGCCTCCGGGTGGCGGAACAACAGGGCGGAGTTGATGCCGCCGAGGGCGAAGCTGGTCTTCAGGACGTACTCAAGCGGCCGCAAGAGGGGCCCGCGCGGCAGAAAGATGGGCGCCACGTCCGGCCGGACGAGGTTTCGCGTCCCCGGCAGCACGCCGCGGCGTATCGCCTCAAGGGCGATGATGGACTCGAGGGCCCCACACGCGCCGAGTGTGTGTCCGAGGTGCCCCTTGTTCGAGCTCGTCGGGACGTCGTCGCCCAGCAGTCGGAAGATGGCCTCGGCCTCGGCGGCGTCCCCGGCGCGGGTGCCCGTCGCGTGAGCGTTGACGTGATCAACGACTGACGGGGGCAGACCAGCGTCCTTTAGACAGCGATCCATGGCCGCGAGCATCCCCTCCGGCGCCGGGTGGGCCATGTTGCTGGCGTCGCACGAGGTCCCGAACCCCACGACCTCGCCGAGGATCGTGGCTCCGCGGGCCCGAGCGCGAGACCACTCCTCGAGCACGAGGACCCCCGCGCCCTCGCCGATGACGATGCCGTCCCGATCGGCGTCGAACGGCCGCGCGGTCTCGGTAGGTCGGGCGTTGTACCCGGAGGAGGCTGCCTGCAGGCTGTGGAAGATCACCGCCGCGGCAGCGTGGAGCTCCTCGGCGCCTCCTGCGAGCACGATCTCGGCCCGGCCCAGGCGTATCCGCTCCGCGCCCAGGCCGATCGCCTGGTTGCTTGAGGCGCACGCGCAGTTGACGGAGAACACCTCACCCGTCACCCCGAAGTGCAACGCCACGTTGGTGGCGACCGTGTGCGCCATCGACTCGAAGAAGGTGGTGCTCCGCAGGCCGCGAGCGCTGTTCGTCCGAACGAGGTGGGACCAGAACTCGGCCTCGGACGCCCCCGACCCGGCGGTCGAGCCCATCACCACGGCTGTGCGGTCGCCCGCGACCGCCTCCGGGGACAGCCCGGCGGATTCGATCGCGCGCTCGGACGCGGAGGTCCCGAACAGCGCCACCCGGCCCATGGTGCGCCTCACTTTGCGAGGTAGGTGCATGCCGTCGAAGTTCGGCACCGGCGCGGCCACGTGCGGCCCGAGGTCGGCCATCCGCGCCCAGTCGGGCATGGCGACGGTGGCGCTGTGGTCGGCGAGCAGCGCGTCGAACAGGGTCTCGGCGTCGTCGCCGAGGGCGGAGTGCAGCCCCACGCCGGTCACCGCCACCCGCCTCACGCGGACCTCAGCTCGGCGAGGAGCCTGGGCAGATCCCCGAACATCGAGCCCAACGCGTAGTACGCCGAGAGCGTCGCGCCGAGGACGCCCGGGCTGAACACGCCCTGGCCCACGAGGCTCAGGTTCCTAATCCGGACGTTCGACGCCGGGCGGTAGCGGCCCATTTGGTCCACCGAGTGGTAGTGACCGTAGATCGCGCCTTCGGGGCTGCGGGTGAATTGCTCGGTCGACAGGGGCGTGCTCGACTCGGCGGTGAGCACCCGCCCACGCAAGTCCGGGTGATCGGTCACCAGACGTTCGATCGCCCGCTCCTGAAGCGCCTGCTTGAGCTCGAGGTACGCCGCGGGCCGGGCGTCGGGCGCGCTGCCCGCCCAGTGCGCGACCTGCTCCCAGCGCATCGGAAACATCATCAATATCCGGCCGGTGTCGGGGTACGGCGCGCCGTGATGTTCGGACGGGGCGCAGGCGAAGTACAGGCCGCTGCCGTCCGGCCGGATCTCCCGGAAGGACTCGTCGATGTCCCACGACGGGTGCCCGTAGAAGTTGGAGCGGCCGAGGCTCGGCGCCCGCCCGGCGACCGTCAGGTAGACCCCGAAGTGCGCGAACCCGACCCGGGTCTGGCTCACCCGGGTGCGATAGGCCTTGCGGGTGGCGGTCTCGGACAGGAGCGCGAGGGTCAGCCGCGGGTGGAGGTTCGAGACGACCACGTCGGCCTCGATGCGCTCCTCGCCGGCCCACACCGCGTGGCAGACGCCGTCTTCGACCTCGATGGCGGTTGCCGGCGTGCGCAGCCGTACCTGACCGCCCGCGGCGCGGATCGCCCGGGACAACGTCAGCCCGAGCTTGTCGCCGCCGCCGATAAGGGCGTTCGGTCCGGAGAGGAAATGGTCCAGAATCAGCGCGTGCTGGCCGAAGGGCGCCTCGCGGGGCGGCACGCCGTACAACACCGCGTGACCGCTCAGCGCGGCGCGGGCGCGGTGATCACGGACGTGCTCGCGAGCCACCTGCTCGAGGCTCACGGCCTCGGCCTCGACGATGAGCGACGGATCGCGCGTCGCCTGGAACCGGTACAGACCGTATGCGTCGACCGTGGACCGCATGCGGCCGAGCAGCGCGCACAGCCCCTCCGCGTCGTGCGGGAACTGCTCGACCATCCGCTGGGTGTAGGCCTCCCAGGTGGCCGGGACGCGGAACTCGAGGTCCGGAAAGCGCAGGACGTCGAAGCCGTCTGGATCGAGCGGGCTGAAATGGAGCGCGTCGAACACGCCGAGGTGGCGGAGAGCCTGGCCCAGTGGCTGGCCCTCGCCGACGCCTCCGCAGTAGTGAAAGCCCGTGTCGAACGCGCCCTCCTTGCGGAAGAAGCGGTGCAGCAGCCCTCCGGGGCGGTAGTGCTGCTCGAGCACGGTCACCCGGTAGCCGCGCTTCTGGAGCAAGCGCGCCGCGGTGAGCCCGCCCATGCCGGAGCCGATGACGACGGCGGAGCTCAGGGCGGGGTTCCGGGCGCCTTCAGCACGGCGCCGATGAGCTTCGCCGAGGCCACCCGCTGCTCGCCAACGAACGCGTTGCCGCTCGCCATGCTCATCCCTGCGCGCTCCTCGACGATGCGCACCTCGAACCTCACGGTCTGCGGAGGCAGGACGGGGGCCCGGAAGCGCACCCGATCGAACCCGGCGAGGAACGGGGTGCCCTCGATAGCCGGGGCGCGCAGACGCGCGAGGATCAACATCGACTGCGCCAGGCTCTCGAGCAGCGCGACGCCGGGCACCACGAGCTGCCCCGGGAAGTGGCCTTCGGCGAATGCTTCGTCGAAGCGGCGGGTCGTGGTGACGCTCTGGTCGTCGTGGCGCACGACCTCGTCGAGCAGCCGCCAACGGCCCTGGTGGGCGAGAAGATCGAGCAGCGTCATGGCGCCCTCCGGTAACTGGCCGCGGAGACAAGGGACGGCCCGCCGATCCGCTCGGCCTCGACCGAGACCGCGACCGCCACCCTCACCGCCCCGTGTCGCACCAGCCGCCTGGCCTCCTCTTCCGCCCGCGCCCGGCCGTCCACGAAGGCCACCGCCGGCCCCCGCACGCCCCACAGGAGCGACGCCTCGAACACCGGCGCGCCTGGCATCGTGCCCACGAAGGTCCGCCGGCTCGCCCGGCCCGAGCCCTCGCTGACCAGCCGCTCGTGGTGCGCCCGGTCGACTTCGCGACAGCAGGTGCGCGAGGCCAGCACGATCGCCGCGTCGTCCGGCAGATCCTGCCCGAGCTCGACCAGCCCACGGACGGCAAGCAGGCCGGCGCGCACGTAGTCGGTGGCCCGAGACCAGGCGGCCGGCGCGTCGGGCCACGCGAGGTCGGAGCGCGCGACGAGGCCCTCGAACACGGGCCCCTCCACGACCACCAGGTCCCGCCCGGCCGCGGGCCCCGGCTGGAGCGCGAACACGTTGGCCACGTGGGTCCCGCCAAAGGCCGACGACATAGCGAGGAGCACGCGCGCGGGGCCGTCGCGAGGGCCGACCCGCAGCGCCGCCGCAAGATCCTTGCTCCCCGCCGGGCCGGGGACAAGCGGGGTCGGGATCCGGCCCCTCCGCAGCGCCTCCACCGCGACCGCCGCCTCGATGGCGCCGGCCGCCCCCATCGTGTGCCCGAGGATGGCCTTGACCGCCCACAACGGTGGAGAGTCGCCGAAGACCTCGCTTAGCGCCGCGGCCTCCATCGCGTCGTTCGCGCGGGTGGCGGTGCCGTGGACCGAGACGCCGTCGACCGCGTCGGGGTGCAGCCCCGCCTCGAGCAGGGCGGCGCGGATCGCCGCCACCGCGCCCCGACCGTTGGGCTCGGGGGTGGTCAGGTGGTGGGCGTCGCAGGTGCTGCGGCTCGCGCGCAGCCATGCCAGCGGAGGGGTCTCGGGGCGGGCCTCGAGCAACAGCGCGGCTGCGCCCTCGCCGAGCATCAGCCCGTCGCGATCGGCGCGGAACGGGCGCGGGGTGCCGGCCCCGACTGCACCAAGCCCCGCGAAGCCGGCGTGGACAAACTCGGAGAGCGCGTCGAGCCCGACGCAGACCACTCGCTCGCAGAGGCCGTCCCGCAGCCACCCGGCCCCGACCCCGAGGGCCGCCGCCCCGGATACGCAGGCGACCGACACCGTGGTCACCGGCCCTCCGAGGCCGAGGCGGGCGGCCACCCGGAGCGCGGGCGCGTCCCTTCCCGTCCCCTCCTCGTCGGCCACCTCTCCGCTCAGCCGACGCCGGTTCCAACGCTCCCAAGGCCCGCAAACGTTGCCCGACGCGGTCCCGACCACGAGGCCGGTCCCGGCCGCCGGTCGGCCGGCGACCACCTCGCGCACGACCTGCTCCAGCAGGACCTCGGCCGGTCTCTCGCGATCGAGGCCGGCCACGATCCCGCATGGGCGAGCGGGCAGGCCGGTCAGCGCGTACGGCGGCGCCGAGGTCACAGGGAGCCCGCAGTCCAGCCGGTCCATGAGCGCCGACAGGTCGCCGGCCGACGTCCAGGTCGCGGTCGCGACGACGGCGACGCTCACGAGCGCAGCTCCGCCACGGTGACCGAGCGCAGCCCGCGGGCCGCGAGATCGGCGAGGACGTCCGGGACCAACGCCACGGCCAGCCCCTCGCCCTCGTGCATGAGCACGATGTCGCCTGCTTTGGCCCGACCCGCGCGCGCCCGCACGCCGCCGAGCAGGCGTCGGTTCCCGTCCCAGGTGCGTACCGACGCCCAGCAGGTCCGCAGGCCCGCGGCGTGGGCGGCCCCGAGAAGGCGTGGGCTCACGGCGCCGAACGGCGGACGGAAGCGGGTCGGGCGCACGCCGGTCACCTCGTAGAGGAGGTCCGCGGCGGCGCCGAGTTCGCGGGCCCCCGATTCGACCGAGCGCATCGTGAGCCACGGGTGGTGCGAAGCGCCGTGCAGCGCCAGCTCGTGGCCGTCGCGCGCGATGCCGCGAGCGAGCTCCGGGTGCTGCCGGACCCGGTCGGCGAGCACGAAGAAGGTCGCGCGCTGGCCCGCGTTGCGCAGCGCCGCCAGGATCCGTGGGGTCGACGCGGGGTGCGGACCGTCGTCGAAGGTCAGCGCCACCCTCGGAATATCGGCGGCTCCCCGCAGCTCGACCGCGCCGAACCACTGCCAGGACGGGCTCATCGAGGCCACGGCCACGCCCGTCCCCCAAAACGCGGCGGCGAGCGCCGTGAGCCCGAGACCCTCGACGCGGCCCAGGCCCGCGGCGGTGAGGCCGATCCCCGCGAGCAACCCGCCGGTCGCGGTCAGTGCGAGGAAGAGGGTCCCGGGTGAAGGGGGGCGATGTGGTCGCGGCTCAAGGCGTACCTCGCCCACCTGCGTGCCGAGCACACCTCCCCCGGGCGGTTCTCCGCGGCTGTCTTCGTGGGCTTGTTTCTCGGCATCGTACCGCTCTACGGTGTGCAGACGCCATTGTGCCTCCTGGTCGCCACGGCGCTGCGGCTCAACCGCATCACGGTCGTCGGCGCCGCCCAGGTCAGCAACCCGCTGTTCGCCCCGTTCCTGATCGCCGCCGGGATCGCGCTCGGCGACTGGTTGCGGCACGGGCGGCTTCACGAGCTCGACCTCGAGCAGGCCCGAGGGCTCGCCCCCGACCTCATCTGGCTCACCGGCGAGGTCACCGACCTGTACCTGTCGTGCCTGCTCGGAGACACGGTCCTGGCCGTGATCGCCGCCACCCTCGGGGCCGCGGCCACGTACGCGTGGCGGATCCGCGCCGACACCGCGGCGTCAACTCGCCCGCGAGCCGAGGTGCAGGGCGATCGTCCGGAGTGAGTACAGGATCTTCCTGCTCTCCGCGTCGTCCTGCAGCTGGACGCCGAAGTGGCGCTCGATCTCTATGACGAGCTCGAGCGCGTCGACGCTGTCGAGGTCCAGCCGGCCACCGAACAAGGGCTCATCGGGGTCGATGTCGGCGGGCGTCAGCGGCTGCAGCTGCAGGCCCTCAACCAGGACCTTGGCGAGTCGCACCACCGTGTCGTCCAATGCTCCTCCGGACCGACCGGCCTAATACAGCGGGGAAGGCGCCGCAAACGCGCTCAAGTACGGGCTTCGAGGGGTTCACCGAGGTCAGAAGTCCACCCGTAGCCCCAGGAAGGGGCGCATCGGGAGGTGCCTGAACATCGTGGTCGACAGCTCGCCATCGATCACGTCGACGATCGGCAGGAAGTCTGATTGGACGTTGCCCACGTTGAGGACCTCCGCGTAGAACGTCAGCCGGTACCGCTCGTACGCGCGGCGCCACTCGGCGCGCAGATCGATCTGGTGCAGCGGGCCCAGGCGGTCGCAGTTGAGGCAGGTCAGCGCCACGTGTTCCTCGTCCACCGCCTCCACCGTGGAGATCGGGCGGCCGCTGTGAAAGGTGTACCGGACGGTCGCGCGCCAGCGAGCGGTCACCTGCAGGTCGCCGGCCAGCGACGCTGTGTGTCGTTGGTCCTGCGCCGGGGCGAGGGTCCGGGCGAACGTGGTGTTCAGCGGGTTCGTGCGGGTGGCGAACAGCAGGCTCCAAGTGGCCTGGAGGTTCCACCGGCCCTGCCGGGCGACGACCATCACGTCCATCCCTTGGTTGCGCCCGGTGCCGGCATTCGCGAAATCGAGGCCCTCGGCGATCCGCGCCGGATCGTCGGGCGTGACCACGAGCTCGGACAGCTCGATGTCGTAGACCTCCACCCGCGCGAGCCCGCCGCTGGCTTCGCCGCCGAGCGGGAACGCCTGGTCGACGCCGACCACGATCTGAGCGGCCTGCTCCGCGTCCAGGGAGGGGTTGCCGAAGGTCGGATCAAGCCGAGCCGGATCGCGCTCCACCCGGTGATAGATTCCGAATGCCACCTTGGGGATGGTCCCAGTCGGGAGCGGCACCGACACCCCGGCGCTCGGAGAGTGGAGCCAAGTCCCCCGCAGCCCGGCGTACGTGTGCCGCACCCCGGCCCGCAGCCGCGCCGGCCCGTCGAAGCGCCCCTGGAGGTAGGCGTTTCCCTCGGCCCAGCCCGCCGACGCATCGAGCTCGGCCTCGGGGAAGTCGAACGGCGCGATGCCCGCCTGGCCCCAGGTCGGGAAGCTCCGGCTGTCGGTCAGGTTGCCGGTCGAGGCCGCGGAGAGGTCCGAGACGTCGGCGCCGGCCTGCAGCCGCATCGACGGGCCCAAAGGCAGCTCGAGGTCGGTGCGCAGGAAGGCGCGGCCGAACCGGTCGTCGCGCCGAAATGTGCCCCCGATCGTCCGCTCCTGGGAGCCCGTATCGCCGACCAGCGCGCCGGTCGTCTGCCAGCTCGCGCCCGACGGAGCGAGGAACCGGTGATCGAGGGACAAAATCGTAACGTGATTGGCGAGCACGAAGCTGCCGTCGACCGACAGGATCGACTCGTCCTCGGAGTCCACGACGGCCAGCGAGTCGCCGGCGTACACCGCGGACATCATTACCCGGTGCCGGTCGTCCGGGCGCCACGCCGCGCGCGCGGACAGCTCGGAGAACTCCGGTGCTGCAAAGGCCGAGTCCACGAGGTTCACCCACTCGAGCACCAGAAAGTAGCCCTCGAGGTAGGTGCGGCGCGCGGCGAGCGCGAGGGTGAAGTGCTCGTCGCGGTCGAGCGGGCCCAGGAGTAGCGCCCGTGCGCTGCTAGCCGACAGGTCGACGGCCCCGTCGAAACCTCCGCCCGGCTCGCGGGGCGCGCCGTCCCAGCTCACGACCGACATCACCGCGCTCGTGCTGGTCGGCAGATCCGCCGGCGCCGCCCCGGCGTAGAACGTGACCTCCTCGATCATGTCCGGGTTGAAGATACTGTTGAAGCCCACGAGGTGGAACGGGTTCTCGAGCGGCACCCGGTCGAGCTGGAAGACCACGTCGCCGGTCTCGCCGCCGCGGACCCGGAACCCCGCCAGCAGGTCGCCGTCGCTCACCACACCGGGCAACGCGTGCGCGGCTCGGGTGACATCCTCGAGCGACCCGGGCGTCGCCTCGATGTCCCGCCGGGTGAGGGTGTAGACGCCGGTCTCGGGCTCTGGCGAGGCCTCGAGCGCCCCGCGGTCCACCTCGCGCCAGGTCGCCCGGGTGGCGTAGACCACGACCTCGAGCGCCTCGTCGGGCACGACCACGAAGTCGGAGGTCAGCGCGTCGCCGGTCGCGGCCTCGACGAGGTAGTGCTGATCGGCCGTGCCCGCGACCGCGACCTCGAGGTCCCACCGCCCCGGCGGCAGGAACTCGACGTCGAATCGCCCGCCGCCGTTGCTGACGCGGGTGATGGGCTCGGTCGTGGCCTCGTCGAGGCGGCGAAGCGTCACCGTCGCGCGTTGGACCACCAGGCCCTCGGGATCGGTGACCCGGCCGTGCAGCGACGCTGGACCCGGGCCGCCGACCTCGGCGCTCCCGAGGAAGAACTCGAAGGTGTAGAGCAGACTCGAACCGAGATCGAGCGGTAGCTGCAGGCCCCACGCGGCCTCGACGGCAGCGTCGTCGAGCAGCGGATGTACGGGCTCGACGATCTCTACGGCCGTCACCACGCCCGCCTCGTCGCGCGTCAGCCGCACGACAACCGTACCCTCGACGCCAGCGTCGCGGGCTTCCTGTGGATAGGCGGACCGGGTCGCGTAGGGCACCGGTTGGGCCAGTCCGGAGGAGCTGTAGAGCAGCAGGAGGGCGGCGAGCACCCTCGGAGCCTACCCGAGGCGCCAGCCGCGCGCCTCCGCACCGTGGGAGGCTGGCTGCACGGCTTTCTCGGCTGGCCCATCTTCTGGTGGTGGACGGTCCTGCTCGGCGCCGCGATCGGGCTCAACGCCCTGCGGCCCGATCCGGTGCGGCGCCGCTCGATCGCGGCGATCCGGACGTTGTGGGGGCGCTGGTTGTGGGCCACCCAGCCATGCTGGGACCGCCACATCGAGGGCCTCGAGCACGTGGGACCGGGGCCGTACGTCATCGTCGCGAACCACCGATCGGTGATCGACATCCCCTGCCTCGTGGGGCTGGGACCGCCGATCACCGTGGTGGCGCACAGCCGCCTGTTCGCGGTGCCCGTCCTCGGCCGATTGGTGCGCTGGTCGGGACAGGTGGACACCGCCGAGTTCGACAGCAGGGCCCGCGCGGCGCTCGCGGCGGGCGTGAGCGTGCTCGTCTTTCCCGAGGGGACGCGCAGCTCCGGGGCGGTCGGCCGGTTCCAGACCGGCGCCTTTCGCCTGGCGAAAGAGACCGGCACCCCGCTCATGCCGGTTGCGACCGACGGCGCCCAGGGCATCCTTGCCCGGGGGCTCGCGATGCCGCTCGCGTGGAGGGTCCGTGTCCGGGTGCGAGTCCTGCCGCCCGTCGCGCCCGAGGGCGACCCCCGGGACCAGGCGCGGAGTTTGCGGGACCGGATCGCGGTCGAGGTCGAGGACCTGCGTCGGTGAACGTCGATCGCGCAGCGTCGCGCTACGCCTCCCAGGGGCGGATGGCGCTCGGCTTCGCTCGGGGCAAGATGCGCGGCGATCCGGTCTACGCCGCGGTCCTCGCCCGCTTGCCGAGCGCGGGGCGGCTGCTCGATGTCGGCTGCGGCGAAGGGTACATGCTGGCGTTGGCCGCCGAGCGCGGACGGGCGCTTGAACTCGTGGGGCTCGATCACGACGAGGCTCGCGTCCACAGAGCGCGGCTGGCGCTCGCCGATCGCGCGCGGTTGACCACAGAGGACGCGCGCACCGCCGACCTGCCGTCCGCCGACGCCGTCGCCTGCCTCGACGTGCTCCACTACCAGCCCGCTGACCAGCAGGACGCGCTGGTGGCCCGGCTGGCGGCCGCCCTCCGCCCCGGGGGCCAGTTGTTCGTCCGCGACGCCGCAGCCGACGCGGGTTGGCGCTCGACGCTCACCCGCTGGTCCGAGAGCTTCGCGGTCGCCGTCGGTCGGCACCGCGGCGACGGCGTGTTCCTCCGCGGCCGAAGCGAGCTCCCGGCGGTGATGGCGGCGCGGGGCCTGCGGGTCGAGACCGTCGACTGCAGAGAGGGAACCCCCTTCGCGAACCTGCTCCACGTCGGGCGCGCGCCGTGAGGCAGGTCGCCGTCACGGGCCTCGGCTGCGTCACCGCGCTCGGCGATCTGCGCGCCACGTTCGACGCGGCGTGCGCCGGCCGCTCCGGGATCGATGGGCCTGGGCCTTTTCCCGGAAAGGGGCCGGTGGCCGCGATTCCCGGCGGGCCCCACCTCACGAGCGCCCTGGCCCTGCTTGCCGCCGAGCAGGCGCTGGGCGGACGGCGCCCCGACCGGCTGGCGATCGTCGGCGGGAGCACGACCGGAGACATGTTCGTCGGGGAGCGGGAGTACGAATCCTGGTCGCGGGGCGGCGCTCCCGGGCCGGGGTTCCTTTGGTCGCAGTTGTGCGACCGCCCGGCGGAGCTCCTGGCGCGGGCGCTGGGCGCGAGCGGCCCGCGACTGACCCTGTCCACGGCCTGCGCCTCGGGCGCCTCGGCGGTCGGTGTGGCGGCGGACTGGGTGCGGAGTGGGCGGGCGGACGTGGTGCTCGCGTTCGGCGCCGACGCCCTTTGCGCGCTCACGGTGCACGGCTTCGGCTCGTTGCAGGCGGTGGCGGCCGGACCGTGTCGCCCGTTCGATCGTGCGCGAACCGGCCTGTCGCTCGGCGAAGGTGCCGGGGCCCTGCTGCTCGAGGAGCTCGGGGCCGCGGAGCGTCGAGGTGCGACCGTGCTCGCGCGGATCACCGGCTACGGCGCGGCGACGGACGCCTGGCACGCGACAGCGCCCCACCCCGAGGGACGCGGAGCCCGCGCGGCGTTGCGACAGGCGCTCGGCGACCTGCCCGCGGACCAAGTCGGCTACGTCAACGCGCACGGCACCGGCACGAAGCACAACGACGAGATGGAGGCCCGGGTGCTCGCCGAGGAGCTTCCGGGGGCCGCATTCTCATCGATCAAGGGCGCGATCGGCCACACGCTTGGCGCCGCAGGCGCAATCGAGCTGGCGGTCACCGTCCGCGCGCTGGTTGAAGGCGTGATGCCGCCGAACGTGGGGACCGAGGACTGGGCGGCCCCCGGGCTGCGCGAGGCGACCCACCGACGGGTGGAGCACGCGATCTCGGTCAACTTCGCCTTCGGCGGTTCGAACGTGGCGGTGCGGGTGTCGGCGTGACCGGAACCGTGCGTCGGGTCGCGTGGCGGCTGCCGATCGGAGTCCCGACGGATCGGGCGGCCCTCGGCGCTTGGCTGCGCGACGCGCGGCCAGCGCCAGACGACGGCTGGTGGCGGGCCGCGGACCCCGAGCGCCCGCCAGAGATCGCTGCTGGGGACTGGCGAAGGGCGACCCGGCTCGCGCGGCTGGCGCTGGGGGTGGTGAGCGAGCTCCGAGCCCTGGAGCCGGAGCTCGACTGGCGCTCGATGCCGTTCGTGTACGGGTCGGCCCTGGGGGAGGTCGTGCCGTCGAGCGCATTCCTCGACCGGCTGTTCGCCGAGGGCCCGAGGTTCGCCAGCGCCATCGCGTTCCAGAACTCGGTGTACAACGCGACCCCGGGCCACGTCGGGCACCTGTTCGACCTGCGCGGCCCGACGGAGACGTTGTCCGCGGGCCTGGCCACCGGTCTGTCCGCGCTGCACCGCGGCCTTGAGTGGGCGGACCGCGCCCCGGTCGTGCTGGTGCTGGTGGCGGACGACCTGAACCGCACGACGGAGGCGGCGTTGGGTGCGGGTGGCGGCGAGGCGGTCGTCGGGGTCCTGGTCGAGCGCGGGGAGCAGCTAATGGTCCGCGATGGATCACACGCAGCCCTTGCGGCCCGCGCGCGGACGCTGCCCTACGAGCGGGGGTTCGTCTCGCTCGGGTACCCGGTCGTCCCCGAGCGGGCGCTCGGGCTGTGTTGCACCAACGGGCTTGTGGCGTTGCTCGCGGGTCTGGATGTGGTCGATCAAGACGACGGCCTGGCGATCACCGCCGTGTGGCGCCGATAACGGAGGTCCGTCCGCGGCCCAGGGATCGAAGAAGTTGTACCACTGGTGCGGGTGCCGCTCGGTCCACGTCGCCAGGATGTCCGCCAGCTCCTGCGCCCAGCGCGCGAGATCGGCAACGCGCGAGGCCCGGTCGGTGAACCGGTAGATCCGTGGCCCCACCGCCTCGAAGCGGTAGGTCGAGGGTCCGGTGCGGAAGCAGCCGAGCACCACGACCGGCGCCCCAGACAGCGCCGCCAACACCCAGGGGCCGGTGGGCAGGCTCATCGGCGAGCCGAGGAAGTCCACGGTGGCGGCGCGGTCGTCCACCACCCGGTCCGCCTTCACCGCCACCACATCCCCGGCGCGGAGCGCGCGCAGGACCGTGATCGATGCGTGCTGGGCGCCGTCCTCGAGCGCGATGAACCGCGGCACGCGCACACCGAGCGTCTCCTGCACGAGCTGGAGGTAGGGATCGGTCGGCGCCCGGTGGACGAGCAGGTGCACCCGCCTACCCGTCTCCCGCAGCACGCTCGAGGCGAAGTCGGGGTTCCCGACGTGCGCCGAGACGACCAGCAGGCCGGAGGTGGCCTGGTCGCCGTACACGTGGTCGCGCAGCCCCGGCACGCCGCTCCGATCGAAGGTGATCCCCTCCGATCCGTTCAGCAGCAGGTGGAACCGGTCGACCAGCGACCCCGCGAACGCAGCGAGCACGCGCAGTCGGTGGACGGCGAGGCGCAGCGGGGAGGCTCCCGGGAAGCGCCGCCGCAGGTAGGCGTCGAGCCCCCGCCGCTGGCTGCCGCCCAAAAGGAGCCAGTAGAACAGCACCACCGGCTTCACCGCGAGCTGCACCGCCCCTCGCCCGAAGATGCGGAGGATCCAGAACAAGAGCCGCCACCCGACCAGAAAGCCGCGGTGTTCGCCCCGCCAGCTGTCGCGCGGGGTCGGCGACAACCAGCGCGGCGGCCAGAACATCCGCTCGAGCACCAGTTGCACGTTGAGCCAGGTCACCCGCGCGGTGTCCACGAACTTCCGGTACGAGCTGATCCGCTCTCCTGCCGGGGGGTACCAGACGGCGCAGAACAGGTCCACGACAGGCACGCCGGACCAGATCGCGCGCACCAGGACCTCGACCTCCCACTGGTAGCGGCTGGGCACCAGCGCAAGGCCCAGGGTCGCCTGCACCGGGTAGGCGCGAAACCCGCACTGGGTGTCGCCCACGTGGCGGCCGGTCTCCACCCAGGTCCAGAAGTTCGAGTTCGCGCGGGCCCCTCGCGCGCCGCGGGGCATCGACGCCGAGTCCCGGCAGCCGGCCACGATGGCCGAGGGACGGGCGGCGACGGCCTCGAAGAAGCGGGGCAGCTCGCTCGGCAGGTGCTGTCCGTCGGCGTCGAGCGCCACGATGTGGGAGTACCCGCGCTCGGCGGCGTCCTGCAGCGCCGTTTGCAGGGCGGCGCCCTTGCCGAGGTTGGCGGAGTGGCGGATCACGCGCGCGCCCTCGGCCAGCGCCAGCTCACCACTGCGGTCGGTGCTGCCGTCGTCGACGACGAGCAGGTCGGCGGCGTGCGCGAGGCAACCGCGCACCACCGACCCGATCGTCCCCGCGTTGTTGCGCACCGGCACGACCACCAGCGGCCGCACGGTCGGGGTCGGGCGAACGTCGAGGCGGGGGGCGCGCCGGGAGACGGCGGTGCAAAGCAGGTACACGCCCGTCAGGGCCGACACCAGCCCGACAGGGAGCGCCATGCCCTCGAGCTGGCGCGAGGCGGCCACGGACAGGGCCGCGGCCTGCAGCAGGATCAGCGTCCAACCATCTCCGCCCGGGAACCGCGCGCGCGAGGCGGGACCGTCGACGACGATCATCCTCCCTCCAGTGGGGTGACGGTCAGGCGGTACCCGCGCAGCCGATCCCGCAGCACGAGGCCCTCCCCCTCCCGTCGCACACGCGCTCGCCCCCGCGAGCCGCTGACCGACCAGCCGTCCGACTTGGGCCGCACGCGGAAGCCGAGCACCCGCACCCGCTGGCTCCCGTCGACGAGGTAGAGCGCGGCCAGATCCCGGTCGAACGGCAGCCGGCCGAGGAGCTCGCCGAGCCCGGGGTCCAGCGCCTCGATCGTGGTGCGACCGCCTTCCACGCGGACGGTGAACAGCGACGGGCCCGCGGGGGTCAGGGCCTCCATAGCGAGCGTCGGGCCGTCGTGCGCGACGACCGCCACCCCGCCGAAGACCTGGCCGTGCCCCTCGATGGAGAAAAGGTCCACGTGCTCCCCGTGCGCCGGCAGCGGCTGCTCGGGCGGGGCGGCGAGCGCCAGCGTCGAGCAGAAGCTCATCACCGAGACATCTCCTCGAGGGCCCGCCGCTGGGCGCCGTACTCGGGAAGGGCTTCCGACGCCGTCCTTAAGAACGGCTCAGCGCCGGCGCGGTCCCCGAGATCGAACCGCGTCCTCCCCTGCTCGAACAGGGCCTCCGGGTGCCCGGGCAGCCACCGCGCCGCCTCGTCCGCAAGATCGCGGGCCGCCTCGCCCGAGGTCCGCCGCGCCGCGCGCAGCAGCTCCCGGCCCCGATGCACCGCCAGCGCCTGCTCGGCGTCGGCGTCGGCGGGGACGACCTCGTGGGCCTCGAGGTCACCCGACAACACGTCCGACAACGCAATCCGCGCGTAGCCGCCGGCCAGGTTCGGAAAGCGCGACACCCACACCACCCGCTCGGTCACGTCGATCACAACCCCGTGGGTCGCGAGGTCCGCGTCGAGCGCGAAGCGGTGACCACGGGCGAGCGGCGCGTCGCCGACCCCGCGCCGATCGCGGAGGATCGCCGCCGACGACGGAAGATCGAGCGATCCTGCGCCACGGGCCAGGAGCTCCTCCAGGCGAAGCTGCCGGGGCACCGTCGTGCTGTCCTCGATGCGCTCCTGGTTGCGCGGATCGTCCGCAAAGGCCTCTGAGCGGAAGTGATTGGCGACCGCCATCGAGCCCACGACCGGGATCCGCACCACCCGCAGGGCGTCCACTTCGAACAGCGCCGCCTCCCCCGCGCCGGCGTCGACCACCATCACGTTCTCCGCGACGAACCCGGCGCGCGCCCGCAGGATGCGCTCGGCCTCGTCGAGCGAACTCGCCGTCTCCAGAATCTCGCGCACGATCAACGTCATGGGCGTGCCCGGCCGGGGGGTCGCATCGGAGGCCGCGGCGTTGATCGCCACTGCGAGTCCGTCGGCGTTGACGCCGGTCACCGCTCCGGAGATCCCCGCGAAAGCCACCGACAGGTACGGGATTCCGTGCTCCGGGCGGTGCACGCGCACGACCTTGTCGCGGTCGAACGCCACGGCGCCCTCGAAGTCGAAGTTGCGCGCCAGCAACCAGTGGCCGTCGCGGGTGGTGGGCGGTCCGGCGAGGAACCCGGTGCAGCCGAGCAGCGGGGTGTCGGCCAGCGCCTGCCCGAGGTCGTGGATCGCGTGGTAGTCGACCTTGCGGGTGTAGTGAGGCCCGCCGAGCCACATCCGATCGGGCTCGGCGGCCGCGGTCGCCGCGATCTCGAGCCGGTCCTCCTCGCGCAGGTGCCCGTTCATCCCCGCCGACGCAACCGCCGCGCCGCGCGTGATCAGCCACCGGAACGGCGCGACGGGCACCAGGCGACGAAAGGACGCCAGCATCTCGTCTTCGAGCCGCGCCCGCAGCACGGGGGTCGCCGCGCCGGCCGCGTAGCCCGCCTCCACCGGGCCCCCGGTCGTCGACAGCACCCACAGGCCCTCCGTCCGCCGGAGCCCTGCCCGGTCGAGGGGCTCTCTACGGAGCGGCGGCAGCGCCGGCGGGGTGAGCGCCGTGACCAGGATGAGCAGCAGGTCGAGGTGGACAAACACGAGCGCCGCCCAGGCGACCCGGGCGATGCCCCTTCGGACCGCCTGCGAGGGCCAGCCGGCGGCGAGGCGCGGCGTAAGCACCAGCGCTACCACGGTGGCGCCGCCGATGCCGAAGGACAGGGTCCACCCAACACCCCGCAGCACCGGGGTCGTGGCGGCCACCAGCGGCAGGAAGCCGGCGATGGTGGTGGCCGAGGAGAGCGCGATCGCGCGGCTGGCAACCCCGCGGCGGGCCTCGTCGGGGGCGTCCGCTAGGAAGATGCCGTAGTCGACGCCGAGGCCGACCACCAGCACCATCACCGTGACCGTGACGAGGTCCCACGGCTGACCGACCCAGGCGAGACCGCCCGAGGCGCAGGCGACCGCCGCGACCGCGGGAGCCAGGGCGGCGAGCGCGCGCTCCATCGAGCGGTAGCGCGCGGTGAGCAGCGCCAGCAGCGTGAGCGCGCCGATCGCCGCGGATCGGAGCAGCGAGTGGCGGGTCTGCTCCACGCTCTCTCTTGCGAGCGTCGACGGCGCGAGCCAGCGCGCCTCGGGATCGATGCCGGCCACCGTGTCCGCCAGGAACGGCTCAGCGACCGGGTCGGCAAGTGGGGTCGTGACGAGCGCCCGGTGCCCCCCCTCGTCATGCACGAGATGGGCGGCGACCCGCTCATCGAGCACCGTGCCCGCCCACAGATCGACGGGGACCGGGGTGTCGAGCTGCCGCAGGATCCGCTCGGCCGTCCCTGGAAAGGGCGCGAAGCCGACCTCGGTCGCGGCCTCGTCGAGGTCGGCCTGCAGCACGTCGAGCGGGGGGAGTGCGAGGCGGCGGGCGGCGCGAACCTCGCCGCCGGGCAACAGGGTGCCGGCGCCGACCCCGTCCGCGATCCCGGTCCGCTGGAGCGCCTCTTCCACCCGCGCGGCCCGATCGAGCAGCCGGTCCGGATCGGCGTCTTCGAGGAGCACGAGCCCGCGCGCCTCGGAGAGCCCGAAGTCCTCGAGCAGGACCCGCGCGGCCGCGTCCACCTCGGGGCTGCGGGGGAGCAGCGCCATCGGATCGGTCCGCAGGTCGGTGTCGAAGGCGCGGGTCGCCACGAGGCTGGCGCAGGCGAGGACCAGCCACGGGACAAGGGCCGGGAGCCGCGGCGGCGGTCTCGGGGCCGCGGGCCGCCCGATCCACGCCCAGACCAGCGGGCCGAGGAGCGTGGTGGCGACAAACGCGCACACCGCCGCGAGCGCCCCGGTGACGCCGAGCACCCGCAAGGCCGGCACGTCGCTCGTCATCAGGACGCCGAACGCGAGCGAGGTCGCGCCCGCGTTGAGCAGCAGCGTGGGCCACAGCTCCCCCACCTCCGCGCGGGCCGCGGCGTAGCGTGTGGCCTGGTCAACCTGGCCCGGCCGGACCGAGGTCCCGAGGTAGAGGTGCACCCAGTAGTCTGCGGCGATGCCGGCGAGCGCGCCTGAGAACGCGAGCTGGATTGGGTGGATCGGCGAGAGCGCCCAGGCCCCGAGCGCCGCGCCCGCGCCCGCCACGACGACGGCGGGGGCGGTCCCGGCGAGGGGCCGCCAGCTGCGGAAGCCGATCACCAGGACCAGGGCCAGGACGACCGCGCTGGCAGCGGCCGCGAACGCCACGTCGTCGCGGATGGCGGTCGCTGCCTCGTGGGCGAACCGAGCGGCCCCGTACCAGTGGACGGGCAGGGTCCGGTCGGCGAGAACGCCCAGCACCTCGGCGATCAGCGGGTCGTCCGCGCCGTCCCAGCTCCGCGGACGCGGGTGCACCAGCACCATCGCGGTCCGGCCGTCGGGGCTGGTCAGCAGGCCCTCGCGCAGGGTCACGCCGCCCGCGGAGCCCCCGAGGGCGCGCTCCACCGCAAGGGTCTCGAGGTCGAGCGGGTCCCGTCGGATGCGGCCTTCGAGGAACCCGCCCGCTGGCCCTTCCAGCCGCGCCCGCTGGAGCAGCAGGGCCTCGCGTATGCCCGCCGGGGAGGTGCGCCGGCGAAGGTCCTCCGCAGGCACGAAGGCCGCGGCGTGCTCGGCCAGGCGCTCGCCCACGACCACGCCCTCCGCGAGATCGAAGCCGGCGTCGACCCGCCGCACGTGCGGGAGCGCCCGCAGCGCCTCCGCCAGGGCCGCCACCTCCGCGCCGAGCGACTCGGGGTGGTCGGCGCCCTCGACCAGCACCACCAGCACGTCGGTGGCGGCGAAGTCGCGGAGCGCCGCGAGTGCGCGCCGCGTGTCCCCGGTTGAGGGCACCAGCTGCTCGAACGCCGGCTCGAAGGTGACCCGCGAGGACGCGAGCGCCCCAACGGCGACCAGGACGGCGAGGATCAGCGCACGCAGTCGCACGTCCGCGCTCAGTCCAGCAGGAAGGTCGCGGCCGGGAGCGCGGACTCGAGGTCGACCGAGGTCAGGGTGATGGTCGTCCGATCGCCGTCCGGCTCCATCAATTCGACCTGTGACACGTACGCCCCCGTGGGGTCAACGCGCACCGTCAGCGTGGACAGGGCTTGCCGCAGGATCGGATCTCTCGGAGACAACACCGCGACCCGCTCCTCGGGAAGGGTCACGTCGTATCGCTCCCGCAGGACGGCGGCGTCGGCCGCGAGCCAGACCGTGAGCCCCGTGACCAGCCCCGCGAGCTGCGGCTGGGTCGCGAGGTCGAGGTGGACCACCCGGTCGACGCCGGGCATGCGCGCCGAGACCTCGGTCCCGGAGACCACGAACACCGACGCCGCAGCACCGCTCACCTCCCAGCGCAGCTTGTCCGGCCGCTCGAACGCCAGGGTGCCAGTCGAGGTCAGCGGCGCCCGCAGGAGCCTGCGCTCCTGGACTTGGATGAAGTCGGCCCGCAGGTGTTGCGCGCTGGCCAACCCCGCCCACAGCCTGTCCGCTGGATCGAGAGACGGCTCAGCCAGGGCCGCCTGGGCCAACAGCGCGATCAGCGGACGGCCGCGAGCTGACTGACGACGTCCTTGACCGACCCGAACCAGTAGTTTCGGAACCCGAACCCGTGCGCCGGCTCACAGGCGCGCACGAGGGAGTGCACGTCGCGAGTCGCCACGTCGTACCGGACCACCCAGAAGCAGCCGAGCTGGTTCGGCTTGTGCAGCTGATCGGCGATCAGGGCGAGCGCGGTGCCCTCGGTCTCGCGCAGCGCGTAGCTCTTCACCCGGTCGCGGATCAGCTGGGCGGGGAGCTCGTCGGTGACCGGAAAGCTGTCGTCGCGCACGATCTGGGTGTTCGGGTCCGCCACCCGGTGGAGGTCGCCGAGATGAGAGAGGCTCGTGACGATGGCGCTCACCTTCGTCCGTGCCTCCAGCTCGTCCAGCTGCTCCTCGACGAAAAGCCCGTTCCAGGTGTTGAAATACCCTGGAAAGATGGCCGACGGATCCCGGAAGTCGAGGGTTCCCACCAGGCGCACCAGGCCATAGTCGATGCCCGTCCACACCAGCGTCCGCTCTCCCGCAGCCCAGGCGGTTCCCGTGAGGATGAACAACCACGTCGTGAGCATCTGAAGCCTCGCGGGGTCAGCTATCCCGGTCAGTTGTCCCGATGACTCAGCGGGCGAGGACCAGTAGCGTGTGGCCGAGGCCGAGACCGTCCACCTCGCGCTCCACCCTCAACCCCGCCCGCTCCACGCAACGGATCAGGTCAGACGCGTGGTACATGCGGCTGTTTCCATTGGCGATAGTCGCGAAGTAGATCGAGGTCATCGCGAGCACGTAGGCCGCGGTGGGCTGGCGCTGACGGTCCCAGAACGTCTCGAGCACGAACAGCCGCGCTGCGTCGTCCATCGCCGCGCGCGCCCGCGTCAGGATCGAGACGATCTCGTCTTCCGCGAAACAATCGAGGAACTGACTCATCCACAGCAGGTCGTACCCGCGTGGGAGGGCCGCGTCCGAGTCGAGGAAGTCGATCGGCGCCGTGCTCAGCCGGTCGCCCAGGCCGAGCGCCTGCAGCTCCTCGCGAGCGTTGGCCAGCTGTCCAGGGTGGTCGAGGAGGGTGACCCACACGTCGGGATCAGCCTGCAAGACCAGGGCGGCCCAGCGACCGGTGTTGCCGCCGCAGTCGAGCAGGCGCCTCGGCCGAGACTCGAGCACAAGGGGAAGCACCTCGGGAAACACGCTGTCCGAATAGTAGTGGTCGAAGCGGAACCAGCTCTTGCGGACGTGCGGCGGGAGCTCGGCGAGGGCCTCGTAGACGGTCCGGGACGGACCGAATGCCTCGAGACCGGCAGGCCGCCCCTCCTGCAGCGACGTCTCCAGCCTGTGGGCGCCGAGGAAGCAGACGTCGTGCACGAAGTCCATGTTGACCCGTGTCATCTCGTCCTTGAGCACGAACAACCCGACCGGTGCGAGCCGGTATCGCCCGCGGTCCAGGGAGAGCAGCCCGATCGACGTGCCCGCGTCGAGCAGCACTGCGAGCGCGTGGTCCGAGAGCCCAGAGCGGTCCCTCGCTTCTGCGCGATCGAAGCCCTCGTCCGCGCGCTCGCGGGCGTAGGCGAGCACTCCGGCATCCCGCAACACGCGCGCGGCCTGGAAGGCCATGGGCCCAAAGGCCAGAGTCTGCGCGGCAGTGCGGGCGTCGAAAGTCGGAGGCATCGCCCTCCCCGATACCATGCACCGTCCGATCAGAGCAGTGCGAGGACCATCTTGGCTGCTACGTGATCGAGTTGGGATCATGTTCCCCGGCTCCAAGAATCACGGGTGCCGGCTCCCGGGGCTGGTGCGAGGACTGGAATCGCCCGAATGACGGCGATGCGGGAGCGATCGTGACGTGCGGGCATTCGGGTGCATGAAGGCGGTGGGGCCGGTCGGCGACGTGAACAGCGACGGGTACAAGAATCTCTACCTGGGGGCCCAGCTCGACCATTTCGCCGCCCGCGATGGCGGCCGCGTCATCGTGCTACTCGGCGGGTTGGAGTAAGTTTTCGGCGCCAGGAACCCACCGTGCGTCAGTCAGTCATCTCTCGAGTGAGCAGGCCTTGATCATGGCGAGCCCGTGACTGCGGTCGCTGCCGACCTCGCCTCAGCAGCCCCCTACGTTGATCGCAACGCCGTGCCCTGGGTCTCGGCCAAGCGCGGGCCGCTCATGGTCGTGCCCTTCAGGTTCGCGCGGAGGCGCGCGGCGCTGTTCTTCGCCACCTCCCGCGGTGTTCGCGGAGGTCAGTGCCGCTTGCGTCTTCGCCGGACTTGCTTCCAGGTGGCCCCGACGACGGCGGGGCGATTGCGGGACGCCGCCTGGCGGTGGTCGGG
>SXON01000094.1 GCA_005778355.1 Pseudomonadota bacterium | reverse complement strand
GGCTCTCCGAGGAGTCGGTTGACGACCCGTCGCGATTGGAAAAGGAGTTCGCCTGGATCGTTGATCCGCTCGACGGCACCAAGGAGTTCACCCTGGGCATCCCCGAGTTCGTCGTCAGCATCGGTCTCGTCCGTCGTGGCGCGCCCGTGCTCGGCGTGCTCTACAACCCCATCCAGGACGAGATGTTCGCGGGTGTCGTGGGCGAGGGTGCCACCTTCAACGGGCAGGCCTGCCGGGCCTCGACGCACGCCGGCCTCGCGGGCGCCCGGGTGGTGTGTTCACGCACCGAGATGAAGAAGGGCTGGTTCGACCAGTGGACTGACCGTCTCGCCCTGGTGCCGGTGGGCAGCGTGGCCTACAAGTTCGGCCGCGTGGCGGCCGGGCAGGCCGAGGCCACCTTCACGCCCCAGCCCCGCAACGAGTGGGACATCTGCGGCGGGGTGGCCCTGGTGATGGCCGCCGGCGGCCGCGCCACCAACGCCAAGGGCGAGGCCTACGTGTTCAACCGGCCCAACCCGCTGGTCGACGGCGTGTGCGCCACCAACGGCGTCGTCCACGACGAGATCCTCGGCCTCATGCGCGCGTAGATGAAACGCCCGCTGCTCGTCGTCTTCTTCACCGTCGTGCTCGACCTGGTCGGCTTCGGTCTGGTCATCCCGCTGCTCGCCTTCTACGCGGAGAGTTTCCAGGCCACGCCGATCCAGGTCACCGCGATGATGACCTGCTTCTCGCTGGGGCAGTTCTTCGCGGCGCCGCTCTGGGGGCAGCTCAGCGACAAGTACGGGCGGCGGCCGCTCTTGTTGTTCTCCATCCTGATGACGGCGCTGTCGCTCTTCGCCTTTGGCTCGGCCACCGAGCTGTGGATGTTGTTTGTCTTCCGCACGTTGCACGGCGTGATGACCGCCAACATCGCCATCGCGCAGGCCTGCGTGGCGGACCTCACGACGCCGGAAACGCGCGCGAAGGGCATGGGCCTGCTCGGCGCGGGCTTCGGCATCGGCTTCACGGTGGGGCCCTTCATCGGCGGGGAGCTGTCTCAATACGGCCTGGCTGTCCCCATCTACGCCGCGGCCTGCCTCTCCCTGCTCAACTTCGCCCTGGGCCTCGTTTTCCTCCCGGAAACGCGCGTCCCCGGGGCCGCCTCGGCGTCGCGACCCATCTCGCCGACCGCGCTCATCACTGCGCTGCGTCACCCGCGCGCTGGCCTCCTCATCCTCCTCACCTTCACCTACGTGTTTGCCTTCGCCGCGATGGAGTCCACCTTCACGCTCTTCGCCGAGCACGAGCGGGGCCTGGAAGCCAAGGACGTGGGGCGCCTGTTTGGCGCGATCGGGGTGGTGGGCGCCATCGTGCAGGGCGGGCTCATCCACCGGCTGGTCAAACGATTCGGCGAGGCGCCGCTCATCCCGCCGGGCATGTTGCTCATCGCGCTCGGCCTCGTGCTCTTGCCGATCGCGCCGGTCGGGGCCCCGCTACTCGCCACCTTCGCGCTCCTGGCCATCGGGCAAGGCATCGCCACACCCGCTTTGCAGAGCCTAGTGTCCCGCTCGGTGTCGGCCGACGAGCAGGGCTTCATCCTCGGTAGCAACCAGTCGATGGGCGCCGTCGCGCGTGCGTTCGCCCCGATCGCCGGGGGCGCGCTCTTCGCGCACGTGGCTCACGGGATGCCGTTCTACGCCTCGGCGGCGCTGCTCGTGCTCAGCGCCGCGCTGGCGTTGAAGGCGACTAGAGCCCCGTCTTCGAGTTGATCCAGCTCGCGAACGCGTCCACGCGGGTGCTGACACCGTAGATGTTGCAGCCGCTGTCGCCGTAGCTGGTGATGCCGGCCACGTAGGCCGTGCCGCTGCGCTCGATGAAGGCGGGGCCGCCCGAGTCGCCGTTGCAGGGGCCGATGCCCGACCCGCCCGACTGGGAGTAGCTGATCTGCAGGCTCGTGGAGCCGGCGCTCGAGCAGCCCGTCACCCCGCAGCCGAAGGCGCCGAGGGGCAGGTCGACCTGCAGCTTCACGCCGTAGTCGCGCGTCTCGTCGTAACCGAAGCCCGCGTGGTTGAGGTTGCTGCCAATGTCCGTGGAGGACAGGGCCAGCGACGACGGCAGGTACGGGACAGGATCCACCTCGGTGATCGGGGTGGAGAGCTTCAGGAGCGCGATGTCGTTGTAGAGCGTGCTGGTGCTGTAGGAGGAGTGCACCGTGATGCTCGACACGTAGTAGATGTGCGAGGCGAGGTCGGTGCTCGGGTCGTCGCCCACGTAGATCGCGACGGTCGAGGCCGAGTTGGCGCGGCCACGGCTACTGGTGACGCAGTGCGCTGCCGTGAGCACCCACTCCTCGCCGATCAGCGTGCCCGTGCAGAAGGGCAACGTGTACACGCCGCGCTTGCTCCGCTGGTGCAGGCCCACCACGGCGTCGTGGTACAGCTGGTCGGGCGCGGCGCCGCCGTAGATCTTCTCGCCCGGCTCCACGCCCATGGAGCCAAGACCGGGGATGAGGGCTTCTTCGGGGGCACAAGACAAGAGGGCGAGGGCGAGTAGCATGAGAAACTCCTGAGGCGGTGGGTACGGTACGGGAGCGACGAGCGGTTCGTTACAGGCCGGTCTTCGAGTTGATCCAGGTGGCGTAGTTATCGACGCGGGTGCTGACACCGTACACCACGCAGCGACTGTCGCCGTAGCTGGTGATGCCAGCCACGTAGGGGTCGCCGCTACGCATGATGATCGCTGGGCCGCCCGAGTCTCCAGAGCAGGGGCCGGTGCCCCCCGCGCTGTCTTGCTCGTAGCTGAACTGCTTCTTCACCGCGCCGGCATCGGGGCAACCGCTGACGGAGCAGCCAAAGCCGTCGATGGGGAGGCTCACCTGCTGCTTCACGCCGTAGCCGCCGGACTCGTCGTAGCCGAAGCCGACGAAGTTGACGTCGTCGCCCACGTCGGATGAGCCGAGCTTCAACGAACTCGGCAGGTAGGGCACCGGGTCGACGCTGGTGATCGGCGTGGAGAGTTCGATGACGGCAATGTCGTTGTACATCGTGGAGTCGTCGTAGCTCGCGTGCTTCGTGACGCCGCTGACGTAGTACACGTTCGACGCGAGGTCGGCCGAGGGGTCGTCGCCCTGGTAGATGGCAATCGACGAAGCGCCCATCGTGCCGCCGCGGCTGGTGGTGACACAGTGCGCGGCGGTGAGCACCCAGTCCTCGCCGATGAGCGTGCCGGTGCAGAACGGGTCGGTGTACACGCCGCGCTTGGTGCGGTAGTGCAAGGAAACCACGGCGTCGTGGTAGGCGCGTGTGGGGTCGGAGCCGCGGTAGATCTTCGGGTTGGCGGCCACGTCGAGGCCGCCGTCGCCCTCGAGCAGGGTCGTCTCTGGGGCACAGGCAGCGAGAGCAAGAGCGAGCAGCAAGGGAGGTCTCCTGGGCGGGGCGAACATGCTTCGGCGCAGGCCGCCTCCGCTACAAAGGAATTTGTCAACTCGGCGTTGGCGCCGTCTCGTCGTCGTCCACCTTCACGCCCCGCGCTCGCAGCCACTTCCGCATCTCGTCCTTGTCGAGAGACTTCTCCAGCGCGGCGTGGGGCTCGATCACATCGTCGCCGACGAGCTTCCGGAGGCTGTCGTCCATCGAGATCATGCCCTGGTTCTTGCCCTGCTGGATGATGCCCGGAATCTGGTGCGTCTTGCCCTCGCGGATGAGCGAGGAGAGCGCCGGCGAGCCAAACAGCACCTCGATGGCGGCCACGCGCCCGCCGCCCTTGCGTCGCAAGAGCTGCTGGGCCAGGATGCCCTTGACGACCACGGAGAGGATGCCGCGCACGCCGTCCTGGCGCTCCACCGGGAAGACGTTGATGATGCGGTCGATGGTCTTTGCCGCCGAGTTGGTGTGGAGCGTGCCGAAAACCAGGAGCCCGGTCTCCGCCGCGTTGAGCGCCATCTCGATGGTCTCGAGGTCGCGCATCTCCCCGACGAGGATGGCGTCGGGGTCTTCGCGCACCGCGGCGCGGAGGGCGTTGGAGAAAGATTTGGAGTGCGGCCCAATCTCGCGTTGGGACACGAGCGCAGCTTTGTTGGGATGGACGAACTCGATGGGGTCTTCAATCGTGACGAAGTGCATCGGCCGCTGCTCGTTCATCTCGTTGATGATGGCGGAGAGCGTGGTGGACTTCCCCGAGCCCGTGGGCCCCGTGACGAGCACCAGCCCGCCCGTGAGCGCCGTGAGCTTGCGGACACTCGCGGGCAAGCCAAGCTGGTCGACCGTCATCAGCTTGGTGGGGATGATGCGGAAGACCGCGCCCATGCCGCGGTGCTGTTTGAAGAGGTTCACCCGGAAACGTGACACCCCGGGGATCTCGTACGCGAAGTCGACGTCGCCCGTTGCCTGGTAGGCGGTCCAGAGGTGGGGCGGCGCGATCGGTTCGACGAGACCTTTGAAGTCGGCCTCGTCGAGCACCCGGTAGCGGACCGGGTCCATGCGCCCGCTGAGCCGGAAGATGGGCGGGCGCCCCACCGAGAGGTGCAGGTCGGAGGCGCCCTTGTCGTTCGTGAGGCGCAGGAAGCGATCGATGCGATTGGCGCTCACGAGGCCTCCACCGGGGGACGGATCTTGGTGGCGTCGCACAGCGACTCGAAGGTTTCCGGCTTGTCGGCCCGCGCCCACGCCGACTCCGGCGTGATGAGCTTCGCCTCGACCAGCTCCATGAGCGCCACGTCGCGAGTCTGCATGCCGTGACGCTTGCCGATCTGCATCATGCTCGCGAGCTGGAACGTCTTGTTGTCGCGCACGAGGTTGCCCACGCTCAGCGTGCCCTTGAGCACCTCGAAGACGCCGACGCGACCTTTGCCATCGGCCCGCGGAATCAGTTGCTGGCTCACGACGTACTTGAGCGATTCTGACAGGGCCATCCGCACCTGGGCCTGCTCGTCGGGGGGGAAACTCTTGATGAGGCGGTCGATGGTCGCGACCGCGCCCACGGTGTGCAGCGTCCCGACCACGAGGTGACCGGTCTCCGCCGCGGTGAGCGCCAACCGCACGGTCTCGACGTCGCGCATCTCGCCGACGACGATGACGTCGGGGTCCTCGCGTAGCGCGGCGCGCAGGGCGCGGGCGAAGCTCTCCGTGTGACGGCCCACTTCTCTCTGGTTCACGAGCGCGTTCTTTACCGGGTGCGCGAACTCGATGGGATCTTCGAGCGTGATGACGTGGTCGGCCTTCGTCTCGTTGATGAGGTTGACGATCGCGGCGAGCGTCGTGGACTTCCCCGAACCGGCCGGGCCGCTCACGACGATGAGTCCCTGATGGTAGTCGAGCAGCTCGGACAGGTGCGCCGGGATCCGCAGGTCGGCGAAAGTGGGTGGGACATTCGGGATCACGCGGAAGTTCGCGCAGAGTCCCCGGCGTTGCACGAAGGCGTTGGCGCGGTACCGCCCCACCTCGGGAATGGCGTGACAGAAGTCGATCTCGCCGATTTCATCCAGCGCCTTTCGCTGCCGAGGCTCCAAGATCGAGTAGACCGCCTCTCGCGCCTTGCTCTCGTCGAGCGGGGCCATGCTGTCCATGCGGGTGAGCCGCCCGTCCACCCGCATCATCGGGGGCTCTCCCACCGTGATGTGCACGTCCGAGCCCCCCTTCTCCCGAACCATCGCCAGGAGGCGGTCGAGCGGCCGCGACACGCTGGCGGCCGACACCGCCATGGTCCCCTTCTCGATGCCCGTCGCCTCGTTTCCAAGACGCGCGGCGAGGTCTCGCGCCACCTCGCCGGCGCGGGTGCGCACGTCGGCCGACGGGTCTTTCTCCCGCACCTGGTCGAGCACCGCGGCGAGGCGCGGGTCATCGAAGCGGGCGAGGGCGCGAAGTACCTCGAGGCGCACCTCCTGGCGTGGGTCGCGGAGCAGCTGCACCAGGGGGCGCAGGGCTTCCGGCGAGCCAATCTGCGCGAGCCCGTCGATGGCCGCCCAGCGGCACTCGGGGTCTTCCAGGGCCTTCACCAGGTGCGGGACCGCGCGCGCGTCGCCGAGTCGCCCCAGGGTGTCGCAGGCGGAGATGCGGATCCACCAGTCCGGGTCGGCCAGGAGTCGCGCCACGGGCTCGATCACGCGTGGGTCGCGGAAGTGCTCGGCCACCACCAGCGCCGAGGTACGGACCTCCTCGTCGGCGTGGTTGAGCAAGGACATCGCCGGGGCCAGCACCCGGTCGCCGTAGGACTTGAGCGACTCGAGGATGCGCTGTCGCAACCAACCCACGAGCGTACGCGCGTGCTGCAGGATGGCCAGGGTCATGTCGACGGGCTCGCCGGTGGCGAGGATCACGCCGATCGCGTGCCGACGCACGCCGTCGTCGCCAGCGCCGAGGGCCTCTAGCATCGCGTTGCGCACCGGGACCGGCGCCCGCTTGGCCATGCCCTCGAGCCACGTGGCCGCCGCCTGTCGCGACACCGCGTCGGCGTGCTGGAAGCGATCGAGCATCACCGGGAGCACGCGGGGGTCGTCGATCCGGGCGAGCGCGTCCATCGCCGCTTGGGCGATGCGCGGCTCGGTGTCCCGGGCCAGCTTGAGGATGAGGTCGATCTGCTCGGCGGGGGCTCGCTCGGCGAGGAGCTTCTGCACCGCCGACTGGCGCACCATCGACGGACCCTCGGTGGCGGCGCGCTCCAAGAGGGTGAATCGGTGCGCGCCCGAGAGGTTGAGCACGGCTTCCCAGCCGAGACGCTGTCGCACGGGATTTCGCTCGCGGATCAGGCCCTCGCAGGCCTGTTTCTGCACACCCTCGGGAAACCGGCCGAAAAGGCGAAAAAGACCGGATCGCACATGGGGCGGCTTGCCCTCGGCGGTCTCCAGCAACAACACCGCCGAGCGCTCGTCAGCGCCCGAAACCAGCACGTCACCCGCCGCGCCGCGAACCGCGAGATCGCTGTGCCCGAGCAGGGCGGTCACGTCGCCCGGGCGCGCGCTCTTCCGCAGCTCCACGCAGAGCTGGTCGCGTTCCTCAGACGTCGACCAGCTGGAGACCAGCAGCTTCTCGACCAGCTTGTTCCGCGCGCCAAAGATGGAAGGCAGCATCGGTTCGGCAGCATCGCACGTGGGCGCGGACGGGGAAAGCGCGCTCGCGACTGCGGATTACTGCCCGCGGCGAGGACCTAGGCGGCGGGGGTGTCGGCGGGGGGCGCCGGCGGTGGCTTCACCGGGACGTCGACCAGCCAGAATCCGTCGCCCTCGGCCGGGGCCTCGACGAGCACCTTGCCGCCCTTGAAGACGGCCGAGCGGCCGGCGAAGAAGACCCCGTCTTCGTCGCCCCAGCGATCGGCGGCGGCGAGGGTGCCGCTCCAGCCCCGAAGCTGCTGCATCCAGTAACGGTGCACGTCGGCGGCCTCGTCGACCCAGTTGGTGGGAAAACACAACAAGTCCGGCTTCGTCTTGCGCAGGTGCGTCAGGAAGCGCGGGTCGTTGATGTCCATGCAGATGCCCAGGGTGGTGACACCCCAGGGGGTGTTCCACACCGGGTAGGGCAAATCACCGGGGTTGGCCCAGGTGTGGTCGTCGATGTACAGCAGGCGTTTGCGATAATTGACCTCGATCTTCCCATCCGGGTTGATCGCGATCGCCGCGTTGTAGAGCTTGCCCTCGTTGTCTTCCACGAAGCCGATGACGATCCAGGCCTGGAATTCCTTGGCTAGTGGCGAGAAGATCCGCCAGGTGGGCCCGCGCGGAATCTCCGACATCGGCCGCACCACCTCGGGGTTGGGGAAACGATAGCCGGTGGCTGCCATCTCGGGGAGCACCACCATCTTCGCGCCCGCCTCGAGGGCCTGCCGAGTGAGGGCCCCGAGCTTCTCCAAGTTGGCGTTTCTCGCGCCGCGGCGGGGCCGGAACTGGACGACAGCGATCATGCCGAGCCCCATTAACCGGGCACCGACGGGGAGGCGGGGTGCGGCGCCAGGGAAGCGTCGAAAGCTACCAGGCCCTCACGTCCACCCACGCCGCCGTGTCACACGAGTACTCGCTGTTCGGCGACGCCACCAGGTGGATCTCCCCGGGCACCACGGCGAGCGTGCCGGTGGCCTCGGGCTCGTCGTAGTTCGCCCGAGGTTGGCTGGTCCACAGCGTGACGCCGTCCTGCGTCACCGAGAACGTCGCCCCGTCGCCGCACTGCTGCACCCAGTCCTGGAGGCCGACTGCCGCGCTCAGGTGCGTCACGCCCTCGGGCAGGGTGAGCGTCACGTCGCTCGGTGCGTGGGCGAAGACGCCGGTGCAGAAATGCTCCCCCGCGATCTGGAAGCCCGGTCCCCAGTTCGTGCTGTCAACCAGCAGGCTGCCCCAGCCCACCGTCCCGGCGGGAGAGAGGTCTGCGGCCCGGTACTCTCCCGGCCCGGCCTCCTCGCAGGGCGCGGCGTCGCGACCGAGAAGTGACGAGGCGCGGGTGTGCACGAAGAGGCGGAGGTCGTGACGGCGCTGGTCGAAGGAGGGGCCGTAGCCCAGCAGATCGCTGTAGACGTCGTCGCGAATGAGCTCGGCCGCCGCCGCGATCTCCGCGTCGATGACCGACCACTCGCCCGGACCAGCGAGGGTCTCGGCGACGATGCCGTCGATGTCGGTGCCCATGGCGATCCCGCGGGACAAGACCGGGTCGGTGTAGGCCGCGCCGGACACGGGATTGTAGGCCCAGGGGCTGGTGAGCCAGGGGGCGGACGGGTCGACCACCAGCGCGGTGGAGAAGTAGTAGGGGTAGCCGAGGTCGGCGTCGAGGTCCCAGGCGATGATCGACCAGTATCCGCCAAGGTTGTAGAGGTAGAAGTTGTTGCCGTCGGCGGAGAAGGTGTCGATGCCACCGAACACGCTCCGGATGACGGACATCCGGGTGAACTCGTCGATGTCGAGTGCCGCCCGGAGCTCCGCGTCGCTGCCGCTCGCGACGACCTCGGCGATGGCGAGCAAGTCGCTGCCGTCGGTCTCGCTCTGGGTCTGCGGCACGTACCAGTCGAAGGGCCCGCCGTTGACGATGGGGTTGAGCCCCTGGCCGTGGTGCCCGTCGGCGGTGCCGTAGAGGTTGCCCGAGTCGTCGCCGAACCAGCGGAGAAGGAATCGGTCGTCCACCGGCTCGAAGAGCACGTAGAAGCCGGCCTCCTCGTCATTCACCCGCAAGCGAGTCCAGCCGGTGCGCGCGGCGGGGAGCCCGGCGCGGCGGAGGATGGCCGTGCCAATCAGCTCGTTCATGAACCCGGGGTCCTGCGAGCTGTTGTCGAGCTTGAGTTGCTCCACCCCGCGCCAGTCCTGGCCGGGGACGAAGTGGTCGAAGGAGAGCTTGATGGATGGTTTACCGGGGATGAGCGAACCCGCGCCGAAGGCCCGGATGCCGACGGTCTCCACCACGTCCTCGCCGAAGCGAAAGGTCGCGGCGTGCCAGTTCTCCGCGTAGGGGTTGTCGCGGACGTCCGCCCAGTCGGCGGCGGGAAGTTCGAGCACGAAGTCGTGAATCGTCGTGGGGTCGAAGATCGCGTCGGTGGGATCGACCTCGCCGGGGCCGGGGATGTCTTCCATCTCGGCGGTGTCGGCCGTGGCCACGGGGTCGCTGTCACCCTCGGAGAGCGGGATGCCGACGGCGCAGGCGAGGAGGAGAGTCACCGGGGGCGATCATGCCACGAGGAAGGGTCACCCCTCCGGAAACAACCTCGCCACCTCGACTGCCAAGCCCGGCAGCTCGTCGGAGGTGAGCACGCCGGTGACGACGCCGACCGTGTCGAGGCCGCGCACGACCTCGACGGCGCGGGACATCGGATCCACCAGCCAGTACTCGCGAACGCCGCCCTGCGCGTAGAGCAGGCGCTTGGCCACCCGATCGTAGGTGCCATCCTTGGAGAGAATCTCCACGCACAAGGTCGGGGCGGTGCGGATCGGCGCGGTCTGGTCAACGAGACCCTGCCGCCAGAGCACGATGTCGGGCTGGAGGATTCGAGAAGGGCCGACGCGCACGTCGAGGGGGGAGCAGGCCGCCACCGCCGGCGGGTTGGCTATGGCCCAGTCGTCCAGCGCACGGAGCACGGCCTTCAGGATCAATTGGTGCAACAAACTCGGCCCCGGCATGATCACCACCTCCCCGTCCACCAGCTCGATGTGCTCGCTGGACTCCGGCAGCGCCATGAACTCGGCCTCAGTCATGCGAAGGCGGCGATCACTCACGGTCAGCGGGACCATGCTCGCAGGGTAGCGCCGCAGTGTGCCGCCGGCAAGCCCCGGGTCGCCCAGAGACCTGTACACCCGTTCACCCGCCGGTTAGCAGGCCCCCGCCATGAACGAAGCGATCCGAATCCGAGGCGCCCGGGAGCACAACCTCCAAGGGGTCAACGTGGATATTCCCCACGGGCTTCTGTCGGTGATCACCGGCGTGTCGGGCAGCGGCAAGTCGTCCCTCGCCTTCGACACGCTCTACCAGGAGGGCCAGCGGCGCTTCATGGAGAGCCTGTCGCCGTACGCGCGGCAGTTCCTCGGCCAGATGGAGAAGCCCAAGGTCGATGGCGTTACCGGGTTGTCGCCCACCTTGTGTATCGACCAGAAAACGGTCAATCGTAACCCACGCTCCACGGTGGGGACGGTCACCGAGATCTTCGACCATCTACGCCTATTGTGGGCCCGTCTCGGCACGCCACGTTGCCCCGCATGCCGCAAGCCCATCGCCCGTCGAAGCCCCACCGACATCGTCGATAGTTTGCTGCGCGCCCACGAGGGCCAGGTCCTGTCGATCCTCGCGCCGATGGTGCGCGACCGCAAGGGCGAGTACCGCAAGGAGCTCGACGACTGGCGCCGCGACGGCTGGTTGCGCGTCCGGGTCGACGGTGAGCTGCGCTCCCTCGACGAGGAGATCGTCCTCGAACGTTACGAGAAGCACACTCTGGAGCTGGTGATCGACCGGGTGCGCGTGGCGAGAGACGACCGCGCCCGGCTCGTGGAGGGCGTCGAGCGCGCCGTGGGTCTCGCCGGGGGCACCTGCGCGACGATGGTGGGCAACGAGCTCACGACTCACGCCGTCGAACGTGCCTGTCCCGACCACGGTATCTCCGTCCCCGAGATGGAGCCGCGCCTCTTCTCGTTCAATGCCCCGCAGGGGGCCTGCACCACCTGCATGGGCATCGGCCACGTCTTCGCCGACAGTCGCGGCAACCACCTCCCCGCCCCGAGCGACCTCGCGCCCGAGAAAAAGCTCATCTGTCCCGTCTGTCTCGGGCGTCGGCTCAACCCGATCGCGCTGGCGGTCACCTTCCGGGAGCGAACCATCGACACCGTGGTGTCGATGTCGGTCGACGATGCGCTCGCCTTCTTCGACGGCGTGGTGCTCGAGGGGAGCGAACTCAAGATCGGCGAGGGCATCGTGCGCGAGCTGCACGACCGGCTGCGCTTCCTCGGCGAGGTGGGGCTCGGCTACCTCTCGCTCGACCGTGCCGCCAACACCCTGTCCGGCGGCGAGGCCCAACGTATCCGTCTCGCCGCCTGTGTCGGGAGCGGCCTCGTGGGCGTGACCTACGTGCTCGACGAGCCGAGCATCTGCCTGCACCCGAGAGACAACACGCGTCTAATCGGGGCGCTCGACCGCCTGCGCGACGCAGGCAACACCGTCGTGGTCGTCGAACACGACCGGGAAACGATGGAGCGCGCCGACCTCGTGGTCGACGTGGGCCCTGGCGCGGGGCGGCTCGGCGGCCGCATCGTGGGACAAGGCAGCCCCCGGGAGCTGGTGAAGCTCGACACGGAGACGGCGCGCTTCCTGCGCGACGAGGAGCGCATCGAGCTCCCCGCCGTGCGTCGCCGCGGCAACGGCCAGGCCTTCCCCATCCGCAAGGCCAGTGTCCACAACCTCAAGGGCTTCGACCTCGACCTCGCCCTCGGCACCCTCACCGTGCTCACCGGGGTGTCCGGTAGCGGCAAGTCCACGCTGCTGTTCGACGTGATCGAACCGGCGCTCTTGCGCGTGGCCGACACACGAGGCGCGGCGGTCGACAAGGTGATCGAGATCGACCAGGCCCCGATCGGCCGCACGCCTCGCTCGAATCCCGCCACCTACACCGGCGCCTTCGACCTCCTCCGCGACCTCTTCGCCCAGCTCCCCGAGGCCAAGGCCCGCGGCTACAGCAAGTCGCGATTCACCTTCCACGTGAAGGGCGGCCGCTGCGAGGACTGCGAGGGCGCCGGCGTCCGCACCGTGGAGATGAGCTTCCTCGCCAGCGTGGAGGTCACCTGCGAACGCTGCGAGGGGAGACGTTTCAACCCGGAAACGCTAGAGGTCACCTACCGCGACCGGTCCATCGCCGACATTCTCGCCATGACGGTGAGCGAGGCCGTGGCCTTCTTCGGCCACCACCGGAAGCTCCTGCGCATCCTCGGGACGATGGAGCGCGTGGGCCTCGGCTACGTCACGCTCGGACAGACCGCCTCCACTCTGTCCGGCGGCGAGGCCCAGCGGGTGAAGCTCGCCACCGAGCTGCACCGGGTGGCCACCGGCAACACCGTCTACCTGCTGGATGAACCCACCACCGGGCTGCATTTCTCCGACGTCAGGTTGTTGATTGGCGCCATCCAGGCGCTGGTCGACGCGGGCAACACGGTCTTGGTGATCGAGCACAACACCGACCTCATCAAGGTGGCCGACCAGGTGATCGAGCTGGGACCGGAGGGAGGCGGCGCCGGGGGACAGCTCCTGTTCCAGGGCACGCCGGAGGCCCTCTGTCGCGAGAACACCCCCACCGGAAAGGTGATGGCCGAATTGCCCGAGCTCGGCGGCCCAGCCCGGAAGTTCGCGTCCGGTCGCAAGCGCGTGCGGCCTCCGGGCGAGGCCGACGACCTGGTGGTGCGCGGGGCGCGCTGTCACAACCTGCGTGGGGTCGATGTCACCTTCCCACGAAACAAGATCACCGTCGTCACCGGGGTGTCTGGGAGCGGAAAAACATCACTCGCCGTCGACACGATCTTCGCCGAGGGCCAGCGACGCTACGTGGAGTGCCTGTCCACCTACGCCCGGCGGTTCCTCGGCCGACTCGACCGCGCGGTCGTCGACGAGGTGAAGGGCCTCGCCCCGGCGATCGCCATCGACCAGAAGGTGTCTGCACAAACGCCCCGGTCCACCGTGGCCACCGTCACCGAGATCCAGGACTACCTTCGTTTGTTGTACGCCAACGTGGGGGTGCCGCATTGTCCCCGGTGCGCCGAGGTGGTGCGGGCCTGCTCGCCCGGGCAGGCGGCGGAGCGCTTCGCCGGCCTCGGCAAGGGGCGGCTGGTGGCCACCCTCTCGAGGGCGCGTCCCGCCGACGAGCTCCTCAAAGACGGCTTCTCCCGCGCCTGGCTCGACGGCGCCGAGGTCGAGCTCGACGGCTCAAACCTCGTGAACAACGTCGTGGTCGACCGTTTCGACCCGGCGCGGGTTGAGCGGCAGCGTGTGTCAGAGGCCGTGGCGCTCGCCTACCGGCTCGGGGGCGGTCGATGCCGCTTCGTCCACGACGCCGGCGGGTCCCGGGGCGAATACCCCATCGCCGAGAAACCGCAGTGCTCCAAACACGGCACTACGGTACCGCACCCGCTGAACGCGCGGCACTTCAGCTTCAATCACCACATGGGCGCCTGTCCCGCCTGCGAGGGGCTCGGTCGCAAGCGCGAACGTGCCGTGTGGTTCAAAGAAGACGACCAGAAGCTCCTCGCCGACCTCCCCCCCGGCGCCACCTGCTACGCCTGCGGGGGACAGCGACTGCGCCCCGAGTCACTCGCCGTCACCGTGGGAGGCCTGAGCGTCGGCGCGGTGGGGCGCATGACCGTCGGCGAGGCGCGCGCCTTCTTCGACGGGCTCGTGCTCCCGGGCAACGACGCGACCGTGGCCGAGCCGCCGTTGCGGGAGATCCGGGCCCGGCTCGGCTTCCTCGTCGACGTGGGCCTCACCTACTTGACCTTGGAACGCCGAGGCGACACCCTCTCCGGCGGCGAGGCCCAGCGTATTCGCCTCGCCTCGCAGATTGGCTCCGGACTCACCGGCTGCCTCTACGTGCTCGATGAGCCCACGATTGGGCTCCACCCGCGCGACACCCAGCTCCTGCTCGGCACCATCGAGCGCCTACGATCACTCGGCAACACGGTGGTGATGGTGGAGCACGATCCGGCCACGATCCTCCGCGCCGATCACGTGGTGGATATGGGCCCTGGCGCCGGGGAGGAGGGCGGCTTCGTCGTGGCCGCCGGGAAGGCCGCCGAGCTCGGCAATGGGTCGCTCACCGGGGCCTTCGTGCGCGGCGAGCGGTCGATCACGGTCCCGGCGCACCGTCGCAAGCCGAGCGCGTGGATCGAGGTCGGCCCGCTCACGCTGCACAATCTCAGCAAGGTCAAGGCGCGCTTTCCCCGGGCCTGTCTCAGCGTGGTCACCGGGGTGTCGGGCTCGGGGAAGAGCACGCTGGTGATGGAGGGGCTCGTCCCGCAGCTCGAAGGCGCCATCGTGATCGACCAGTCACCCATCGGCCGGTCCCCGCGCTCCACGCCGGCCACCTACGTCGGCGCCTGGGACGCGATCCGGGAGCTGTACGCGCAGGTGCCCCTCGCGCGGGAACGTGGCTACACCAACGCCCGTTTCTCCTTCAATGGCTCCGCCGGTGCGTGTCCCCACTGCGGCGGCCACGGGCAGGTGCAGATCGAGATGCACTTCCTCTCCGACGTGTGGGTGCGCTGCGAGCCCTGCGGCGGTCGGCGTTTCGAGTCCACCACGCTCGACGTGCGCTACAAGGGCCTTTCCATTGCCGATGTCCTGGAGTTGCGCATCGACGCGGCGCTGGGGGTCTTCGCCGCGCACCGGAAGATCCGCCGGGGCCTTCAGGCCCTGTTCGACGTGGGCCTCGGCTACCTGCGCCTCGGGCAGGCCGCCACCACGCTCTCCGGGGGCGAGGCCCAGCGCATCAAGCTCGCGGTCGGCCTGATGGACAAGCCCGGCAGCGACCGGGTGTACGTGCTCGACGAGCCCACGACGGGACTACATCTCGCGGATGTGGAGCGGCTCGTTTCGGTGCTCGACAAGCTGGTCGACAACGGGCACACCGTCGTGGTGATCGAGCATCATGTGGACGTGATGCGCCACGCCGACTGGGTGATCGACATGGGGCCCGGCGCCGGCGTGGAAGGCGGTCGCGTGGTGGCGGCCGGGAGGCCGGAAACGGTGTCGCGCTGCGCCGGGAGCGCGACGGCGCCCTTCCTTGCCGGTTGAGGCGCTGACTACCTGATCCGGACCATGCACTCCGACGGCAGCACCTGCTCGCCATCGGCGGGACGCACGAGCCAGTAGCTGTAATCGACCACCACCTCGGCGCCGGTTTCCATCACGCGGTTCTTCAGGGCCTCGGCCGCCCGGCCGGGGACCGTCCAGTACGCGGCGAAGACCGCCACGCGCTTCTCGTCCAGACCTTGCGCGCGCCCCACCCAGTCGAGCGCCTTCTGCGAGGGACCCGAACCGCGCAGGCCGACCGGCGTGCCGATCACCACGCCGTCGTAGTCCTCCACGCTCACCTCGCCGTCGGCCATGGCCGCCACGGTGACGACGAATCCACGGTCCTCCAGCATCTGCTTCATGCGCGGCACGACCCGTGCGCAGGCCCCCCGGGCGTCGTCGTAGGCGATGAAGAGTGACTTGGGCGAGAAGGGCAAGGCGGTCCCGGCGGGGCCCACGAATACCCCCGGGTCAACGGGTGGTCAACCGTCGCCGGGGGTCAAACGGCCGTCAACCTGCTTGACCCGCGACCCCCGCGAGATGTACACCGCCCCGCGTCACGAGGCATTGCATGTCGCGCTGGATGGTCAACGTCCGAGGAAACTCCTTCTCCGCCGGTTCCATGGATGAGCTGCGGGTCCTCGCCAAGAAGGGCGAGCTGGGCGGGGGCGACATCGTGCAGCCGCCGGGCGCTCAGGAGTGGCTCTACGCGGTGGAGATCCCCGAGTTGAAGGCGTCGCTGCGTCCCGACCCGATGGAGGGCATGGACTTCGGCCACGAGGCGCCCTCGGGCGTGTCGCCGATCGTCAAGGGCCTCGTGGCCGGCGTGCTCGCCATCGTGTCGATCGGCCTCTGGGGCTACGCGCTCTCCGTCAAGAACAGCATGCCGCAGGCCGAGCAGCTCGAGCTCCTCGGCGAGCACGGGCTCTCGTTCTCGGAAGTGCTGATCACCGGCGCGGGCGCAGAGTTGCATGCCGACGCCACGGGGAGCTCCGCCGTCGTCGGGGCCTTGCCCAAGAACAAGAAGGCCGAGCTGCTTGCCAAGCGCGGCAACTGGTACAAGCTCCGTTACGACGGTCAGGAGGGCTACGCCCCCGTCGATAGCGTGATTCCCGCCTACTACTTCGCCGACGAGCGCACCAAGCTCGACTACGACCCGCTCTACAACCCCGACAAGTACGTCTACGTGATGAACAGCTCGTGGATGATGCCGGCCGAGAGCAAGCAGAAGAACGCCAGCATCATGTCGTTCATGCTCCAGAACGACAGCAAGTTCGGCATGACCGACCTGCGCATCGTCGCGGTGCTGAAGGACGGCACCGGTGGCGTGCTCGAGCAGAAGGAAGTGGCCGTTGAAGGCGTGATGGCGGCGAACCGGAGCGAGATGGTGGGCACGCTCCTGCCGGCCAACAAGACTGAGCAGCCGCGCGTGATGCTCACCAGCGACATGATGAAGCTCGCCGAGACCGACCCGAAAATCACCGACCGCTGGCTCGACGGGGTGGAAGTGATCTTGCCCTCGGCCCAGGTGGCCGAGGCCAGCGTCACGCTCGTCGAGGTTCGCGCCCTGCCCCCCGAGGGCTAGGTCTACACGTAGTCGGTCACCTTGCGCCGCCGCGCCGGGCCGGTCTCACGAGTGGCCTGGCATCGCACGCAGAGGGCGGCGTGCGGCATCAACTCCAGGCGGCGCAGCGGGATCGGCTCGCCGCAGTCCTCGCAGTCACCGAAACTGTCGGGCTCTTCCTCGAGTCGTCGCAGCGCGGCAGCGAGGGCGATGGTCTCTGCCGTCCACGCGGCATTCCGGCCCGAGGCGATGGCCTGGTCCATGGCCATGTGGGGGCCGAGGTCGTCGTCGTGCGCCGTGGCGCTGGTGTCGACGTCTTCCCGGGCCACGCTCTGGGGGCCCTGCGCCACGCGGGCCTCGAGCCTGGACTGCAAGAGTGAACGGAGACGGGCGGCGTCGTCGGGGCTCATCGACACCATCTACCCGGTGGCGGCACGGGGCTGGCCGAGCCGGTCGAACGGCGTAGGCTGCTTGACGTGAGCAGCGACCCCGATCGCAGTGACGCCGGCTGGAGCGACCCGGGACCGCCCGTGCCGCCCATGCCGGCCGTCCGCCCCGCGGACCGCTACGAGGTGGGCGCCCTGATCGGGCGCGGCGGCATGGGCTCGGTCTTCGCCGCGCGCGACCGCCTGCTCGACCGGGAGGTGGCCCTGAAGGTGGCGGACGGACCGGAGGGGGCCGCGCGGCTCGTGCGCGAGGCGAACGTGACCGCGCGGCTCGACCACCCCGGCATCGTGGCTGTCTTCGACGCGGGCGAACTCCCCGGCGGACGGCGTTTCTACACGATGCACCTCGTCCGCGGGGAGACGCTGGCTAGCGCCATGGCGGGCGACCAGCGCCCCCGCGAGCTCGTGCGTCACCTCCTCCAGGCCGCCGAGGCCGTCGCTGCGGCCCACGCCGCTGGGATCGTCCACCGGGACCTGAAGCCCGCGAACGTGCTGATCGGTGCCCACGGAGAAACCCAGGTCGTGGACTGGGGCCTTGCCTCACCGACCGCCGTCGCCACCGCCCGGTGGCCGGGGCTCGATGTGGTCCGTGGCGGCGGAACCGCCCGCTACGCATCGCCCGAGCAGGCCCGGGGTGGGCCACCCGACCCGCGGGACGATGTCTACAGTCTGGGCGTGATCCTCCGCCAGCTCTTCGAAGGGCAACTCCCCCCGGAAATCACCGCGATCTGCACGCGCGCCACCAGCTCGGATCCCGTCGGTCGCTATGCCGACGCCAGCGAGTTCGCCAACGACCTGTTGCGGTGGTTCGAGGGGCGGCGGGTGAGCGCGCATGCGTACACGCCGGGCGAACTCTTGCGTCGGAGTTTCGAGGCCTATCGCTTGCCGCTGCTGGTCGGCCTGCTCGGGGTGATCGGCGTGCTGAGCGCGGTGGCCGCCGGGTGGTGGAAGACCAGTCGATCCCTGGACCGAGCCGTGCTCGCCGAGGGCCGCGCCCACGAGTCGCGACTGCGGGCACTCGACGCCCTGGCCGACCTGCGGCTCGAGGAGGCCGTGGAGGCCACCTTTGCGGCCGACCGCCCGCGCGCCGAACAACTCGCCGCCGAGGTCCTCGCCTTTCGGGACGATCCGACGGCGCGGGGCGTACTGGCCGCCTTCGCGCGCAGCCCGCGGGCGACCCTCCAACAGAGCGACCCCGCCCCGGCTTGCGCGTGGTCGGTGATGGGCGAGGGCGGGGGCTGGCTCGCCTGCGGGACCGAACAAAGTGTCACGCGATGGGACGGCGGGGTCCTGCGCTGGTCGGTGACCGCCCCCACGACTCTCGGCGAGCTCGCGGGCGGCGAGCTGCGGGCCGCGATGTGGGACGGCTCGACACTGGTGCTCGACCCCGGGTCGGGCACGCTACGGGAACGGATTGACGCCCCGGGCACGGGCGTCGGACCGCTGCTCGGCGTCCGCGAGCCCTGGTCGCCCGGCGCCCCCTTCGTGGGCGTGGCGTCCTCACGGTGCGGCGGTCACCCCCGGGCCGCGCGGGTGATTCCCAGCGGCCGACACGCGGTGGCCTGCGCCGACGGTCGGCTCTTGCTGGGCGCCGCCGACACGTTTACGTCGCGAGTGGTGGACACAGCGCTCACCGGCGACCACGAGGTGGCGGCCCTCATGACGCACGAGGCGGTGGTCGTGCTGGGGTCGATTCGAGGCGCGCTGCGCGCCTACGCCTGGGACGGCACACTCATCGCGACCGGCACTTCGCACGCGGGGAGCGTCTCGCAGCTCGCCATCAGCGACGACGGGGGTCGAGTAGCCGTCGCGAGCGCAGCTGGCGGCGTGGCCATCTGGGACCTCGCCTCCCAGGCCGCCGTCGTGCAGATCCCGGGCGAGCGCGTGCTGAGCCTAGCCTTCGACGGCGAGACCCTCCTGGTGCATGACAGGCAGGCCCTCGCCCGCTGGCAGGTTCCCGCGGGGCGGCCCGCCGTGCTGCGAGGCCCCGTCGGGCTCAGTGACGTCGCCACCGATCCGGCTCGGTCGCGCCTCGTGGCCGTGGGCGGCGAGGGACACGTGGTCGATGTGCACGGCGACAACAGCATTCGCTGGTCGCGCGCGGGGGAGGGCCTCCTAAAGGCGGTGGCTCTCCACCCGGCGACTGGGGCACCGGTGTTCGCCTCGATGGTCACGCCCTGGCTCCGCGGTGAGGCCGGCGCGGAGGCCACCAGCCCGCTCCGCCGGCTCGCACACCTGCCGGACGGCACGCTGCTCGCGCTCGGGGTCGCGCAGGGCCTGTGGCGACAGGCCGGTGATGGCTTCTCGCTTCTGGCACATGGCACGTTCGTCGACCTCGAATCCGACGAGTCCCGCGCCGTGGCCGTGGCGGCGGATGGGTCCATCTGGTCGATCGCGGGAGCGGCGGCGGCGATCGACAGCCATCCGGGGGCACGCGCCGCGAGCGTCCATGGCGCCACCATCGCCGTGGCCACCGAGAATCGTGTGGAGATCCTGGGTGACCCCAGGCCGCTCGAGGCCGGTGACGCGCAGCTCACCGACCTCGCGATCTCGCCCGACGGCACCCGAATCGCCGCGGGCACCGTGGACGGCCGGGTCCTGGTGTGGTCGCTCGGCGGCCACGTGCTCCTCGGCGTCCTGCCCGGTCATGCGGAGCGGGTCTCGGGCATCGACTTCCTGCCTAGCGGCGACTTGGTGTCAGCCAGCTGGGACAAGTCAGTTCGACTCTGGGCACTCGACGTGTTGGACGGGCCAGCCGCCCGTCTCGCGCGTGACATCGAGGGCGCCTGGTCGCCCCCCGCGGCGAAGTAAAGGACCCCCGTGAACGCCTCGGCCACTTTTGTCCTGCCCGACGGTCGCGAGGAGACGCTCGCCCCGGGCGACCTCGTCGGGCGCACGTGGAACGCCGCCATTCGCTTCGACGACCCGGGCGTTTCCGAGGCCCACGCGATGCTCAGCCTTCGCGGCGCACAGCTCTGGCTACTCTCGCTCCGGCGCCGGCTCGTCGTGGGGGGGCAGGCCACCGACGCCGTGGCGCTCGAGGTCGGCCAGGTGATCCGGCTCGCGCCGACGGTCGAGCTGAGCGTGTCGCGTGTCACCATGCCGTCTGTCGTCACCGGGCTGGAGGGACCCGGCCTCGTCGCGCAGGCACTCCCCGGCACCTGCGCGCTGGTGATCGATCCCTTGCCGAGGCTGGTTCCCGGCACGCCGGAGGGGGCGCCACTCACGTTCTGGCATCACGATGGCGCCTGGCGCGCCCGCGCCGATGGGGTCACGCGCCCCTTCGTGGCCGGTAGCGAGGTCGAGGTCGATGGCCTGCGCTTCCGCGGCGTGGCCATCACCCTCGCCGAGGCCAGCGGACTCGCCACGCGCGCCGATCTGAGCGGACCCGTCCGGATCGTCTCGCGCTTCGACACGGTGCACATCCATCGCGCCGACGGCGGCGTCTTGGTCCTCGCCGGACAGGCCGCCCGGCTGGTGGCCGAGCTGGTGAGCGTTGGGCAGCCGCTGGCCTGGGAGGCGGCCGCCGCCAGCCTCTGGCCCGACCTCGATGATCGTGAGCTGCTCCGCCGCCGCTGGGATGTGCTGCTGGTGCGCCTGCGCGAGCGACTCAGGTCTGGCGGCGTGCGCGCCGAGCTGGTGTCGAGCACCCGGGTGGGGCTCGTCGAGCTGGTGCTGCGGCAGGGGGATCTTGTCGAGGACCAGAGCTGAAGGTTCGGCGGCGCCGCTCTACCAGCTGAGCTCGTACCAACCGCTCGGATCGTAGCCCGAGTACGGGTAGCCCCAGCCGTCGGGGAAGTGGTCGCAGTAGTAGTCTGGCTCGCCGCACCAGCCCACGCCGAAGCCCAGGGTAAAGCTATCAAAGCTGAGTCCCAGGGCGGTGATCGACACGTCGATCTGCACCGTGGAGGCATCGGGGTAGCTCACCACTGGGTCGGCGAGCGTCGTGAAGCTCGACGTGGCGAAGCTGTAGCCGCGCAGGGAGCCCACGCCCGACTGGGCCACGAGGATGTAGAGGTCGTAGTCCGCACCACTCGACTCGCCCCAGGCCTCGACAAAGAGCGTGGAGGCGTCGAACACCGTGTCGCTCTGGAGCCGCAGCTCGAGGTTGTCGCCGTCGACGCGCCAGGTGCCGTTCAGCACGTCGAAACCATCGCCGTTCACCACGTCGCCGAGCGGATCGTCGAGGTCGGACATCGACACGAAGGGGCGCTCGCCGAGGGTCAGCGGGAAAAGCGCCACGTAGCTCCGCAGGTTGTCGACCAGGGTGAGCTCCAGCACGACGGTGTCGCCCGCTGCGCCGCCGGTCACCATCACCTCGAAGTCATCGACGATCTCGGTGTCGCCCACGCCCAGCGTGCCCACCGACTCGGAGTTGGTGCCCGCCGTCGCGCTGGCGGTGCTCGAAGCGCCGATGCCCAGCGTGCCCACCACCTGGCCAGACATCGACTCGTCGCCGGTGTTGGTGACGCGGAAGGTAAACTCGGCGGACTCGTCTGGGTCGAGGATGCCGTCGCGACCATCGTCGTCGATCTCGATGCCGGTGATCTTGGCCACGGGGAAGGGCACCGCGAGGGACACCTCCTCCGTCCAGCTGTCGACCCCGTCGGTGAGGGTCAGCTCGGCGGTGACCGGCTCGGAGTCAGTGTGCGCGGTCGAGACCTCCACGGAGAACAGGCCGCTCACGTTGAGGACCTCGTCCGCCTCGAAGACGCCCGGGTCCAGGGTGACCGGACCTCCGTCGAGCACGGTCAGGTCGACGTGGGTGGAGGCGAGAGTGGCCACCAGCGGGCCGCTGCCATCGGCGCCGGCGTTGTAGAGGTCGATGGCGAGCGTGACGCCGGTGCTGCCTGGGTCGAGCGCGTCCGGGGTGCTGGTGACGTCGAGGATTGTCGGCGCCGGCGGCTCCGGCAGGTAAATGACACCCTCGTTGTCGCTCGCGACAGCGCTCGGCGTGTCGGTGGAGACGTAGTCCGTGGCGTCGTAGTTGATGGCGAAGTCGGTGACCGTGCCGCCCTCCGCGGTGTCGACGCGGAGCCACCAACGCAAGGCGCCTGCCGCCGGAGGCAACGAGGCGTAGGCATCGGTGATGTCCGCGGTGTAGGTGGTTTCCCCCTCGGCGGCCTCGCCCGCGAAGACCTCGAGCTCGTAGTCAGGTGCGTCGAGGTCGCCCACGCCCACGCTCACCCGGACGGAGCCGGTGGCGAGGTTGTCAAACGTGAAGCTGGCGCTGCTCGCCCGGCCAACCAGGAGCTGGTCGTCGAGCACGACCGGGTCGCCGCTCGACGACACCGTGACCGTGAGCGGAAGGTAACGATTGTCAGAGGTGGTGCCGCCCACGGTGTAGTCGAAGTCCGCCGTGCCGCTGGCCCCCGCGGCGATCTCGCCCACCAGCTGGCTAGAGCTGGTGAAAGACGCGCCGCCATCGGGAAGCTCCACGCTCACGGATACGTCGGAGGCGCTCACGCTGGAGGTATTGGTCACGCTGACGGTGAGCACACCGGACTCGCCGGGCCGGACCACCTCGGGGCTCGTGGCGAGGCTCGCCACGAGATCGGCGCCCAGCTCCGTCACGGCCACGTCGTCGATGTACCAGTCGTCGGCGTCTTGCCCGACGTAGTGCCAGGCGAGGTAGATCACCTGTCCGGTGTAGGCGCTCAGATCGTAGGCGGCGCTGCGCGCCCACTCGCCATCGGTCGGCGCGGGGAGCGGGTTGCTGAGCGCGGTGTACTCGCCGTCCGCCGGGTCGCGGCTGCCCGTGCTCACCATGAGCGTGTGGCTCGCCTCGTCGACGGAGGCGCCGTACTCGTACCAGGTCACCTGGGCGCTGGGGGCCGCGCCGAGGTCGATGGCCGGGGAGATGAGCCAGTCGTCGAGGGGGTCGATGTCGGCGATGCCGCGGCCGTGTCCGACGCTATAGGCGCCGGCGTGCGTCCGGGCGGTGGAGAGCTCCCAGCCGTAGCCGGTGAAGCCCTGGCTGGCGTTGGCCCAGCCCAGCGAGGACAAACGCTCGCTCTCACCGTCACCCGGCTCGAAGTCCTCCACGAAGGGGAAGGCCAGCCCCACGACGTTCACCGCCACGGAGAAGGGTTCGCGCTCGCCTTCCTCGGGCAGAAGCGACTCGGTGGAGGGATCGCCGAGGTCGGCGGCCTCGAAATAGTACTCGAGCGCAGGATCGTCGACCGAGGTCCCCGGGATGGTGACACTCCAGGTGTCGCCATCGACCTCCATCGCCGCGGGCGAGAAGGCGGTGGCGGTGCCGCTCCGGTAGTACACCCGGACGCTGGCCACGCCATCGATGTCGGTGGCGGTCACGCTCAGCGCGACGTCTTCCCCTTCGCTCGGCGAGGCGGGGGGCGTGTGCTCCATCTCCGGACCCGCGTACACCGTCGCGGGGACCGAGTCGGTGCCGCTGTCGCAGGCAGCAAGGGCGAGCAGCACGATCATTGCCGGTCCTCGAAGAGCCAGCAGGCCGTGAAGCAGATGTGAGTGACAATATTGCCGCTCAGGTCCTGGAGACCCACGCAATCGTAGCCGGCCGGGCAATCCTTCTGGGAGTCGCACTCCACGCCGCAGTAGCCGGAGTAGCAGTAGTTCCCGCCCCCCCCGCAGTCACCGTCTTCTTCGCAGTCGCGGCAGTAGTAGCCACCCGCCTCGTAACAGTCGCCGGTGGGCGAGCAGAACTCGCCCAGTGAACAGTCGAGGTGGGTGTCGGTGCACTCGGCGGCCACGCACGTCGACGCGTCAGTATCGCAATAGTCACCGAACATGCAGTCGCTGTCTTCCTGGCAGCCGGCCACGCAGGTGTTGTCGGCGCCGCAATACTGCTCGATGCCGCACTGGGTGGACGTGGCACAAGTGCTCGCCACGCACTGCCCCTCGATGCACTCCTCGCCAAAGGCGCAGGGGGTGTCTTCCGAACACTCGGCCTTGGTCGACTTTGCACAACTCAGAACCAGCAAGAACGCCGCGATCATTGGCCGCTCCGGACCTTGTATTCGACCAGGAGGTACTGCTCGGACTCCGGCAGCTGCTCGTACTCGAAGTGGATGGCGTTCCGCTCCTCCACGTAGGTGTAGTCCACGTCCAGGGTGAGATCGCGAATCTTGCTCTCCTCGTCGGCGGTGGCGTAGAGCCCCACCAGCATGCTGTCGAGGTCGGGGTAGGCGGAGAGGGTGAACTCGGCCTGCAAGCCCGAGAGTGTGAGCCCGAGCTGCGACACCAGGGGGGAGAAGTCCTCGTCGCAGATGCTGTCGACGAGGCCCTCGGTCTTGGTGACCGCGTCGACGTAGCGGTGGCCGTAGGCGGCGTTGCCGCTGTCACTCGAGCAGCTTGGCTCGCCATCGAAAGGCGGCGGCGTGTCGCCCACCACCGCCGAGACGTTCATGAGCGAGTGGTCGCGGTAGGCGGCCTCGCCCTTCTTGTCGGCGAAGGCGCGCAGGTACCAGTCAACCGGCTCCGGCGAGCTATCTTCTTCGTCACTCACCACGAGGATGCTGAGGTTGGCCTCCTCGCGCACGAGGCCCGCGTTGTGCTCCGTCACGTGCTCGCCGTAGAGCGCCTGGTAGGCCGACTCGAGTCCCATCTCGAGGCCCGATCCGTTCGTGCCCTGCGCCACCATCTCGCTGAACATCTCCGCCGGGCTCTCGGTCTCGTCGGTGAGGAGGAGCACGTCGTTGTTGAGCGTGAAGTCGGCCCCGACCGCCACGTCGACGGCCACGCCGCCGTTCGCGGCGCGGTCGGCGCTGCGACCCAGCACGAGCGTACCGCCGGCCGTGATGAGGGTGCCGTCGGGGATCGTGAAGGCGTTGCGACCGTTGTCGATGACCGTCCAGCCGGTGAGGTCGACATCGGCCGCGCTCACGTTGCTGAGCTCAAACCACTCGCCGAGGTCGTCGGCCACGCTGCCCGGATCGGCCATGAACTCGGTGACAATGACTGCGCCGTAGCGATCACTGGGACCATCCCCCTCGTCGATGCCGCACGAGCTATTCCCTGCTCCCGGCGAGCCCGCGTCGGCGGCACACCAGTGCGAGGAAGAGTCGTTGCTCACCGCGTTGTACCAGCTGGGATCGAGCGCGTAGGCCACGCCCGGGGTCACCGCCCAGTCGTGATCGTAGTTCACTCGCTCCACCTCGGTGCCCGTGCTGTCAACCAGCACGATCTCGTCGTCACCGCCGATGAGGTGGCCCTGGAACTGCTCCTGCTCCATGTCGGTGGTGATGACGCCGATCTGCCAGTCCACGTCGGCCGAGTCGAAGTACTGGATGAAACTCTCGAAGTTCGTGGCGAGCTTTCCCTGCTCCTCCACCATCGAGCACGAGTTGTCGACGATCAAGAGCACGTCGACCGTGTTCTTGCGATTCTGCTGGAAGACGTCGATCTTCGTGAGCTGCGTGAAGCTGTTCTCGGTGCAGCCGGCCAGCAGCACCACCCAGAGAAACCTACTCACTCTCCACCTCCGCGCTCTGGCTACCCGCGCCGGCTTCCAGGCCTTCGAGGCCCCGGAAGAGGATCGCGTCGGTCACCGCGGGCGTCTGAGCCACGAGGTGGAAACTGGTGAAGAACACCTGGCCCTGACCGGAGACGAAGCGGACGGCGAGTGGCGAATCGTCGATCTCCTCGTAGAGCGTGGCCCCTTCCGGCTGGTAGCGCACGTCGCCCGTGACGAGCACCTCGACGTCGCTGCCCACCGATTCCACCACCGCGAAGGCCGAGTAGTTGAACACGAGGTTCACCACGGAGGCGCCGAGATCTTCGCGCAGGCGCTCGTCGGGCACGTCGGCGATCACGTCGCCGGCGGCGCCAGCCTGGGCCGCGTCGACCACCTCGTCGTCGCCGTAGAACTCGATGGCGTCGGGCCAGCAGGCTTCGACGAGATCGTAGGACCAGTCGCCCACGTAGAGCGAGCCGCCGCCGTTGACCCAGTTGCACACGTTGGGCACCGCGTCCTCGTGTTTCAGCAGGCTGTCGTCGGCCTCGACGCTCAGGTTGTACCGGAAGGCGTTGAAGCCTCGGGTACCCGAGTTGACGAAGACCGCGTTGTAGTTCTCGACCTGCCAGTCGAGGTCTTCATCGACGTCGGTGAGGAGCTGCTCGACGCTGCGCCCCGGGTCGTCGCGCTGCGGGCGATCATCGCTGCCCACCCACCACGTCGCCTGGTCGATATAGCCGTTGTAGTCGAGGCTCCCGACGTCGTTGCGGGTGAGCGCCGACTGCGCGTCGTCGAAGTCGCCCTGGATCACCGCGATGGCGTCGAGCGCCACTTCCGTGAATCCCTGGTCCTGGCAAGCGAGGAGGAGAAGCATCACTCGAGCACCACCGTGCCCTGGACGTACACGTAGGAGTCGCTCTCGGTCTGCACCGTGCTGAAGCTGAAGCCCACCGCCGGGCCCTTGATGTACGAGTAGGCGGCGAAGGTGGCTGGGCTCGCCACGAGCTCGCTCAGCTCGTCGGCCGTGTAGGTGTGCTCGCCGTCGTCCCAGGGCAAAGACCCCACGTAGCCAGAGGCCCCGTTGGGCTCGACGAGCTGGCCGGAGATCTGCGTGAAGAAGATCGCGTCCGGGTAGGTTTCCGCTGGGGTCCAGTAGTAGGTGAGCGGCTCCGCGCGGCTGTGCGTGAAGTTGCCCCACCACCAGGGCTCCAAGAGCTCGAAGTCGGCCGGCACCGTGGGCTGCGCGTCTTCCACGGTCTCCTCGGGGATGCCGAGGTCTTCGTTGCCTTCCACGTGAAGGTCGTACATCTGGTCGAAGCAGTAGTCGTCGAGTGTCACGTCGGCGGTGTAGTAGATACTGCCCGAAGAACCATCAGTATAGCGGTCGAGGGTGACGATGTTGCAGCCCGACTCGAGCCAAACGTGGTCGCCCACGTCCACCGTCTCGTTGGCCGGACAATCGGCGGTGCCGCCCGAGGAGAAGGTCTCGAACACGCCGTTGGCGTCGTAGGGCTGCGGGCCGCCGCCGCAGGCGGGGTCGCTCGCGCAGTCGCTGTCGTAGCAGTCGGTGAAGCCGTCTTCGTCGTCGTCGGCCCAGTTGGTGCAGTAGGCCTCGGGGTCGGGCGGGCAGGGCGGGTCGAGCGGCAGGTAGAAGATGGCGCCGACGCGGGTGTACTCGGTGATGTCGCCGGTGGTGTTGTCGATGCCGCGGATCACGTAGAACCATCGGGAGATGCCGATCTGGCCGATGTCGATCTCGGCGTCGATCACGTTGGTGGCGTCCTCGATGAACACGCCCTCGCCGTCGGTTTCCACCAGCACGTCGCGCGTGCCCAGCTCCGCGGCGTTCGACACGGTCAGCGTGCCATAGAGGTTCTCGGCGTCGATCACCGTGAGGTTGTCGATCACGATGTCGTCTTTCTCGTCGCCGTACTGGAAGAAGCGGATCTCGCTGTCGTCCGAGAAGTGGGTGTCTTTTCCGACGATGGTGAAGCTCGCCGTCTGGCCTTGCGACACCTCGGCGGGGTCGAAGGTGGCGGAGAGGCCCACGCGATCGACGGTGAAGGCGCCGTACTGGGTGACGAGGTCGGGACCGTTCTCCACGTACACGTCGCGCGCGCCGGGGATGGCGTCGGGCGACACGGTGACGTCGGCGATCATGAAGCTCTCGCTGAGCACGTCGACCGCGGTCACCTCGATGCCGTCGCCGAAGCCCGCCCAGGTGGTGGCGCCCACCCACTCCGTGTTCTGCCCGATGAACTCCACCTGGATCGACTCGCCGATCTTCGCGCGCGCCGGGCTCAGCGTGAAGCTGTCGTCGACGATCGTGAGCGCGTCTTCGATGGTGAAGTCGCCGCCGGTGACGTCGAGCTCGGCGTTGCGCGCGCCCAGCTCGGCGTCGGCCGCCACGGTTACCCGGGCGGTGGCTGTCCACCCGTCGAGCACGGAGAACTCGTCCACCGTGATCCCAGCGCCGAGGTCGAGGCCCTCGTCATCGAAGTCGAAGATCGAGGCGCCGGCAGAAATCCGGGCGTCGAAGGTGGTCGCGCGACCCGCCTCGGGCGGCCAGAAGGCGAGGCTGTTGTCGCTCGACTCGGCTCGGTCCTTCGCCTCGTCGGCGGGGCCATCCTCGCAGGCGGCGAGGAAGAGGGCGAGGGCGGGGAAGAGGGCGTGGCGCATGCTGCCTCCGGGCGGGGCGCCGCGAGTATACCCGCGGCAGCGCCGCGCTGCGACGACGGTGGACGATGGGGCCAAAGTGACGCTACGGTGACGACGCCCCGGAGCGTCTCGTGATCGCCCTTCTCACTCTTCTTGCCTGCCCGGTCGACGAGGAAACCACCATCGATCTCGATGGCGACGGCGTCGTCCTCGCCGACGACTGCGACGATGAGAACGCCGACATCCACCCCGGCGCGGAAGAGATCTGCGACGAGGTCGACAACGACTGCGACGGCGAAGAAGACGAGGGCCTGTTCGCCGACGCCTGGGTCGACGCCGACAACGACGGCTACGGCGGCGAGGGCAACCCCATCTCCGTGTGCGGCACCAAGGCCGGCTACGTGGCGCAGAGCGGCGACTGCGAAGACGACGACCCCGCCATCCACCCCGGCGCCGACGAGGTGTGCAACGGCATCGACGACGACTGCGACGGCATCACCGACAGCGCCGACGACATCTGGTACGCCGACGCCGACGCCGACGGCTACGGCGATGACGCCACCGGCATCCAGACCTGCGAGCCCGCTGCCGGCTGGGTGAACCAGGCCGGTGACTGCAACGACGCTGAACCCACGATTCACACCGGCGCCGACGAGGCCTGCAACGCCATCGACGACGACTGCGACGGCGTGGCCGACCTCGGCGTGGAGAACCGCTGGTACCAGGACGAGGATGCCGACGGCTACGGGCACCCCTACATCTACGAGGACACCTGCCTGCCGCAAGAGGGCTGGGTGCTCGACGGCACCGACTGCCGCCCGGGCGACGACGAGGCCTACCCAGGCGCGAGTGAGCGCTGCAACGAGGTGGACGACAGCTGCGAGGGCACGGTGGACGAGGGCTTCGACGTCGACGGCGACGGCCACTTCGATACCGTCTGCCCCACCGGCGACGACTGCGACGACACCGACAACCAGATCTACCCGGGCGCGCCCGAGTTCTGCGAGTCAGGTGCCGACGAGGACTGCGACGGGGAAGACCCCGACTGCGGCTTCTCGGGCAGCTACGCGCTCGACACCGACGCCGATTTCCTCTCGGAGAACGGGCACTACGGCATGGGCTACATGCTCGAGTCGGGCGACGTCAACGGCGACGGCTACGACGACATCTTCAGCGGCCACTACTCGGCGCAAGGGGGCATGGTCACCTTCGGCCCCTATAGCGGCACCTTCGACGCCACCGACCAGGGCACCACCCACACGAGCGATGCCAGCGCCTACTCGGGCCCCGGTCGCAGCATCGGCATGGGCGACGTCGACGGCGACGGCCTCGAAGACGTGGGCTTCGGCGCGCCCTACGGCGGCACGCAGGGCATCGTGGTGGTCATGGGGCCGGCCGACCAGGACACCACCTTGGAGAACGACTTCGGCGTGGAGTTCGTGGGACACCAGGCGATCTACGCGGGCCACGGCTGCGACATCGGCGACGTGACGGGCGACGGCGTGGAGGACCTCGTGGTGGGGGCCTACTACACCGACGAGGGCGGCGGCTTCGCCTCGGGCGCCGGCTACATCAAGTACGGGCCCGTCTCGGGCAGCTACGACCTGACCGAAGACGCCGACGGCGTGATCATCGGTCCCGACGCCTCGAGCTACATGGGCCGCTGGGTGCGGGCCGGAGGCGACCACGACGGCGACGGTATCGGCGACATCCTCATCGCCGCGCCCTACGCGAGCACCGGCGCCCCGAGCGGTGGCACGGTCTACCTGATCTACGGGCCGGCGGAGGGCTCCATCGACACCGCCACCGACGCCGACGGCTACGTGTACTCGTCGTCCGCCTCGTCCTACCTCGGCGAGGGTCGCACCTTCGCCCAGGGCGACGTCGACGGCGACGGTCTCGCCGACGCGGTGGTCGGCGGCTACAGCTACGGCGGCGGCACCGGCATCATGTCGGTGGTCTACGGCCCCGCCGCGGGCGGTACCGACGTGTCGAGCGGCGACATCGTCATCACCGGCAGCCGCGGCAGCTACTTCGGCATGGGCCCCAGCGCCGGCGACCTCGACAACGACGGCGCGGCGGAGCTGCTCATCGGCGCCTCGGCGTCGGGCTCGGGCGGCGAGGCCTACCTGTTCTGGTCGCCCGCCTCGGGCACCTACGACAACACCGACGCCGACGCCACCTTCGAGGGCGACAGCGGCGACGGCGCGGGTAGCAACACGGCGCTCGGCGACCTCGACGACAACGGCAACCTCGACCTGCTCATCGGCGCGTCGAACCACGGTGGGGCGTACGGGGGCGGGGTTTATGGGATGTTGACGTTTTACTGAGGCTTCGCGTACTTGCACTCCAACCCGGCCTGGACTCTTCTGGCCACCGCGAGTCGGGCGACGCTGTCGAGGCGAGCCAGCAGCCGCTCGCCGAGCACCTCGGTGGTGTACACGTCCCACCCCTGAGCCGGCACCTGGCGTAATCGAGCACCCTCCAGCACCATGGCCGACATCAGCGCGCCCAGAGCGGCATCTCCCCCAGCGATGTCGCAGTCCTGCCACCGAGTGGTCACGCTCTCTGGCAGTGCGCGGGATCCTAGCGGGTCGCGGAAAGTCTCCGCAGAGGCGGGAAAGTTCAATGCGTCGAGGGCCAGGCCTAGAATTTCCGCGCGCCGCGGCGAGTGGGCCGGATCGCCAAACAAGGGGAGCCCGAACCTGACGACCGCGTGGTAATTGCCGGCTGCCAAGTCGCCCTCGACGTCGACAGATCCTGATCGCGACTGGCTAGGTGCTCCGGCGGCGGCTGCGTGGGGGAACAGCGCGGCCGCAATCGACAGCGCGACCAGGGGGCCAGCACGTGTCACCACCGCCAGGTCTCCACCAACGGAACGCGCAGTCGCTGCATACTCGTGGGCCATCGAGCCGCATACTGATGGACTCTCCTGTCGAACCAGACCATCAACCCTCCTATCTGAACGGTCGCCTCCATGACGAGGGTGCTGCGGTCGACCGAGTCCGGCTCGGCGAGGGGCGGCCACCGGCTCACGGGGCTGGCGTCGCAAGCGGATGCGGGTCGAACCGGAATCGTCGCAAGGACAAGCAGGCTGAGCCGGACGGCGGGCGACGACGAGACCACGCGAGCGGAAAACTACCGGCGTTTGTCCGTAGGCGAGCGGCAGTGCCAGGCCGAGCGGCAAGGCGGAGGGCGCGCGGCGTGCCAGTTCAGGCATCCTGCGCTCCCGACGATTCCCACTCAGTCGGTGATCGCTCGCGACGGCGGACGGGAGCACGACCGCAGGACCCCGGAACGCGCGGCCGTCGCGAGCTCGTCGAGTCGGTCCAGACGATCTCGCCGACGGGCTGCGCCCCTGCCCACGCGACGGCATCGTACTCCCCCTCCTCCGACGCGTCGCGGAAGTCGTACGTCAGCATGGCTCGTGACCGAGGCGGACGTGGTTCCCCGGCCTCCTGCCGCGGCACCACCGCCACCAGCAGGAGGGCGATCACGGGCAGCGGCTACCCCAGCTACCCTGGCCCGACGGGCTCCTCCGCTCGGCGCTCGCCAAGGCCGAGGCGAGCATGGGCGGTGAGTACCTCCGCCGCGACCGTTTCGAGATGTCCGCTTCCCACCGTTTCCACCTCGCCGAGGACCACCCCCTGCTCGACGGTATCTGGCGCCTACCGCCTCCTATCGGCGATCACGACGAAGTCGAAGGGGGGCGGCACGAACCGCGTGCCGACGAGGAGCTCGGGTGGCGGTGGTTCGAAGGGAGAGGCCAGCCAGAACGCGTCAACCACGCACTGGTCGAAGCCCTCCCGGCCGCTGGGATGACTCACCACCACCGTGACAAGAACTCCGTCGGCGTCGAGCGTGACATCAACGGTCGTGGCGTAGGTGCCTCCCGGGATTTCCGCCGTCATCAGTTCGAGTCGCTCCTTCCACCTCGGGTTCACGGCCATTCGCAGATCGTTCATGTAGCCATCGATGGTGGAGCCCCCCGCGTGCGGCGGAACGGGCGCGCCCTGTGGCGCCTCGCCCGCGACACCGGATGGCGCCTCGCTGGCGGGGACCGGAGGCAGCTCGCCGGGCGGAACCGGGGGATGTTCACCCGCCCGGGCGAGTGCGAGAAACAGCAGGGGTGTCACGGAGCCGGCCGCTCGGTCCTGGACATCGCAGCGAGGCTACCACGACACTCCTCGTGTCGCCGCGTCGTGAGCGGTGATGCTCTGGGCGTGCACCGTCGTGAGCGGTGATGCTTCGCACGGCGCCTGGGAGGCCAGGTCGAGGGTGGGATCGGGGCTGGGGATGGAGACACTGTCAGTTTCACGGCGTTTGTCCGTTCGCGGGCGCGGCTGCGCGGCCGCTTCGGGCAGCCAGGATGCCGCTGGAAGCACCTGCGCTCGCGATGGCATCTGCTCAGAACATCTACGCTTGCGACGGCATCCGCGACTCAGAGCACCGGATCAGGCATCTCCCGGTACCGCGCGTCGCACCCGCCCGCGACGAAGGCCCGTCCTTCCGCGACCTCCTCGGCGACGTGGACGAACATGCGGGTTCCCTCCATCGCGAGTCGCCTCATCGCCCCCTCTTGCCAGCGAGGGTCAGGTTCGGTCATCGCGCGGTCGAGCTCCCGGTAGATGCCGCGCGTGAAGCGCTTCCAGGTCACGTTGCCGCGGGCCGGGTGGCAGTCCAACCACGGGCGCTTCAGCTGGTCGAGGAAAGCGTCCAGGTTGCTGTCGTCGAACGCAAGCGCGAGGATCGGGTAGTCTTGCCCTCGCAGCGCCTCCGCGATCTCGAGGCTCCGGGCCGCGGGGGCACCGAGGTCGATGACGGCATCCCGCAGGAGGCGCGCCAGCAGGCCGACCTCGTCGCCCCTCGCTCGCAGGCGGGCCAACTCCTCCTCGGCCTCCCGGCGCTCCTCAGCCCAACGAGCCATCTCCTCCGCGCTGGCGAAACCGTTCGAAGAGCGCGAGGCTGGCCTCGGCTTCTCTTCCCCAGAGTCCGCAGCCCCTGGCGTGGGCTCCCCCGCCTCCGCTGCCAGCACCGAGGCCACTATCAGGAGTGGAGCCACGCGCCGAGCCCAGCCCACGACCGCTTCCGACTGCTGTCACTCCCGTTCTACGTGAGTAATACATTGCGTCTTACGGGGACGCCCCATGACCATCGCCCTCAAGACCATCCAACGCATTGGCAACTCCACCGGGATCATCCTCCCGCCCGAGGTCCTGCTCGCGGCCGGCCTGCACCGCGGCGACCAGGTGACCGTCCGCGTGGAACGCGGCGCCATCGTCATCAGCCCCGTCGAGGCGCTCCGCCCCGAGGTGATGGAGGCCGGTGAACGCGTGATCTCGCGCTACGCCGACGTGTTTCGGAAGCTGGCCCAGTGACGTTCCCCACTTCCGCGGAGGCGCTGGCCCTCCACCGGGCGCTGATCGAGCTGCACGGCGGCACGCCCGGGTTCCGCGACGAGGGCCTCCTGCTCTCTGCGCTCGCCCAGGCCGAAGCCAGCTTTGGCGGCGAGTACCGCCACCGCGACACCTTCGAGATGGCCGCGGCCTACAGCTTCCACCTTGCCCAGAACCACCCCTTCCTCGACGGCAACACGCGGGTGGCGCTCGCGGTCCTGCTGACCTTCCTGGAGGTCAACGGGATCGAATTCCGGGTCGACCCCGAGGAACTGTACGCCGTGATGATGGCCGTTGCCGACGGCCGCCTCGACAACGCGGGCCTGGCGGCGTGGATTCGCGACCGCAGTCCACGCTAGGAGCGCGGCGCGCGCGCGCCGCACAGATGACGCTCGGGCGCACTCGCGAGCGCCTCGCGGGGCGGCTGTGCTTGCGGCGGCGGATCGTCGTGATCGTGATCGTGATCGTGATGGTGCGCCCTAGGCGGGTGGAGGGGTGGATCGTGGGCCGTGATGGTCGGGCGTGGTCGTTCCGTGTACCAGGGCGTGCGCTACCGACCCCACCGCCGGATGAGTTGCGTGAGCATCGCGCCCACCCGCCCAACCAGCACCCGCACCGCCTCCGCCTCGCCGACGGGTACCAACCCGAGAGCCACGCCGAGTTCGAGCGCCGCGGCCGCCTCGCCCACCTCGCCACGGGCGATGGAGAACTTCTGGCATTTCTCCCCAGCGCCGGCCGATTGGCGCCCTCCGCGATGTTGGTGACGGTCGAGACCGACGCGCGCCGCAACTGGTCGGCGACCGGACCGCCGCCGCGCGGGATCTGCTCCGCGATCTTCCAGGCGGCGACCGTGAACTCGAGCGCCACTCGATGTACTTCGAGGTTGTTGTGGGGAAAGACGACGGTGGACTCGGACAGCTTGGCTCCTCGGTGGGACGGGGCAAGCGCGCCCCGCACTTGTGCGGGGGGCGCGCGCAGACCCGGCCCGACGAGGAGCCCGAGGCGAGCGACGATCTCGCAGCTCACCACGACGAACGACGACTGCGACCTACCGATCGACGAACGCTTCGACGCTCAACGAGTCACGACCACGATCACGATCACGAGCACGATCACGCTCACGCTGACCATCACGATCACGGTCCTACACGCGACGCGCTGGTAGCGCCTACCCCAGCACCGCCCGCACGCTCGCGTCGGCAGCCGCGAGCACCGCGCCGGGCATGAGCCCAAGCACCAAGATCGCCACGCAGGACACCGCGAGCGCGATGCGCGCGCGGCCGTCGGTCGCGACCTCGGGGTGACCATCACGCATGTACATGTAGATCATCGGCCGCAGGTAGTAGTACACGCCCGCCGCCGCGCCGATGGCGCCCACCAGCGCGAGACCGACCTGCCCGGCGCCCACGGCGCTGCTGAACAGGTAGAACTTGCCCACGAAGCCCATCGTGGGCGGGATCCCGGCCAGCGAGACGAGGCACAGCGAGAGGCCTGCCGCGAGCCAGGGGTGGCTCTTGCCGAGGCCAGCCAGCGCATCGATGCCGGTGTTGTCGTCGCCGTCCTTGGTCATGAGCGAGAGCACCGCGAAGGCGCCGGCGTTCATGAAGGTGTAGGCCAGGAGGTAGAAGCCCAGCGAGCCGAGCGCCGGGTTCTGGTCGGCCCCCATGCCGCCCACCGAGGAGAGCGCCATGAGCAGGTAGCCCGCGTGCGCGATCGAACTGTAGGCGAGGATCCTCTTGAGATCGTCCTGCACCAGCGCGGCCACGTTGCCGACGAGCATCGTGAGCGCGGCCATCAGCCAGAGGGCCATCTCCCAGGTGGCGGCGTCGTTGCCGAGCGCGCCGATCACGAAGCGACCGAAGGCGGCGAAGCTCGCGGCCTTCACGCCGCTGGCCATGAGCGCGGTCACCGCCGTGGGTGCGCCCTGGTACACGTCGGGCGTCCACAGGTGGAAGGGCACGCTCGCCACCTTGAAGCCGAAGCCCACGATGACCAACACGCCGCCCACCGCGAGCACGCTATTCGTCTCGGGGTGCGTCGCCAGCCAGCCGGCGAGCTGCGAGAGCGAGGTGGTTTCCGTCACCCCATACAAGAGCGACACGCCGTAGAGCATGATCGCCGAGGAGAAGGCGCCGAGGATGAAGTACTTGAAGCCTGCTTCCACCGCGCGATCATCGGCGCGCTTGATGGCGCAGAGCACGTACAGGGCGATGCTCATCACCTCGAGCGCGATGAAGACCATCATCAAGTCATTGGCGTAGGCCATGCCGAGCATGCCCGACACACCGAACAGGAAAAGCGCGTAGAACTCGCCCACGCGCACGCCGATGCGCTCCATGTAGTCGGCGGCGATGAGCAGCGAGAAGATGGCGGCGAGCAACAACACGACGGCGAAGAAGTGGCCGTAGAGGTCGACCCGCAGCATGCCCGCGAAAGCCTCGGCTGCCGGGTCGCCCGCCTGGAGGGCGACAAGGCCGAGCGCCGCCGCGAGGGTGGCGAGCGTGGTGCCCCAGCCAACCGTGGGCGAGAGCGGCTTCATCACCGCAGCCATGACCATCAGCACGATGCCCATCGCCGAGACCAGGAGCATCGGCGCCGCCATCACCATGGAGTCGAGAACCAGAGAGGTGTCCATTAGTGACCCCCTTCAGTGGCCGCAGGCGCGTGAGACGGGGCCTCGGCAGCGGCCGGTGACGGCGCCTCCCGCTCGACCAGCCAGGGCGGCAGGCAACCGTCGAAGTCGGCGTAGGGCGACCGGTCGAAGTGACCCTCCATCCGGGCGACCACGCGGTCGACCGAGGGGTTGATGCGGTCGAGGAAGGGCTGCGGGAAGAGGCCCATCACCAGCGCCAGCGCCACCAGCGGCGCGAGGTAGAGCGTTTCCCGAGCGTTGATATCGGTGAGTTCCTTGTTGGCCGCGTTGGTGAGCGGGCCGAACATCATCCGCTGGAAAACCCAGAGCATGTAGATGGCGCCGAAGATGACACCACTCGCGGCCACCGCCGTGGGCAGAGGCGCGTACTGGAAGGCGCCGATGAGGATGAGGAACTCGCCCACGAAGCCGTTGAGGCCGGGGAGCCCGATGCTCGAGAAGGTGATCACCATGAAGATGAAGGCGAACTTGGGCACCACCTTGGTGAGGCCGCCGTAGTCGACGATCTTGCGCGTGTGCCGGCGCTCGTAGAGCACGCCCACGAGGAAGAAGAGCGCGCCCGTGCTCACGCCGTGGCTGAGCATCTGGTACACGCCGCCCGACATGCCAGGCGCGTTGAGCGCGAACAGCCCGAGCATCACGTAGCCGAGGTGCGACACCGAGCTGTAGGCGACGAGCTTCTTCACGTCGTCTTGCACCATCGCCACCAGCGCCCCGTAGACGATGCCGATGACCGAGAGCCCAATGAGCACCGGGCCGCACGCCGTCACCGCGTCGGGGAACAAGGGGATCGCGAAACGGTAGAAGCCGTAGGTGCCCATCTTGAGCATCACGCCGGCCAGCACCACGGAGCCGCCGGTGGGCGCCTCGACGTGGGCGTCGGGCAACCAGGTGTGCACCGGGAACATCGGCACCTTGATCGCAAACGCGATCGCGAGGCAGCTGAACATCCAGAGCTGCGTGCTCGGGGTGAGCGACAGGCGCAACAGATCGGCGAGGTCGGTCGACCACGCGCCGGTCTGGTCGTGATGCGCCCAGTAGAGCCCGATCAGCGCCACCAGCATGAGCAGCGAGCCCGCGATGGTGTAGATGAAGAGCTTCACCGCCGCGTAGATGCGCCGCTCGCCGCCCCAGAGGCCGATGAGGAAGTACATCGGCAAGAGCACCAGCTCCCAGAACACGTAGAACAGGAAGGTGTCGAGCGCAACGAAGGTGCCGATCATCGCGCCTTCGAGCGCCAACATCAGCGCCGCGTAGGCGCGGTAGTTTTGCGACACACCGGAGAAGGCGCTCAGGAGGATGAGCGGGGTGAGCGCGGTGGTGAGCAACACCAGGAGCAGCGACACGCCGTCGAGACCGAGGTGGTAGCGCACACCCCAGGCCTCGATCCAGGCCATGTCTTCCACGAACTGGTACTCGGCGCCCACCGGGTCGAAGCCGAACCAGAGCGGGATCGAGGCGAGGAAGATCGCCAACGAGGCGCCGAGTGACAAGGGCTTCGCCACGCCCTGCGGCGCGGCCGCCACCACGACGGCGGCGAGGATGGGGAGGAAGGTGACCAGCGAGAGCATCATCGGATCACCCGAGCGCGTAGGCGGTGACGAGCAGAGCCGCGCCGGCCGCGATGGAGAGTGCGTAGGCTTGCAGCTTGCCGCTGCCGAGTTTGCCGTGGGCCTCGCCGGCCTTGCGGGCCGCGGCGGCCACGCCGTTGACGGCGCCATCGATGATCTGGACGTCGATCACTGCCCAGAGCACCTGCCGCGAGGCGTGCAGGATGGGGCCAATGATCGCCATCTCGTAGATCTCGTCGACGAACCACTTGTTGAGCGAGCCCTGGTGGAGAGCTTTCATCTTCGCGGCGAGCTGAGCGGGAAGTTCCGGCTGCTGCACGTACAGGCGGTAGGCCAACGCCACGCTCGCCACCACCCCGAGGAGCGTGAGCCCCATGAGCGGGAACTCCAGTGGATTGTCGGTCGGGAACGGGATCATTGCCTCGGAGTGGTGGAACACCGGCCCGAGGAAGTGATGCAAGAAGCCGTGCTCCGCCGCCCAGTGCGGGAGGTTGAGCGCGCCACCCACGAGTGACAGGAGCGCCAAGACCGCCAGCGGAGCGACGATGATCATCGGCGACTCGTGCGGCTTGTGGCCGTGGCCATGCCCATGACCGTGATCGTCGTGACCATGTCCATGGCCGTGATCGGCGTGGCCTCCGCGGTAGCTGCCCGCGAAGGTCATGAACATCAGTCGGCTCATGTAGAATGCCGTCAAGAGCGCGGTGGCTGTGGCGATGGCCCACAGCACCTTGGGCATCACCGTCCCCAGCGGCAGGCTCTCGAAGGCCGGGGTGATGAACGTGAGCCAGAGAATCTCGTCTTTCGAGAAGAAGCCGCTGGTCCCCGGCACCCCGATGATCGCCACGTAGCCACAGGCGAAGGTGAAGAAGGTGAGCTTCATGTACTTCGCCAGGCCGCCCATCTTCCGCATGTCCTGCTCGTGATGCAGGGCGTGGATGATGGAGCCCGAGCCAAGGAACATCAGGGCCTTGAAGAAGGCGTGTGTCACGACATGGAAGAAGCCGCCCACGAAGCTGCCCACGCCCACGCCGAGGAACATGAAGCCGAGCTGCGACACGGTGGAGTAGGCGAGCACCTTCTTGATGTCGTTCTGGGTGACGGCGATGGTGGCGGCCATGAAGGCGGTGAGCGCACCAATGGTCGCGACCGTCGCGAGCGCGGCCGGCGCCAGCACGGAGAGGACGTTGAGCCGGAAGAGCATGTAGATGCCGGAGGTGACCAGCGTCGCCGCTTGGATGAGCG